>JAISXR010000237.1 GCA_031270375.1 Synergistaceae bacterium | reverse complement strand
GTGGACCGCGGCGACAAGTGGGTAGCGGGGGGCACGTCGAATGTCGGCACGAAGGGCAAGACCGAAGAGAAAGACACTATGATACGCAACAAGGACCAAGTGATCTTCAGCTTCAAACTGCCCGAGCTGGCGGACAGCGAATCATCGAACTACGGCAAAACCAGGAGGAACGAGTGGACTTCCGTAGACGCCGCCGACGGCGATTCCTCCATCAATTCCGGCGACAGGGGTTGGTACATTCCTCTCAGGAAACCGTACGCCCGTTTCGAGGATGAATACGTGACGACGGTTCCCATTATGATCAACGGAAAACTCTACGCGGCGACGTTTCAGGAAGAGAAAATCGAGAGCGGAAACGCGGCGTGCGACTCGGGCCAGAAAAACGGCGTCACGAGGCTTTACGTAGTGGGCCTGGACACAGGGAGAGCCGCGACGTGGAGTGAAGGACACGACAAATATCTGGAGTTCAAGGGGCTCAAGATAACGGGCTTCACGCACTCCAAGGAGGGCAAAAAAGAGACGCTTCTGGTGCATTACGAACGCCTCAGCCCAGCGGAAGCCAGCGCGTCCATCGGCGCCGCGACATCGGCAGAGGACTCGCTGAGTGAGAGCGATCTGCCGAATACGCTGGAGATAACGGAATTGGGAGGCAGCGACACGGAAGGTCCCCTCATCGCCCCAAACGACCAGATAGTGAACTACTGGAGGTACATCGAGTGACGCCCCGCGCGTCTTGCGGGTGAAAGAACGCGGCACGGCGCAAGCCGTGCCGCGTTCTTTTTTGGATAGGCGATGATAAAAATATATAGTTTCGCCACCGCGTAATTATTGCAGCGTTTTTACGAATATGTACTCTCCTATGCCTTTTTTGAACGCGTCCTCCAGATATCCGATTTTTTTGTAACCGAGCGACCGGTACAAGTTTGCCGCTCTCGGATTAAAGGAACTCGCCATTATCGACGTCTTGCGGTATCCGCCTTGACGGGCGGCTTCCTCGAACGCCGCTATCATGAAGCGGCCGGCTCCCTTGCCCCTCCACTCCTTTTTAACGCCCAGCAGCGCGAGATAAGGGAAAGCACCGAAAAAACCCGTCATTTGAACCTGCATAACGCCAATTATCCCGCCGCTCGCGCCGTTAGCGGCTACCCACAGCTCGCGGCGCTCCAGCGCGTACAGCAGCGTCCGGACCAGCCTGTCGTCATCGGCGAAATAGCGCGAGTAAAGGGCGCTGTCACGAAAAACCTCCTCGTATCCGCCGATATCATCTGATATTCCGAGTGAAAGACGAATGTCCAGAGCCATGTTTACAACATTTCGTTGAAGAGTTCGGGTGTCGGTGAAGGTATGACACAACTGTTCACTATGGCGCCCCGCTCCTCCGAGTCGGCCATCGCGGCCTGAACGGCGCTCTTGACGTCGCTCACCTGCCCGCACATCGAAAAATAGCTTTTCCCGCCGATCCCCATGCCGAGCCTGAGTTCCATTAGTTTAACGCTGGCGGCTTTGGAGGCTGCGTCCGCTCCGACTATCGCGCTGACTATGTCGAAATACTCGACGACTCCGACAGCATCCGTCCCTTCTATCTCGGTGGTGGCGTTTATGGCCGGTATCACGTTGGGATGGATCCTGGGTATGATGAGGCTGTTCACCACGCTGCTCCCGCCTTTATCGAGCCCCGACGCGATGGAAGTCTTTACGGCTCCGACGTCCCCGGAAACGAGCGTCAGGTATTTACCTGGGCATACGGGCTTCGAGAACACCAGGCTGACCGTTCCAGCCTTCAGCATGGCATCTGCGCTCTCTATGCCTCGCGCTATGCTGTTAAATTCTATAAGGCCGATACTCGTGATCATGTCCGTGCCCCCTCTTTTCTCGCGATACCGATGCATCCGTCCGTGCAGGTGATTACACCGCCGATGGAAGCGTGAATCACGCAGCCCACGTCGGCGAACGGGACGGAAGCGACTACGTCGCCGCGATTCACCACATCTCCCACGGATACCACCGGCTCGGACGGACGCCCAACGCCGTGTTTCAACGGAATCGACACTGTCTCAGGCTCATATTCGCCGACATCGTCAATGTGATGATCATACTTCCCCAATTCGAGGCGCGCGATGAAGCGTTTTTGAGCAATCCTCCTGTAATCCCGGACATGTGTTTGTTCGGGGTAAATCGACTGATTCTCCAGTTTCGCCCCGCTCGATCGCAATATGCTCTTGACGTGCATGTTGATCCGTCTGGGGCTGAGCTGCATCGGACATGAGAACAGCTCGCAGATTCCGCACTCGCAGCAGAGCATGGCGTCCGCGAGGTCGTTCTGGTTCGTTCCGGTCGCGATGCTTCTCATAACTCTGTGGGGCCGTATTTTATGGCCTATGAGATAACGAGGGCATAGCTCCGTGCAGTACGAGCACTGAATGCAGGCCGACTTCGCCTCGTTTATCATCCGCTTCAAAGGTTTTCTTGAAAAAGTCGGGAGCGCATGATCGGAAGAGAGCACTATCAGCCCCCCGTCCGCCTTTCCTATCGTTTGAGACTCGGCTTCCTTCATGTCAAAATGACGGCCCATCATCGGGCCGCCCTTGATCAGCATCCACGGATCGACCGTCGTTCCTCCGGCGGCGGCAACGCATTCGGTCACACGCGTCCCGACCGGCACCTTCAAGATGACGGGGTGCTTTACCTCCCCGGTGACTGTGACGAATTTCTCCGTGACCGGAATGCCGCGCAACGCTCTCCAAATATCAAGGACTGTGGTGACGTTCAAGACTACTATCCCCAGCGCGAGCGGAATGCCTCCCGGCGGAACGGTGCGGCCCGTTATTTCGTATATCATTATCTGTTCGTCGCCCGCCGGGTAAAAACCGCTCAAGCCGAAGATTTCAAAATCAATGCCGGCCTCGGCGAACGCGCTTCGGAGCGCCGCGATCTCGCGTTCGTATTTCGTTTTGGTCCCGACCACAACGCGGCTTGCCCCCGTTTCTCTCTGGATGTCCGACAGGGCTTCCGCTACCATCGCGGCATAGTTCCTCATTACGCAGCGGTCGGACGCGAGCAGAGGTTCGCACTCGGCAGCGTTCACTATTACAGTGTCGAACCTGCCGGAGAGTTTTTTGTGCGTCGGGAAACCGGCGCCACCATCGCCTACGACCCCGGCTTCATATACCATCTCAAGAAGACTCACCGCCTCACCTCCGGAATGCATATTTTATTCGCGCAACCCCGAACATAAACCCCGGCGCTGTTTCCGATTATTCTCCGGTACGCATTATAGAGGCGCTGGACGACTTGAACAGCGCTGTAACGGACGCGTCCGGGCGGGGGATCAGCTCGCTCCCGGCTATCTCTTTGCCCGACAAGGTACGCTCCGCGGCTTGCAAAGCCGAGGACACCTCGCTCACCTCTCCGCTCAATATCCAGCAGAATTTACCTCCGATAAAGTGTCCCATCCAAATTTTCAATATCTCGGTACTGCCGCTCTTCAACGCTGCGTCGAGGCTCACGAAGCCGGACGAGATGTTACGTGTTTCGAATATGCCCACTGCCTCTGGGGATCCGGGCACGCGGTTGGGCGCGCGGGTAAAATAACCCATCACATCCGGATGTGCCCCAGATATGAAGTAGGAGGAGAGCATCCCGTCCGCGAGACCGTCAGCCTCGGTTTTAGCTTCTCTTACGTCGCCGACGTCGCCCCCGACCGCTATCACATATTTGCCTATGCAGACGGGAGCGGCGTACAACGCCGTGATGCCGGAACGCTTCCGCATCCTGTCCAGTACCACGATCCCACGGCTTATGCGGCTGTATTCAACGATATAAAGAGCATCGCTCATTCGTCAGTTTTCTCTCACAATCCTGGCGCCGATTCCCTTGGCGTAGTCATTGGCAAGAGCCGTGACGATCGTTTTTTTAGATACCTTCACCACGGATCCGCGCGCAACGTTTTTCTCCCGCAGGTCACGTTCGTGCAGGAGCCGTTTTCCGCGAAGGTCCGTCACCGCTCCGGAACAGCAGTCGTCCGGCGAATCCGGCAAACCGCCGTCACAGCGGGACGGCGCCGGCGCGTCCGGGTCATTGGGCTCGGTGCGGCCCTTGAGTGCCATGTAGGCGCCCGCTGTCAGAATCACGTATTTACAGGAATCGGCATCGTCCCCTCTGACGCAGGAATAATCGCCGGAGACCAGGTCGTCGGGGCATCCTTCCGTGACCAGCACTTTCGAGTTCTCAGGGCCGTTATCGTCGAGCCTGCGCAATATCTCGCGCGTCACGATATCGACTATTTTTTCAACATCGAATTCCATTTGCTCACCTCCGCCTAAAACTCAAACTTCGAGGAAGCCCATCATGCCCTTGGTGAAGGCGCACGCGTTGGCCTCGTCGTAGTCGATGTGCATATACGTCGCGAACTTTGGGGAGACCCTCAGCACCACGTCGTGAAACGTAGTCCCTCTCTCCCCGTAAATTTTGACGGAGACGATCTGTCCGTCTCGAACTCCGTAAGACGCGGCATCTTCCAGGGTCATGTGTATGTGGCGTTTCGCCGCGATAACCCCGTCATCCGTCTCGACCTTTCCGGCCGGACCGACGATCCTGATACCGGGAGTCCCAAACGTGTCCCCGCTCAGGCGAATGGGCGCGTTCACTCCCAGGATATTGGCGTCCGTCAGAGATATCTCTATCTGCGTCCTCGGACGCTCCGGCCCAAGGATTATCACGCTGGAGAACTCTCCTTTGGGGCCCACGACGCGCACCCGTTCCTCGCAGGAGAACTGCCCGGGCTGGCTCAGATCTCCCCTGTGCGTCAGTTTGTGTCCCCGGCCGAAGAGCACGTCAAGGTCATCCCGCCTGAGGTGCACATGCCGCCCCGACGCTTCGATGGGTATCAGGGGTTTCGAGAGTTCCTTCATCACGCGCAGACAGATTCGTTCCGCTAAATCGCGTTCCGTCACGAGCCGTACTCACCCGCCTTCGATCGCAGCATCATCACGTAGAACGCCGACGACATACGGTTCAATGCCGTCAAGATGTCCTGCCGGGACGGCACCCCGGCCTCGTCCCTGAACGCCTCGAACGCGGATATCTCGACTTCTCGCACCATCGTTCTCAGCACATTGAGGCGCAAAACCACCTCGCCGTCCTCCATCTTGAGCGGCATGAAGTGCGGCACGCCGTAATATTTCCGTGGATGATGAGAGCGATCCCTTATCTCCGCGCTGTCCATGCCGAAGAGATTGGGAGGCGGCACCTCCTCGCCCAGCACCTCACCGCGCATAATGAGCCGCGTGTAGTCCAGAATTTCTCCCAGGTCGCGGCATTCATGGGCGCGCCCGCCCTGATGAAATATCATCTGGGTCTCAAGTATTTTTGCCTCTAACCCGTCGATGCCACCGCGCAGCTTTATCGTCTTATGATCCTTGCTTACGAGTTCGTGCGCGTTGAGGTTAGTCATGTACTCCGGTTTTTCCACGCCTGATGGTTCGTTTACGCGCGTTTTTTTCGGTTCCGGCGCGCGCGCGCGTTCTCTTGCGTCTTTTACGGGCGGATTCTTGATCACTCGTTTGTCGCCTATCACAAGATCTATTTTATGATCCGTGAGATAACCGCGGGCCGACGGAGTCACGATAACATCAGCCGCGACCCTGTACTCCCTGAGTTCGTCCAAGTCCTCGTCCTTCAGGAGAATGCGCAGTTCCGCTTCAGTCAATACGCTCATTTAAACCACTCCCAATCACGGGGGAATCGATGTTACCGGGCGTCTCCTTTCAGCGTCGGCAGAATGAACTCCACCTCCGAATGCGGACGCGGAATCACGTGCACGGACACAAGTTCGCCGATACGCTCCGCGGCAGCGGCTCCGGCATCCGTGGCGGCCTTGACGGCGCCGACATCCCCACGGACCATCACCGATACCAGCCCGCCTCCGACGTGTACCTTGCCGATCAGCGTCACGTTGGCCGCTTTTACCATCGCGTCGGCGGCTTCTATCGAGGCGACGAGACCCTTCGTTTCGATCATTCCAAGAGCTATGTTCATTTCGGACATTTTTATAACACTCCCATCATTTAATTTTTTGCGATTCAATCAACGTTTCCCTGAATCTTGCCGAGCAATCTCCGGAGAACGAGTTCCAGCAGTCTGTCCTCGTCGGCGCAATGCGCATTATGGCTCTCATCGAGCCGTATATCCTCCAATTCTTTCACTCCATAGGCGAGGCGCCTCCTGTTTATCAGGTTGAGCGGTCCTATGTTGTCCGAGGACGAGCTTCCTCCGACAGCTCCGCAGCCCAACGTCAGCGAGGGCAGGAGATTGGTCGTGGCTCCCACTCCTCCAAGCGCGCTCGGCGTGTTGACCAGCAGGCGGCTGACCGGTTTTTTAAGCGCGAACTCGCGAATCACGCTCTCGTCATTGGAGTGGATCACGAGTGTGTGCCCCGCCCCCTCATTGTTCAAGATGCGCATACACAGCTCACACGCGCTCACCCAGTCACGCTCGGTGTAAAAGGCGAGCACGGGGCAGAGCTTCTCACGCGAAAACGGGACCTTGTCCCCGACCTCCGTCTCAAATCCCAGCAGAACCTTGACATTGTCCGGCACGGGTATGTGCGCCAGATGGCCGATGTACTGCGGTGATTTTCCGACTATAGCCGGGTTCATTGTCCCAGAACTCCTCATGAGCACCGAACTCACGGCGGATTTTTCCGCGTCGTTCAGGAAATAGCCTCCCTGGCTTTTGAACTCCGCGATAACGCGCTCACGAATGCTTTCCTCGGTGACGACAGACTGTTCGGACGCGCATATCGTGCCGTTGTCGAACGTCTTCGAGTCCAATATGCGTTTTACGGCGAGCGGGATATCGGCTGTGCGCTCTATGAAAGCCGGCGCGTTTCCTGGTCCGACGCCGATCGCCGGATTGCCGGACGAATAAGCCGCGCGCACCATGGCGGCTCCGCCCGTCGCCAATATCAGGGATACACGCTCGTGCCGCATCAGTTCCTCCGTCGCTTGCATGGTAAGCGTCTCAATACAGGCTATCGCGCCCGTCGGACACCCGGCTTTTTCGGCGGCGGCCGCCATGATCCTGGCAGCCTCCGCAATGCACTTCCTGGCTCCGGGATGCGGCGAGAAGATTATGGCGTTAGCGGACTTTATAGCAATGATCGCCTTGAAGAACACCGTGGACGTCGGGTTCGTCGATGGGATGAGCGCCGCAATCACCCCCATAGGGACGGCTACCTCGACCACCCGCTTCTCACTGTCCTCTTCGATTATTCCGACGGTCTTTACGTCACGCACCGACTCATACACCGCCCTCGACCCGAAGATGTTCTTGATCGTCTTGTCGGCTGGACGTCCGAATCCGGTCTCCTCGCTCGCCATAAAGGCCAGGCGCTCCGCGTTTTCCTCACCGGCTCTCGCCATGGCCTCACAAATATGGTCTATCTCGTCCTGCGGCATCGCCGCGAGACGACGCTGCGCGCCCTCCGCCGCGGAGATGAGATTGCGTACCTCCTGTATCGAAATGAGGTCTCGATCGGTCAATTCCATCGGACACTCTCCTAGAGCTTCAGATCCACGCCGGATACTTTCGCGTCAAGTATCTTCTTCAAGATGCCGGCGATGTGCGCTCCAGCCTCCGCCGGCGGTGTACCGCCCCTGTTGATGTTGGAGACGACGGTGCGCCACGCCTCCGGTTTGTCGGGGCTCGGTTTATACGCCATATACGCGCTCATCGACTCGGCGGTCACAAGACCGGGGCGCTCGCCTATCAAAAGACAGACGACCTCCGCGCCGGTGAGAATGCCTACTTCGTCCATAGCGCCGACGCGGCAGTATTTCACGAACGGAATGACGCCGATTTCAATGCCCTGCTGTTTCAATCCCTGCTTGATCGCAGGGATGATATCCTCGGCGTTTGCGGCGAGTGCGGCGCTCGACAGCCCGTCACCGGTCATCAGCATGACCTTCGCGTTCTGCGGCAGTTCCTTCTTGAAAAGCGCCTTCGTCTCGTCGTTGAGCTTGCGGCCAAGATCGGGACGAGTGATGAACACGTCGCGGTTTGCGCAAAGGCTCTGGCCGCAGAGAAAGCTGTGTTGCTTCAGCACTTCCTCAGGGACGTCGGTGAATACGGCGTCCTGAGCGGTGGCGTGATCGGCGCGGAAACGCAGCATACTGAACGTGTTGTAACGCGGGCCGGCCCGCCATACCCCTATTCGCGCCGGTGTGAATTCCTTTATATGGAGATAGCCGTCGCGATCCGCCGGGGCCGGAACGAAGAACTGCTCCTTGGTCGACGTGGCCGTTATGTCGGGAACGAAACCATCGTCGCGCGGCGCGGCAGAAACGCTCTTCTCGGTCCTGGGCGCGCCCGCCTGTTCGGAAAGCACGTCGCGGAGGACATCTCTCACCATCTGCTTAATGTCGTTTTCCTGATACATATCTGAATTACCTCCATTCTTCCAACTGATCCCAGTATTCCATCGCGGCTCCGGGGTTATTTCAGGAAAATCGACGCGTCGCCGAAACGATCGGTGGGAACTCCATCGGGCGTGATGATCCCGATCTTTATCATCCAGGCATCGAATTCGGGGATGGCCCTCTTGTTGAAGAGGGTGCGCAGTGTCTGGGCTTCATGGTAACCGGTGCACTGGTAATTCAGCATGACATCGTCGCCGTGCGGTACGCCCATGACGTAGTTGCACCCCGCCGCGACGAGCAGCGCCGAGAGATTTTCGATGTCGTTCTGATCAGCCTTCATGTGGTTCGTGTAACAGGCGTCGCAACCCATGGATATACCGGTGAGCTTGCCCATGAAGTGATCCTCCAGCCCCGCCCTTATGACTTGTTTCGAGTCGTAAAGATACTCCGGGCCTATGAAACCGACGACGGTGTTGACGAGGTACGGTTTGAAACGCTTCGCGAACCCGTAGCACCGCGCCTCCATCGTGAGCTGGTCAGCTCCATTGTGGGCGTCGCTCGAAAGTTCGGAGCCCTGTCCCGTCTCGAAGTACATCACGTTCGGCCCTACCGAGCAGCCCATGGTCTTCATGACATCGACGGCCTCCTGCAGCGTGGCGCCCGACATCCCGAACGCCTCGTTGCCCTTCTCCGATCCCGCTATGGACTGGAATATCAGGTCGGAAGGGGCACCGTCGCGAACGGCTTGAATTTGTGTCGTGACGTGAGCCAATACGCAGCATTGAGCTGGGATGGCCCACTTCTCCTTGAAAGAGTGGAACACTTCCAGTATGCGGGTCACACTGGCGAGGGAGTCGTCGACGGGATTAAGACCTATGACCGCATCGCCGCACCCGTATGCGAGCCCCTCCATGACAGAAGCAAGTATTCCGTCGGGATCGTCGGTGGGGTGGTTGGGCTGGAGGCGTACCGCGAAAACGTTTTTGTCGCCGATTGTCGTGTTGCAGTGTGCCGTCACCTGAATTTTACTCGCGCCGTAGATCAGGTCGAGGTTGCTCATAAGCTTCGTGACGCCGGAGATTACCTCGGAGGTCAGCCCGCGGGAGAGACGGGCAATGTCGGAGCCGGTCGTCTTCTCGCTCAGGATATACTCGCGCAGCTCGGCCATCGTAAAGTTCTTGAACTCCTCGTATATCTTCTCGTTAGTGTCGTCCTGAATAATGCGCGTTACCTCGTCTTCCTCGTAGGGAACCGCCGGACTGTTTCGGATGTCGCTCACCAGCGCGTCCGCGAGCACGACCTTAGCCGCTATCCTCTCCTGCGCGCTCTCCGCGCCGATTCCGGCCAGGGTATCACCGGTCTTCTCTTCGTTGGCCTTGCCCATTAACTCCTTTACGGTTTTGAATTCGTATGTCTTTCCGAAAAGCACTGTTTTGAGCTTCAACAGACACCACTCCTTTGCTCTGTTATGCAACTCTGCCTGCCGGCAGTAACAACCAGAAAATCAAACGAACAACAACGTCTTGACGATCACCGGAAGCACATTTCCAGACGCCGCGGGGAGCCCGATGTCTATGTAGTCTCCGTTGGACACCCTTATCGAGTCTATCGAAACGAGGGGCGACCTGCGAGTCATGCGGGCCCTCAAAGTATTTCCAAGCACCTTGGCGAGATCGTTTTCGCTCACCACCACAAGAGGGTGGCCGGACGCCAGCATCTCGGACGCGCCGGACAGTATCGCATCCGCGGCGTCCTGTATCTCGCGGAAGCGCGGCGATCTCTTCATAGTGATGGATATAGCGACGGGCTGAACACGGCCCTCAGCGCGGAACCAGTTCATCTTGCGCGCGATGGCCTCCCGCATTGACTCCGGATCGGCCTCGTCCTCGGGGGAGAGCTTCAGTATCGGCAGGTTTTTCACCGGGAGAAGTTCCGGATCGTAATCTATGGTGCTCCCGCTTATTTCGGTTATATGCGACCCGGCGCCTATGACCGTCGCGCTTATCGTCTCGCGGGGCGAAAAGCGTTTCACCCGCGACAACGTCTCGGAGGCGCGTATGGCATGTCCAAGAAGCACCCCGATGTCCCCGTAAATGAACGGGTCACCGCCCGAGCCGCCGTAGATGTGATCCGCGACGCCCCCCGAAAAACACATGTTCTCCAGCGGATACGGCAGATGAATGTCACGCCCTTCCTCCGTCAGGACACGGGGATAGAAGGGCGATTTCGCGCGCAACCCGACGCTCATCTCAAGGAGTTCGGTCATAATCCGTGCTATGTGCGTCAGAACGCTCATCTCGGCCCTGTCTCCGGTCGACATGCGTATCCCCTCATAGACGCACAGCTCCTCGATCTTTGGGGCAATGTAAGCGATTCTGCCGCCTTCAACGCGGACAAGCCTTCCGCCGATGTCGAGACACCCCGTGGACGCCAGTTCGCCGTTTTTGAACATGGCGAAGTTAGATGTCCCGCCGCCGATGTCGTAGTTTGCGGCGGCCGCGGAGTGTTCTTTGGAATATACGTCGGCTCCGGCGCCCCTCGCCGCTATGATGCTTTCGAGGTCCGGCCCGGCGGTCGCGACCACGAAATCCCCGGCAAACTCGCTCAGTTTGCGGACGACCTCGTTCGCGTTGCGCTTGCGCGCCGTTTCACCGGTGATCACGACCGCTCCGGTCTTGACGTCGTCGTGGCGGACACCGAAACTCCGATACTCGTCCCCGACGATATCCCGAACTTTTTCCATGTCGATCTCGGTCGGCGACAGCAGCGGCGTGAAACGAATCCTGCCGCGATGAACGACGCGCTTGCCGGTTATTTCGATTCTCGGCACGGTAAAGCCGGATGACATGTCCTCAATGGATATCCTGGAAAATATCACCTGCGTCGTCGATGTGCCGATATCAATGCCAACGCTCAAAAGCTCGTCGCGCATGAAACGAAATTCCTCCCTCGGGTTCACCGCTCATTGAGATAGTTCACCAGCTCATTCACACCCATATCCATCAGCGCCGATACCTCGAAAATCCTGCCCGCTCCGGCGAGTTCGAGTATCTCCCGCGCGCGGATGATATCCGAATCGTCAGCCGCCGCGTCTATCTTCGTGACGATGCCGATGACCTCCTTCGGAAAGACCGACGCGAGTCCGGGAGCGAATCTGATTTCGTCGTCGATGCAGGATTGCGCGAAAGCTATAACGTCCGCATCGGAGGCCGTGACTATGAGCACTCTGTACAGACTTCTAATCTCGACGTACTCTCCGGGCGTATCTATGAAGAAGTCGTTATATACGACCATCTGAGTTTTCTCCTCAGCGATGGCCCTCCGCTCGACGCGCTGAATCAGCGTGGTCTTTCCGCTCCCAATCTTTCCGATGAGTATCGTCTTCTTCATTCACTCAATCTCGATCTAGCTTCTCGTTATGGCGGTCGGGGTGAACTGCATCTTGCCTGCCAGCAGATCCAACACCGACCTCAGGGCCGCCTCGACGGCGGCCACATCCCCCTCTATCATCAAGGTGCCGGAGAACCTGTCGACGAACGCTATACGCACACAAGCACTCTTAGTCGCGATATCGGCCGCGATTACCGACGCTTCGCTCGGAGTGATCGTGAGTATGCCCAGGGCTTTCACCTCCCCATCGTTCACGAGCCCTAGTTTTTTGGAGAGTTCCGGCACTGGGTTCGCTATCAGATGGGCGAGCGTTATCTGTTTTCCTGGTACGTACTCCTGAATGACCCTCTGTTTTTTCTCCTGAGGAGACGCGAGGTCCGCCATACGAGCATTCCTTCCTTATAATGCCGAAATCTCTACGCCGTCTCGGCCCAGTTAGCCGGGTACACCACGTATAAGAATCTGGCGTGGTCGGGGGTCGAGAATATGATGGACGATCCCTTGGGTATCAGAATCACTCCGCCTTCGCCCGCTGTGACCTTCCTTCCGTCTATGACGATTTCGAGCGTCCCGGATATTACGTAGTCGATTTCATCGTAGGTCAGGGTCCAGGCGAGCGAAGTGTGGTCCAGCTCCATGATCCCGGCGCCGATGCGCGGGCTCTCCTCCAGAGAGAATACGTCCTTCAGCGTGACCCTCCTGGCATCCACCGGGAACGGGAAGTCCTCCAGCGTCAGCGCGCGCGAATCCACGGCGATGATACCGGATGAATCCACCTGACGGGAGGAATCCGTACCCTCGGAATGCCCCATCTCATCCCTGATTATGCTTCGGATCATCTCTTTCAGAGTGTTTTTGTCCAGTTCCATTCAGTTAAACCTCCTCACGCGCCGAGGCGCCATTCATTGCGCCTACGCTTTTTTCGGGGAGCGTACGACCAGGAGCCCCGCTATGATCACTCCGACCACTCCGCCCAGTACCTTGCCGACGATCATCGGAAATACGGCCGTGGGATCGACGCCGGCGGTAAATCCGAGGTGATCGCCCAGCGCGAAAGAGGCGCACACAGAGAACGCGACGGCATAGATTTTGCCCTTCTCGTCCATGTCCTTCATCATGCCGAACATGGGGATATTGTTGGCAAGACACGCGAACATGCCAGCGGCGGCCACGTCATTGACGCCGATCATCTTGCCGAGGGCCGTGAGAGGTTTGCCGAAGACGGTTGTGATGAAATGGACGAACGGGAACGCGCCGGCCAGAGTTATCGCTATTATTCCGCAGGTTTCGAGCTGTGGGCCAATCGGATCCATTCCGCCCAAGAAAGGTATCTCGATGCCGCCAAGCTGGCGGGCAATGGCAATGCCCAACGCTAGGATAATCACGATAGTGATGAATTTGGCGAACACGTTGAAACCGTTCATCATCTTGTTGGGGATGAACGCGAGCCCCACGGCGAAGAGGAGCGCAAGCACTATGCTCGGAATGAGGTTGATGATTATCACGCCGGCCGATATTCCGCCCACTATGCCCGATATGAACGCGCCAAAGGGTATCGAGACGAAACCTGCGAGCATCCCCTTGGCCAGGAACGGTTTGTCGCTTTCCTCGATGAGGCCAAGGGAAACCGGTATCGAGAAGACTATCGTCGCGCCCATCATAGCGCCCATGTAGATGCCGGAGAGCTGTATTATCTGTGTGTTTGCGGTCATGGCCTTCGACAGAGGCAACCCGCCCATGTCTATGGCCAGGATGGAACCGGCGAACATCGCCGGATCGGCTCCGACGATGCGGAAAATCGCGCCCACCGGCGCCGACAGCAGACTGCCGAGCACCGGGGCAAGGGACATGATGCCGACCATGGAAAGGGCCAAAGTGCCCATAGCGAGCATACCTTCCTCAAATTTGGCGCCGTAGCCGAATTTGCCGCCCAGGAAGAGCTTGTCAATTATACCTATCGTCATAAAAATCAGCATTATGTAAAGTATTATTTTGTCAATCGACATTGCCGCTTATCCTCCTTAAAATTTTTTCAAACTTGAAACGCCTCCTGCCGTTGTCTCATACCTCTTCCGGCAGATCGACCTTGTCTACGATACCCACTATCACATGATCAATTGGCGCCGACCCATTGCCGACGCTTACGCGCGCCGAACTTCCGCTCACCACCAGAACTGTCTCGCCTATGCCGCCGCCTATCATGTCGACGGCAACTATGGGGTGCATTTTCGAGTGGTTTTTGAACTCAATCGGTTCGACTACCATGAGCTTGCAGCCATCCAGCGCGTTGTTTTTCCTGGTTGCCCATACGTTGCCTATGATCTTGCAGATTAACACTCCAATTTCACCCCCTCGGGAAGGATGCCCAGCGCTATGCCAAGAGGCGTGACCATCATCGGATACGGCGGCTTGGAGGTCGCGACTCCCAGTACGCCGGTAAAGATATCCTCTATTTTGGAGAGCCCCGCGGCGCCTCCGACAAGCCAGGCTTCTTTCACGTCATACGGCGCTATGTGGCGAGCCACTATGCCGGCCATCTTTTCGGCCACCGGGAGCACGGCTGCCCTGACCTCGCCGGCGTTTTGCGGGTTTTGTTTAAACGCCTCGGCCTCCTCGTAGCTCATCTTGTATCGTCCCATCAGGACGAGCGACATATGCCTTCCTCCGGTCGCCTCATCAGCCGTATAGATAACATGACCGTCTTTGAATATCGACAGCCCGGTGGTGCCCCCTCCTATGTCGACGACCACTCCGTCCGTGATTCCCAGAACGGCGTTAGCCGCGGTCGGTTCATCGAACACACCGGTCACCTCCATGCCGGAGGCTTCGACGATATTCCTGTGGGTTCCGGAGTTGGCGTTGTTCGTTCCCGGCGGAACGGCTATCCCAGCCATTTCGAGTTTCGCCCCGATGCGCTCTTCCAGACGGCCCTTCAGACGTTTCGTGATAGCTATAGCCCCCATGTAGTCTACGACAAGCCCGTCGCGAGCCACCTGACACGGCTCCATTTCGCAGGCAATCGGCTCACCGTCACAGTTTAAAACCACGACAATTATCGATGCCGTCCCGAGGTCGACGCCGCAATAAAGCGCCGAGCCGCGAACGGGCGGGGTTGTCCTCTCGAAGGCCGCGTCGGCCTTGGCGAGCAGGAGTCCCGGCGACTCCACAGATCAGTCGGCCTGCAACTTGGGCAGGATGAACTCCACGTCGCCGTGGGGACGCGGGATTACGTGAACCGACACGAGTTCGCCGACTCGCTCCGCGGCCGCGGCCCCGGCATCGGTCGACGCCTTCACCGCGCCAACGTCACCGCGCACCATGACTGTCACGAGCCCGCCTCCCACATGCACTTTGCCTATAAGCGACACGTTAGCCGCCTTGACCATGGCGTCAGCGGCCTCAATTGAGGCGACGAGCCCTTTCGTTTCGACCATTCCGAGCGCGTTGTCGTTCATCTTAAGTATCCTCCCTGGTTTCGAGTCAGTGTTTTTTATTTCTGTTGTTTCCCCCGCGACAGTGCCTTTTTCCACTTCGGTTTCTTCTTCGGCAACTTCGCCGGTGTCTTCGATAATACACAGTGCCCCAGACTCATCGGGCGCAGGCAATGACGTCTCCCGTGATGCCGATTCGCTCAGTTCTCCAAGCAACTTGAGCAGTTTTCCCTTGCTCAAATGGTTTATTTCACTCTCCGAGAGGCCTGAATCTCCCCGCTCAAGTACCAGCGAACGCAGTTGCGAAGCTGTATGGGCCCGCAACTCTTCTGGAGGGATAGAACCATGCTTATCGGCCGATCTTGGAATTTCCATGACCACTTACCGATTGTTCCGGTTAATCTAGTATTCTGTGGGATTGGCGGCTATGTACTTGACTGCGTCCGCAAAAGCGTCGCAGGCGGCTTTGCACGCGCTCTGCGAACCGGTCAGCAATCCTCCGCCGAAGTTCGTCTCGGATGGCGGCCCGTAGAACGCGGCAAGACGGACATCGGCCGCCTTCAGGGCAGCGTCGAGTCCGTAGACGGCCTCTTCGGGAGGGGCTATGAGATAAGCTATAGAATCGCCCTCGTTGATACCCGCGACGGCCGAGAGATACGAACCCGAACGGGAGATACAGTGAGCGTAGTATACAACAGTGTCGTCCTCGTTCGCGCTGATGAAGTACGCGTCGTTTTCGATCATGTAACAGATGGCATCGAGGCCGCTTCGCACCTCCGCCGGGTTCGGCCCGGAAATTATCCCGATAACTTCGCCGGCGAGCTTTGTGTTTGCGTTTGCGGCTCCCCCGTAGAACGACTTGCCGTATACAACCTTGACATCGGCTTTTTTGGTAGCCTCATCGAGCGCGGTGTAAGCCACGTCGTCGCAGTCTGTGGTAAACAAACCAATGCTGCGGTGCCCGTCCGGCAGGTTTAGCTCTTTTATCAAGTCGGCATTGACGTTGGGGATGATCTTCATCGTTAGTACCTTGCTCTTCAAAGGGCTGTTGATCATTTTTGCGACCTCCTACTATTGTTTTTGGCTGAACTGCTTTTCGCCTATGCTGCCAAATCATCGGAATTCGTCTGCGCTTGTTCTATTTACACCCCCTTTCCGGAAAACGTTTCGGACATTCAGTCTGTGGCTCCGGTGTTATTTTTTTTGAAGAATCATGATGCGCTTAGAATTTTTTGAACATTTGAAAAGCGTTCATTACACATAAGAATACTTCGTTAAAATTACCGTGAATAATATAAAATAAACTATACACTTTGCAAATAAAAAGTCAAGCGCAAAACCCAGGGCGGGCGTGCGACAAAATTGCACCGGTCGAATGCAAAAGAAGAAGGCAAGGAAGAAGGCAAGTTTGAAGTAGCGCGCTCGATGCTCGCCGATGGTTTCACTGCCGAAATAATCAGGAAACACACTGGTTTGGATGAACGTTCCATACTTTCACTGCGGTAACTGATGGACTATTGAGAAACAAGCGGGCCGGCCGCACTCGTGAGATGATGTAGAAACTGCTGCTTTGTGAGGATAACTCTAATGACGGACGCCAGATTGCCACTCCTGCGCGATAAGGAGAATCATCGTTTCAGAGTACGGCGTTTCACAGCACGGCCTCGCGTTCCTCGGCGCGCAGCTTCTTCCGCAGCGCCGCCGCTTCCGGCAGCGCCGAGCGCACCTCGTGCCAGAAGAGGTCGCTGTGGTTCATCTGTTTCATGTGACAGAGTTCGTGCACGATGATATATTCGGCCACATCGGGCGAGAGCATTGACAGACGCAAGTTGAGCGATATTCTGCCCGCCTGCGAACAGGAACCCCAGCGCGTCCGCATGTATTTCACGGTAATCGTCCTGGGGCGCACATTCAATTTTTTAGACCACGCCGGGACGAGGGATCGCGCCGTTTTTTCAGTTTCGGCAGCGTACCAGTACGTTATGAGGCGTTTCAGGTCATCCGTCTTGCCGTATACTATCAACCGACCGCCGGAGATTCGGGCGCGCTCCTCGGACGCGCGCTCCGCGACGCTGACCAGCGCGCAGCGTTCGCCTCTGCAGAGGAATATCTCCCCATCCGAATACGTCTTGGTGTACGCCGGCCCGGTTCGCGGCATGGCGGCGCTTTTAGCCGAGCATTTCGGCCATCGCCCGCGCCGCCCAGATTCCCGATGCCGATGCCTGGACGACGCCCCTCGTGACGCCGGCCCCGTCGCCCGCGGCCCAAAGACCCCTGATTCGCGTGGCGAGGTTCGAATCCAGTTCCAGCTTGAGGCTGTAAAATTTGACCTCGACGCCGTAAAGAAGGGTATTGGTGCTGTTGATCCCGGGGATGATGTTGTCGAGCGCCTCTATCATCTCCATGATACCGGTCAGGTGCCGGTACGGAAGGACGAGCGACAGATCGCCCGGTTCGGCCGCCTCAAGCGTCGGACGCACGATGCTGCGCGCGACTCTCTCCGGCGTGGAGCGCCTGCCTTTTTTGAGATCGCCGAGCCGCTGGATCATCACGCCGCCCGTCAGCATATTGGCGAGACGGGCTATGTGGCTGCCGTATCCCGTCGGGTCTTTGAACGGGCGCGAGAATTTTTTCGACACCAGTATCGCGAAGTTGGTGTTTTCGGTCTTGTGGTCGGGATCCTCGTTGGAATGCCCATTCACCGTGAGGATGGACTGGCGCGACTGGTACTCCGTCGTGACCTCGCCGTAAGGGCACATGCAAAATGTGCGCACTCTGTCATCGAACGTCGGCGTGTCGAGTATCGCCTTTATCTCGTAGAACTGGTCAGTTATCTCCTTGACCGATGCCGCCGGAACCTCCACCCGCACTCCAACGTCCACGGGGAGCGAGGCGATTCCGAGCCCGAGTTTTTTGATGGTCTCCTCCATCCACGGCGTTCCCTCGCGTCCGGGGGCGAGCAGGGCCGCGCGCGCCTCTATCTCCGTTCCGTCCGTCGTCTTGACGCCTTTAAAGGTATCGTTCTCGACCAACACCTCGTTCACGGTGACGCCCATGCGCACGTCGCATGTTTCCTTTGCCTGATGGTACATGCTCGCGAGCACGTCTTTCGAGCGGTCGGTGCCCATGTGGCGTATGGCCGCCGGCATCACGGCAAGCCCGGCCCTGCGTGCTTTGTCGATGATCCGGGACGCGGCCGGGCCGGCCGACTTGTAAACGCGCTCCGGCGCTCCGTTGCGCACGTATACCTCGTCGACCTCTGAGATGAGCCCGACGAGTTTTTCCCTGCCGCAATACTCCTCCATATTTCCGCCGAAATCCGGCGTGAGCGTCAGTTTGCCGTCGCTGAACGCGCCCGCGCCGCCCCATCCGCAGATGATGTTGCAGGGGGAGCAGTGCAAGCACTCGCGCGAGCCGAGTTTCATGGGGCACAGCCTTTTGTCGATGTCGCGTCCCTTGTCGAGGAGGAGGACATCATGCCCCCGGCGCGACAGCTCCCTTGCCGCGAAAAGTCCCGCCGGACCGGCTCCGATTATGACGGCGTCAAATTTTTCCCTCATCGCAATATCTCCCCGTTATGACTGATTTACGTCAAGGCGAATTATACACGATTTGAAGATCGTGGTAGTATATCCAGCGGTGTGAGCGAATTTAGGAGGGATCGAACCATGAGATTCGAGATAGTTAAATCCGGGTCGAGGATAGCGCGCAGAAAGGTCCTCGGCGTGGCGCTGTACGAAAATTTCACTTCCGAAGACTTGGCCTCTCTGCCTTCCAGCATAGCGTTGCTGGCGGAAATGTTTATACCGAGGGAAAATTTCAGGGCGAAACGTGGGAGCGTTCTGGTGGTGCCTCTCGCAAACGGCGAGATTCAGTGCGTCGCACTGGCCGGTCTGGGGCCGCGAGAAAGCGTCGGAACCGACGATTACCGCCTGGCGGCGTTCAATATAGTGAGAACCGCCGCGTCAAGGGGCGCTTCGAGCGTGTCCATGGCCATTCCCGAATCCTCGGAACGGTTGATATCGCGGGCGATAGGAGAAGGCGCCGCGCTTGCCTGTTACAGATTCGGGAAATATCGCGCGCCTGACGAGGACGACCGCTTCGCTCCTCCAGAGACCACCGCGGTTCTGGGCGGCGACGCGAAAGCCTTGTCCGAGGGCTGCACGATAGGGGAGTGCCAGTGTTACGCCAGAGATTTGGCCAACGAGCCCGGCAATGTCATCAACCCCGACGTGCTCGCTAAAATAGCGAACGACCTCGCACTGGAGAAAGGGATCAAGATAAAGGTGTTTGACGAATCGGAACTCGCCGCGAAGGGCATGAACGCGCTCCTGTCGGTCGGCAAGGGCTCCGCGACGCCCCCGCGCCTGATTCACCTCGAATACGCTCCCAAATCGCCCGTCGCGGCGGCCGCGATCGTCGGAAAGGGCATCACGTTCGACAGCGGAGGGCTCGATATAAAGCCTGCCGACTCGATGCTCACCATGAAAGGCGATAAAACCGGGGCCTGCGTGGCGCTCGGCGTCATCAAGGCCGCTTCGGAGCTTAAATTGCCCGTATCGGTGCACGCGATAATCGGAGCTGCCGAAAACATGCCCGGCGGCAATTCGTACCGGCCCGACGACATCATCAGGGCCTATAACGGCCGTACGATAGAGATAAACAACACCGACGCGGAGGGCCGCGTGACTCTGGCCGACACGCTGGCGTACGCGTGCGAGCTGAAACCCGACAACGTTATCGACATCGCGACGCTGACGGGCGCTTGCGCCGTCGCGCTCGGCGACACCACGGCGGGCCTTTTCACGAACGACGATAAATTCGGCGCCGAGTTTCTGGCGGCCGCCTCGACGAGCGGAGAGCGGTTCTGGAAACTACCGATGGACGACGAAAACCTGCGGAAGAAGATAAAATCCCCCGTCGCCGACGTGGTGAACTCGGCTGGTCGTTACGGCGGGGCCATCACGGCCGCGATGTTCCTCGAGAACTTCGTGGAAAAAGGGTGTCCGTGGATACATCTCGATATAGCGGCCACCGACTTCGTGAAGGAACCTTACTCTTATTACGTCAAGGGCGCCACCGCCTACGGGCTGCGGGGCATCATGGCGTGGCTGCTGGCTCTCGCGGATGCGGACAGATGAAACAGATGAAAAATAAAATATTTTCCCTGGCGGCCGCGGCGGCCATGATATTTCTGCCGCTCCTCGCGATCGAGGGGCAGGCCAAAGAGTCACTCAGGATAAGCGGCTGGACGAGGCCCTTCAACCTGCCCGTGATGATCGAGCTTGCGGATGGTTCCTACGAGCGCTCGTTTGGGGAGTTCGACGTCTCTGTGATCGACATGCAAAGCGGGCCTAATTTGATGGCCGCGATGGAAGCGGGGGAGGTGGATATCGTGCAGGGGATAGGGGACGCCGCTTTTTTGGTGGCTGCCTCGTCTGGCGTGAACGCGAAAATCCTGGCCGTGAACAGCCGTTCGCCCAAATCCTTCGCCGTGGTGTCGAACAACCCGGACGTGAAGGACATTTCCGGACTCAAGGGCAGGAGTGTCGCCGGACTTCGCGGGTCGGTGGTGCATCAGGTGTTCGTAGAGGCTCTCGCTGAAAACGGCATGTCGGAGGCCGACATCGAGTTCTACCCGATGCCGCTGGCGAACGCCGCCTCGACGTTGTTGGCCGGCAAATGCGACGCCGCTCTTCTGGTGGGCGGCGATATCACGCGCGCCGTAAAAGCCGGAGGCACGGTTATCGCCGACGGCGGAGGCAGGGTGCGAGGACTCTCACTAGCGGTCGTCAAGACCTCGTTTTTGGAATCTCACCCCGACTTGCCCGCGCGTTTCGCCGCGATGAGAGAGGAGACGCTGAACCGTATCGCCGCCGACCGGGACGGCGCGATAAAAACAGCCGCCGCCGATACGAAACAGGCCCCCGCGGACATCGAGCCAATGATGCCGTGGTACGACTTCAACTGCGATGTGAGCAGCGACGACCTGGATTCCATGGAGAAGACGAAAAAGTATCTCATGGAGAATAAAATAATGAGGAACGATATCGATATATCATCGCTGTTTTAAACAGGATTGATATCCGGCGGTCGGGAATATGCGTGATCGTAATCCGTGGGTTCCATAGCCGCGGCGTAGAACGCCTTTATATTTTCCAGGCTGGTGTCCGACTGAATGTGATGGGCGGGGGAGAGGATGTAACCGCCGTCCGCGCCGAGATATTTTTTACGTTTCCGCACGCTTTGCGCGATTTCCTCCGCGGAGCCGTAGGGCATGAGCCACTGCACGTCTATAGCGCCGAACATGGTCAATTTCCTGCCGTAACGCCGCTTCACCATAAAAGGGTCTATGGCGAGAGGTTGAATGGGGTTCAGCACGTCGAGCCCGATTTCGATCATCTCGTCTATTATCTTCTCGCAATTTCCGCACGAGTGATACGCTATCGCTATGTCGGGACGCTTTTTTCGGAATTCCGAAAATATAAAGGCATAGCGCTCCTTGAAATATTTTCTCCACATCGGCACTGATATCATCATGCCGAGCTGAGTGGAGATGTCGTCTCCGAGCCACACCATGTCCACTCCGGCGTCTATCATATTGAGGCCCGCGCGTAGGGGGAACCGCATTATCTTGTTGAACAGCGCGTCCGCATAGTCCTCGTCGGCGGCCATGTCGACGAGCATCTGCTCCATCCCGTGCAGATACCACGCCGTTTCGAAAATGGAACACTGACAGGAACCTATGATGAACTTTTCCCGTCCGTATCTTTCGACCGCCGCGCGGACGCCCGCGTACAGCGAGGGGTCTTCGGGATCGGGTATTTCGTAAGCCCTCAGTTTTTCCCCGTCCGGGTCGTCGTACAGTGCTCCGCCTATGACCTCAGTGTAATGCCCGGTTTCGTTGTATACGTTGCGCCACCTTACGCCGAAAGGACAGGTGTACTCGTCGGTATCGTACATGTAATAGCTGTTCTCGATTCCGACGGTCGTTTTTATCAGGTCGTTGCCCATAACATAGCCGAGATCGTCCTCATGGCGCCCAAACGCTTCCCTGAGCGCTTTCGCGGCCTCCGGGGTGTACGTCGCGCTTATGGGCGGCCGGTCGGGCTCTTCATGCCTCAGCGCCATAAAAGTTCGCTCTCTCGATGTCAGCATTTCGTTCGCACATAACGGTCCATCATACCATGTTTTTTCATGTAAAGTTTCGCTATGGAAGCTTGTAAATAAAGCACTGAACGGGTTAAGTCCTCTTTCACGCAAAAACTCTCCTTTCAGGCTTCGAGCCAGCCTTCCCAATCACCGCACAGCTCGGCATTCAACATATCCCATATATATTCTACCCCTTCGAAACATAAATAAGTCTCCGGGTTTTGCAGTAATTCATACGTTTTAGTCGACATAAACCACCGCAGCGCTTCCGTTGGGTCAATATTTTCACGTTCGGTTAAACGTGAGGCAATGTCGGCCGTTTTAATTTCCATTATCGTGTCTGATAGTTCATTCACAGCTTTTCCCTCCGAATCAATTTCAGGCACGCTGCGGCTTTCTCGCTGGCAAAGAGAAACTGCCGCGGCAAAACTCGGGGTTTCAGCAGTTGAAGCAAAATATTCATGGCGTCGTCGCTTGCCTCATCTCCCAAATAACCTCCGATAAAAAGGTCGATGGAATTGCGCGTGTTGTCGTTCGCAGTCGGGCCTGCCACTATATCATAGCCGTGTTTTTTCTCCGCAGCCGCCTCGTCCGGGTCGTCATACAGAGCCCCGCCTATGAACACCGCTGCTCGTTCGCGCCTTGTCTTTGTCATCCCGATTTGCGCGTTCATAGGTTGTCCGCTGCACCTGCTGAGAGCCGCGATATTTTCAGTTCGGGAAGATCATGCTTTCAAGCGATTCGCCGGCCGGCACCATTGGGGACACGTCGTCGGCGAAGGGGATCACGAAATGCACCAGCGCCGGGCCGGGGACTTTAATGGCCTGTTCTATCACGCCGTGTACGTCCTCGGGACGGTCGGCGTAAAAACCTTCCACTCCCATGCCTTGGGCGATTTTGACGAAATCCGGCCCGCGGCTGTAGATGGTGCCGGAATAGCGTTCATGGTAGAACAGCTCCTGCCACTGCTTCACCATTCCGAGACAGTTGTTGTCGAGGACGAACACTTTTATGGGCATCCCGTACCTCGCGTAAGTGTCCAACTCCTGAATGTTCATCATCGCGCTGCCGTCGCCGGCGATACATATGACGGGGAGGTCCGGCATCGCGTAATGCGCGCCCATCGCGGCGGGTATGCCGAAGCCCATTGTCCCCAGGCCGCCGGAAGTCACAAAACGCCTCGGGTGAAGCGCTTTGTGGTACTGCGCGGCCCACATCTGATTCTGCCCCACCTCAGTCGTGACGATGGCCTCCCCTTTAAGTATATCGTCCATCGCGTCCAATATCTGCCAGGGATGCACTTCGCCCACGCTCGTCTTTCGGCATAGCGGCTCGTCTCTCTCGAAAGCGCGTATCCGTTCGAGCCAGGTTTTTCGAGCGGCGGCGCCGCCATCCTTCACCTCGCGCGTAAGGAGCTTCAGCACTCTCGCCGCGTCGCCTATCAGCCACACGTCCGCGTCCACATTTTTACGTATCTCCGCGCTGTCGAGGTCGATATGAATCACACTCGCTTTCCGGGCGAACTCCGCCAGCTTGCCGGTGCTTCTGTCGCTGAAACGCGAGCCGACGGCGATTATCACGTCCGCGTTCGTGATGGCCCTGTTAGCGGCCGCGTGTCCGTGCATCCCCATCATTCCAGCCCTGTTGGGATGGTCGTCGGGTATCGTTCCTTTGCCGAGGAGGGAAGTCGTCACGGGTATCGACAGTTTCTCCGAAAACTCCCTGAGTTCCGCGAAAGCTCGCGAGATGTTCACGCCGTTGCCGGCTATCAGGACGGGGCGCTCGGCCTCGCGTATCATTCTAGCGGCTTCCTCCATGCGGCTCAGGTCCTCGCTCGGTTTGGCCGAATAACCAGGGTACGCCGAACAGGGCGCCGGCGGACGGACGTACTCTCCCAGCGCCTTCTGAAGATCGCTCGGCATATCCACCACGACCGGTCCGGGCCGCCCCGTCGAGGCTATGAAGAAGGCGTCGCGGATCATCCTTGGGATATCGTCGACGGAACGCGCCTGCATACTATGTTTTACAATAGGCATCGATATGCCCAGTATGAACGCCTCCTGAAAGGCGTCGGTGCCAATGGCGGCCGTCGTCACCTGGCCGGTTACCGCCACCATTGGGGCCGAATCCATGCTCGCGTTGGCTATGCCGGTCACTAGGTTCGTCGCGCCGGGGCCCGATGTGGCGATACACACGCCGACGCGGTCCCCTACGCGCGAATAGGCATCGGCGGCGGGCGCCGCGGCCGGTTCGTGGCGGACGAGAATATGTTCCATCGGGGAATCGTACAGGGCGTCGTAAAGCGATATGACCGTTCCTCCGGGGATGCCGAATATAGTTTTTACCCCCTCGTCCTCGAGCGCTTTGACGAGAATCTGAGAACCTGACAGAGACAAAGAGACCACTCCCTAAATTCGTTTTAAAATCGCGCCGCCAACCTCGCGGCACGAAAACCCGCCGCCGAACTCGAACGGCAGCTCGTTCTTGGGCGACGACTCAAGATATTTATTGACGGCTTTTTCCACGGCGTCCGCCGATTTTTTGAGCCCCAAATGCCGCAAGAGCAAGGCGCCCGACAATATCGCCGCGATCGGGTTGGCGTGTCCGGTGCCCGCGATGTCCGGCGCGGAACCGTGAACGGGCTCGAACATCGACAGTCCGTCTCCGATATTAGCGCCAGCCGCGGTGCCCATGCCGCCCGCGAGACCTGCCTGGAGGTCGCTCACTATGTCGCCGAACAGGTTCGGGCACAGCAGCACGCCGTATGCCAGCGGGTCACGCACCAGATGATAACACAGCGCGTCCACGTTGACCGCCTCGCATTTGAGCGACGGATATTTCTCCTCGATGACGCTCCTCGCCGTGTCCTCGAAAAATCCGTAGAGTGCCGGGGCGGCGTTCGACTTCGTCACTATCGTGATCCTCTCTTTGTCACGCTCGCCGCGCCCAATCGCCGTCCGGCAGGCGTAACGTGTTATCCGCTCCACTCCGTGGCGGGTATTCAGCGCCGCCTGAACGGCGAACGGCATGTCCGGCGAGACCGACAGGCTCAGTTTTCCCCGCAGCGAATACCCGCCGCGTTCGAGGTCGAGCGACGTCTCGAAAGAATTTTCGCAGCCGCCGCCGTAGATGCCGCCGAGCCCCATGTAGAGGTCCTCGGTATTTTCCCTGATGACCACGGAATCCATCGTTTTCCCGCCGAGAGGCACCGGCGTCGGCACGTTCGGAAGGGATTTCGCCGGGCGGAGGTTGATATACTGGTCGAAGACGAAACGGAGTTTGAGGAGAATTCCGCGTTCCAGTATTCCGGGCTTCACTTGCGGCGAGCCTATCGCGCCTAGCAGCAGGGCGTCGGCCTTCCCCATCTCCGCCAGGGCCGACTCGGGCAGAATTTCGTTCTTCTCCAGATAGTACGCCGCGCCAAACGGATAATCCATCCACTCGATGGACACGCCCTCCAAAGAAGCGGCGGCTTCGGTCATATGCCGCGCTTCCTCGATGACTTCGGGCCCTATGCCGTCCCCGGCTATGACCGCTATCCGGTATTTGTCCTTCTCCTGTTGCGCGCTCATCTGCCTCCCAGCCTTTCCCTGACATACGGAACGAGCCCGCCCGCCGCGAAAATGCCGCGCAGAAATTCGGGCGGCGGGGCGGCGTCGAAAATTTTTCCGTTCGTCCTGTCGGTTATTTTTCCGGCCGCCAT
>JAISXR010000220.1 GCA_031270375.1 Synergistaceae bacterium | reverse complement strand
GGTTCCGACAGCGCGTGCGTGTCCATGCCGATAAAGAGCGGCCCGGCGGCGCCGTTTTGCGCGCGCGTCTCGGCCACGGCCTGGCATATCGCCAGGATATGCGTCTCGTTGAACGAGTTCTTCAACGACGAGCCCCTGTGCCCTGAAGTCCCGAACGAGACCATCGTGCGCGGCTCGTCGGGCGAAGGGGCCTCCGTGTAGTAGGCCGACACGAGCTTTGGAATTGACACCAGTATCTCTCTGGGCGCCGGATGCCCGGCTGAATCGGAATTTGCCATATCTTCATAATACCCCTCTCATATTATCATCATACAGGCCGCAAAATTGGTGTTATTATTTCAATCGCGGGCCGACGCCGTTATTGTACTTCAAAATGAGGCCCAGCGAACAAAATGCCCGTCGGTCTTTCGGAGGATGTTTCATGATGAAAAAATTCAGTCTGCGGCACTTTTTTTTGATATTCTGCTCGATCGCGGGCATAGCCGGAATATTTTCGATAATGACGATGGATTCGCGCGTAACGGTCTCGCGCGGCGGCATGTCCATGGACACCGTGGTGCGGATAACCGCGGGCGCCGCGAAGACCGAGTCGGAACTTGACGAAATACTGGAGGGCGCTTTCGGCCTGCTCGACGGGATGGAGAAAAAATTTTCCATGCGCGATCCCGATTCGGAGATATCCGCGATCAACGCCGCGTCCGGCGCCGAGTGGGTGAAGATATCGCGCGACACTTACGCGGTGCTGGCGTCGTCCATAAGCGCGTCACGCCTCTCTGACGGCGCGTTTGACCCGACAATCGGGGCCGTGACACTTCTTTGGCAAAAAAGTCTCGCCGACGGCAAAATCCCGGACGACGGCGAAATATCCGACGCCCTCCGGAAGACCGGCTTCGCGAAACTCTCGCTGTCCGCCCCGGACGGAGCTTTCCTCGATATCCAGGGCGGCGCGATAGACCTGGGCGGCATCGCAAAGGGTTACGCGTCGGCGGTATTGCGCGGCTATCTGAGGGAAAAGGGCGTCACGTCCGCGCTCATCGATCTCGGCGGCAGCGTGGTCGCGATGGGCGGAAGGGCCGAACGCGGCGAGACGGCGCGCGCGCCCTGGCGCGTTGGAATTCAGCACCCGGCGAAACCGAGGGGGGCGCCGATATGCGTGCTGGAGATCAGCGACGGCGCGGTGGTAACCGCCGGGGTCTACGAGCGCTTCCGCGAGGTCGGCGGCCGAAACTACACGCATATATTCGTCCCCGCGACGGGCCGTCCCGTGGAAGGGGAACTCGAATCCGTGACCGTGGTGTCGAACGACCCGGCGCAGGCCGACGCCCTGTCGACCGCCTTCATGGTGATGGGCGAACGCGGGGCGCTGCGGCTCTTGCCGGTAATTCCCGGAACCGACGCCGTTTTCGTCTCGCGCGGCGCGGATGGCTGCAGAATCGCCGCCACGATCGGGCTTGAAGATATGCTGCGTCCGTCGGAGGGAGAAGCTCCCGTGGAATTTTTCGATGCGCGCTGACGCGTCATGAAACGGTACGACTTGGCGCTGTACGCTATCCTGGCGCTGATCTTCGCGCTCTCCTGCGCGTATATCCCGTTTGCCGGGCGCGGCGGCGGTGAGATGACGCTCGAAGTCGTCCGCGGCGGCAAGACGGAATTTCGCGCGCCTCTCGGCGATGTACCGGAGATATTGGAATTCAAGGGGCCCGACGGATACAACATCGTATCGACGGCGAAGGGCGTGCGAATGGTCTCCGCCGACTGTCCCGGCGGCGACTGCGTCAGAGCCGGGACGATACAGAACGCCGGCGAGAGCATAATCTGTCTGCCGCACAGGCTGACGGTCAGGCTGACCGCGGGAGGCGTCCCCGCGGCGGACGCGGTGTCGTACTGACGATGAATCGCGCGCGGCGTCTCGTGACGGTGGCGTTGCTCACGTCGTCGGCGCTCGTCGCCGGTTTTGCCGAATCTCAATTTCCGCTGCCCTTCCCAGGTATGAGGCTGGGCGTGGCCAACGTGTTTTCCCTCGCCGCGCTGATCTCCCTCGGCCCTGCCGAAGCCGCCGCCGTCTCCCTGGGGCGGCTCGCTCTGTCGTTTCTGCTCGGCGGCAACGCCGCGGCGTTCGCTTGCAGCGCCGGAGGTCTGGCGCTGTCGCTGCCCGTCATGATAACGCTGTATAAAATCTTCCCCAAGTCCCTGAGCGTGCCCGCGATAAGCGCCGCGGGCGCTTACGCGTTCAACATCGGACAGGTGACGGCAATAGCCGCGATCACACGCACCCACACCATTTTCGCCTACCTCCCCCCCCTGCTCATAGCCGGCGCCGCCACCGGCTATGCCGTAGGCCGCACCGCGGAATGGATCGGCGAACGCGTCAAATAAAAATCAAAACCTTGGGGCGGAGCCCCATATGCACTAATCTAATTTGGTAGCATTATTATGTTGTGATATAGTATGGCTAATCTATAGAAAAGAGGGGTTGGCCATGCTTGCTATATCACAATTAATGTCGGTTCTTGCGAAGGGATGGGAAGGAAAATGCCTGGAACTGGGCGTAATTCAACGGAAGAGGAACATCAAGACCCCCGAGGACTTAATGTTTTTGAGTTTATATCATCTCGTAAATGGGTGCACCTTGATGGAAATCAGCGAAGTTGGGCGGATTTTGAAGATCGGTGAATTCAGCGACGTCGCGTTTATGAAGAAATTTGGCAAATGTGCGGACTGGTTCCGGTGGATCAGTGAGCAGCTGGCACACAAAATTGTCACGGACTACTCAAAACCTCAATACCTGGAAGACTACCGCGTAATCGCGCTCGATGCCTCTGACGTGGTGGAAAAGGGGCGGAGCGGACAAACGTTCCGGTTGCATTATGGGCTGGATATTTTCAAGATGACCAGCGTTTTTTATAAGATAACGAAGCAGGAAGTAGGCGAAACGCTGCGTAATTTCGAGCTGTCAGAAGGGGATTTAGTGATAGCGGACCGCGCATACGGCACAATGAACGGGATCGAGCATTGCCTCGAAAGCAAGGCGGATTTCATTTTGCGGGTCAGGTCAAATTGTTTTAGCCTCTATGACGAGCAAGGCGGCAAGATCGACGTACTGTCCAGTCTGGGCGGCCTTGATTACGGGCAAAGTACCGGTTTTCAAGCATTCATTCGGCGGCCTGGCGGTCTCCCAATCCCGGTGAGGATATGCGCGAAGCGAAAATCAGAGAGTGCTTGTAACGATACTCACAAGAGGTTAAACCGCATGGCCAGCAAAAGACAAATGGAAATATCCGAGGGTGCCAGAAGACTGAATGAATTTATTGTGGTCGTCAGTTCGCTGCCGGATAATATATCAAATGAAGACGTGCTTGAAACGTACCGGTACCGATGGCAAGTGGAGTGTTATTTCAAACGATTGAAGTCGATTTTGGATTTCGGCGAGTTGCCGAAGAAAAGGGACAGTTCCTCTCTTTCGTGGTTGAATGGCAAAATGATGGTGGCCTTGCTGATCGAGATTTTAATGGGCAGCAATTTTTCCCCCCTTGAGTGCACGGAAGAATCCGATGCGGAGTATTTGGAGGGAAACCAAGATGCTCAATCTCATCATTCAGACGAATATAATTTCATTAGCCCATTTAATGAGCGAGATGGAGCGTGTCTCTTGCAACATGCAAGTCGAAAGACGGCGACGGGGGATTCGATTGCAGTTGGCGCTTAAATTAAATTAGTGCATATGGGGGCTCGCCCCCTTGACCCCCTTTATTTATGAAGAGGGTCAAGGGAGCTTGCTCCCTGTCGGGGTTCGGGGCGGCGCCCCGAGGTCTTGATCCTGAAACCTAAGCCGCTTGGTTATTCAGCCCTGCCGATTCGCCGCCGTCTCTGCTTTTGGCGAACGACTCCTCAAGCGCCGCCGAGAATATTCC
>JAISXR010000208.1 GCA_031270375.1 Synergistaceae bacterium | reverse complement strand
TCGTCGATAGGGTTTCTCCTGGCGATCATTCTGATGGCCGGGATCAGGGAACGGATCGACGACAACGCCGGCATCCCGAAATGTCTCAGGGGACTGCCGATAGCTCTCGTGACCGCCGGGCTCATGTCCATAGCCTTCATGGGCTTCGCAGGTATCATAAAGTGAGGGGGTATTGTAAATGATAACGTTCGCTGGAACCGCTTATCCGGCGATAGTGATGGGCGTCTTGGGGCTCGCGTTCGGGGCTCTGCTAGCATACGCATCGATTAAATTTTTCGTGGAGACCGACGAACGCGTCTCCAAAATACGCGAGATACTGCCGGGCGCCAACTGCGGCGGCTGCGGATACCCAGGATGCGACGGCTACGCCGACTGCGTGGTGAACGAAGGGGCGAAGACCAACCTCTGCGCCGCCGGAGGCCCCGATGTTTCGCGACGGATAGCTGAGATAATGGGCACCGCGGAGGAGGAGTCAATACCGATGAGGGCTTATCTGAAATGCGCCGGCTCGCCCCAAATCTCCCCCCGCAACGCGTCCTACGAGGGAATACGCGACTGCAAGTCGGCCGCGGTACTGCCGGGCGCCTCGTCTAACGCCTGTCCGTTCGGCTGTATGGGATTCGGCACTTGCGTAGATGTCTGCGTTTTCGGCGCGCTGAGCATAGTGAACGGACTCGCCGTCATCGACCCCGACAGATGCGTGGGATGCGGCGCTTGCGTCGCGGCATGTCCGAAATCCGTCCTCTCCCTCGCGCCGAGAACGTCCTGCGTGCAAGTGGCGTGCAATTCGAAATGGCGCGGCCCCGACGTCAAAAAAGTCTGTTCCGCGGGCTGTATAGGATGCGGCATCTGCGCGCGCAACTGCCCAGCGAAAGCGATATCGGTCGAAAACAATCTCGCCGCAATAGGCAAAAACTGCACCAACTGCGGAACCTGCGTCTCCAAATGCCCGGTCAAATGCATCGCGTACATAACCGAAAAGGAGACACTGCGCATTTCGGCGTGAATCGGTGTTTGAAAATATTTAGCAAGGGGCGTGACCATGGAAAAAAACGAGAAAAAGCGGTTTGTGTTCCTTGTATGCGAGATATTGTATCGAGAGGCGTGCTACTGCGTCGCCATGAGCCGCAACGTGGTCGATATCGCAGTGTTGCCGAAGAAACTGCACAACATCGGCGAAGCCAAGATGTCGGCCGCTTTACAGGAACGCATTGATTCCGTCGATTCCGAAAAGTACGATGCGATCCTATTGGGTTATGGCCTTTGCAACTATGGAGTCCGGGGACTCCACCACCCCATTCTGCCTCTTGTGATTCCCAAGGCACATGACTGCATTGCGCTGCTCATGGGATCCAAGGAGAGATACAGGGAGTATTTCGACGACAATCCAGGAACATTCTTCCATTCGTCAGGATGGATCGAGCGCGACTCGGCGGACAACACGGATGAAGAAAGCATATCAGCCATTCTCGGTATAAATAAAACTTACGAAGAATATGTCGAGATATACGGCGAGGAAAACGCCGAATTTTTGGTTGGCGTCCTGGGCGATGGCTTGCAGAATTACCGGAAAATAGCCTATATAGATTCTGGCCTCGGGAATATGGCCTGCGACTACGTTTTTTCGATGGAATACGCAAGGTCGCGGGGATGGGAGTTCGAGAGGATCATGGGCGACAACAGGCTGATGCAAAGGCTGCTTGACGGCGAGTGGAGAGACTGCGACTTTCTTGTTGTCCCGCCAGGTAACGTCATAGAACCGTCATATAACCATGAAATAGTAAAGATAATATCTATTACGAAACCATAGATAATTACAGCGCAAAAAACCCGTAAAGCCCAGTATTACCAGGCTTTTACGGGCGTTTTTCAAAAATATTTTCTACTGAAATAGCAAATCAAGCTATTTTTTGTATCCGCATTTAGGGCACACGCCATTTTCGTTTAGCGCAATGCCGCATAACGGGCAGCGGTCTTTAGCTTTTTTGGGCTCGTACTCTTCTCTGGCGCCATTTACTCCGCTCGTGAACGTGATCTTTACGATATTCAGCTTATCTTTCAGCAAATCGTAGACGATTTTAATCATACCCTCCACGGTCATCGTTTCTTTGGTGACAACCAGGCGGCATTCCGGATACGCCGTCGCAAGTTCCGTCTTAAAAGCCGGACCTTTTTGCTTATTGCTTGGCGCACCGTTCTTAATGCCTTGCGCTTCGTAAACTCCGAGAATCGCGGGAAGCAATGGATCGTCTTCCCTTAAAACAAGAGCATGGTCAAAGTTTTGCAAAACTTCCCAAGCGGTTTTCTTAATTTCATTACAAGGAAATACCATATTGACTCCCGTATTGACAGTATCTTCAACCTCAAGCGTCAGTATTCCCGTATGCCCGTGCAAATATTGCGCTTCGCCTTTGAACCCATAGAACCTGTGCGCGTATTGCAAGTCCAGTGTAGTAAAACTTTTCATGATGCTCCCTCCCCTGACGCTTTAAGTCCGTCCGACTATATCGCTAAGTAAGAATTCTTAATTGTTTAAGAGTAAAAATAATAAAACATGACGAGATATTCTGTCTGTTGCTATTAAATTCACTCCATATCTTCATGGTCTTGGTCGTCAAGGGTTCCGCGGCATTGAACGCACAACCCCCTGTACATGACAACTCGTTCCTCGATGAGGAACCCGCTGCGCGCTTCAGCATCCTGATCGAACGAAACGCTTGAGCTTTCAGGAAAATCGAATACACCGCCGCATTTCCGGCAATACAGATGCCAGTGAAGCTGCTTTTTTCGCTCATATCTCGTCGCGTTCGCGTCGGAATCAACCCGAGCGATCTCACCCTGTACTTCCAGCACCTGCAAATTTCTGTACACTGTCCCGAAGCTCATGGAGGAAATTCGGGACACTTCATCGAAAATTTCGCGCGCTGTCATGTGAGCATCCGATCTGACCGCCTCCAGGACTATCTCTCTTTGCGTAGATTTCCTTCTTATAACTTTGCGCAATGACTGTACTCCATTTTATCTCTATCAATAATAATTCCTATTATTGAATTTTAGTCTATCACTTTCCGAGAGCTATTGTCAAGTCTCCGCGATGCCAAATCCGCGAGATGAATGCGAAAGCAATATCGGCACGACAAGCATATGTTAAATAACGGCTGACAGTGTTACGGGCAATAACGCGGCGGCATCCGACGAAAAAACATTTTCCAAGCCGGGGGCACAGTTATGCCCTATTAAGGTATAAAATAGTAGAAACGGCGTTTGCCGTATTTTTATCTTGAAGGCTGTTGATGGACTGTGAATTTGTATTCAGCGCGGCGTAGTCGTAAATTTACGCTGTTTGTTTTGATGTTGGTATTGTCGCTCTGTTTTTCGGCCGTTGCCGAAAGTGCCATTTACAGACAGGAAGATCCTGCCAGACTTATGTACATCATCAATATTCCGATGGAACCCGGCGCCCAAGCGCTGTTGATCTATCCGGACGGAAGTTCCAGGGACATGGGGCGCGTCATGACTGTCCCGATCACCAGCCAACACCCTGGTTTCACCGCGAGCAAATACGGCATAGGCGGGCAGGTGATAGCCACCGCCGCGAATGCTCATCACATACAGATATCGGTCGAGGACGGGACGGGACGTACCATGAGCATCCTGCCCTCGCAGACGTTCGCGAACACGCCAGGTCCGGGGACCTCGTTCGTGATAGAGGGCGTCGGCGGCACAGGGCTTTGGGGCGAGTTCGCGCCGTTTGTGGGCAGTCCCGTCTACATCGTGAATCAGGCGGAGGTTCCCGTTCTTTTCAATAACCCGCAGCTTTACCAATACGCTACCGCCCTGCAAATACGCGTCTACCGCCCCGAACGCGAGATAGAATATTTTGAGATAGAGAACGTCAAGGGCGGCAAGGTTTGGTATCACGACGCGGATGGCGATCACCAGTTTGCCGTCGTCGAGAGCGGGGTGGGGGGCACCGGCCGGTTCGAGGGCACGCTCTACCAGGGACAGGGCTATGTGCGCGCCAATCATCCCGGCGTCATTTGCATATCCACCTGCCCGAAATTCGAGATGGGGGGTTTCCAGATAGTTCCGCTGAGTCACACTTATTCCGCCGAAATGCAGAAAACGCGCAACATGAGCCAGTATATAGTGCTGCGCGGGATGGATTTCGAGGACCTGGCGGGGCAGGCGCCGTTCTTCAAGGGGTGGGTCAGGCCGGGAGATACGGAAGTTCCCGAGAGGAATACGGGGCGGGTAATCTGCCGCGTGAAGGGCGCTTGGCAGGAGATGCCCAATATATCTGGGCTTTCCGAGTACACGCTCGAAAACGTCGAGGCGTTCAGAATATATCTTTGAGTAAGGAGACTGAAATAAACATGTCATTCGACCCGCGCCCGGGCGGCGATGTCCCGGCGAGACACGACATACCTGACGAATTCAAATGGAAGCTGTCCGACATTTACGCAGCGGAAGACGGCTGGGAGAGGGATTTCGAGCGCGTAAAAGCGTCGCTTCCGCGGCTTGCGGCGATGGCGGGCACGCTTGGGGAAACCGCCTCGAACCTTCTGGGATGTCTGAAACTGCGCGACGAGCTGTCGGTGATGACCGAAAAAATATACGTTTACGCAGGGATGAAAAACCACGAGGACACAGCGGACCCCAAATACCAGAACCTCCTGGCGCGGGCGCGCTCTCTATCGGTGGAACTCGCCGGCGCGTCGAGTTTCGTGACGCCGGAGATAATTTCGATCCCGGACGAGCGCATCGCGGCTTTCATCGACGGCGGCGGTTTCGACGATTACAGGTTCGAGTTCAGGGAGATTTCGCGCGGCAGGGCGCACATTCTGCCCCGCGCGGAGGAGGAACTGCTGGCGCGCGCCGGAGATATGGCGCGTGCTCCGGACGACGCGTTTTCGATGCTCACGAACGCCGACATGCGGTTTCCGGTGATCCGCGACGAACAGGGGAATGACGTGGAACTCACCGAGGAGCGCTACATGAAGTACATAAGCTCCCGCGACCGCGGCGTCCGCAAGGCCGCCTTCGACGGTCTTTACGACACTTACGGAAAATACGGCAACACCATCGGGGCCGCCTTCAACGGGATGCTCGCCGCGTCGCGTTTCTTCTCCGACGCCCGGAAATACGGCTCCGACATCGAATGCGCGCTGTTCGCCGGGAATATCCCGATGTCCGTCTACGACAACCTCATAGCGACCGTGGAGGCGAACCTGAACACGCTGCACCGTTACATGGCGCTCAGGAAAAAAACGCTGGGGCTCGACGAGCTTCACATGTACGACATCTACAACCCGCTCGTGGAAAATCCGTACAGGGACATTCCGTGGAATACGGCGAAGGAGATGGCCATCGAGGCGCTGCGTCCTCTGGGCAAGGACTACCTGTCGCGTTTCGCCGAGGGGCTCGAATCCGGCTGGATAGACGTGTACGCGAACAGGGGAAAACGCGGCGGGGCCTACTCGTGGGGCGCCTACAGCACGCACCCGTACATCCTTCTCAACTACAACGGCGAATTGTCCGACGTGATGACGCTCGTGCACGAGATGGGCCACTCGATGCACTCGCATTACTCCCGCGCGCGCCAGCCTTACCCCACGTCCGACTACACTACATTCTGTGCCGAGGTGGCGTCGACCGCCAACGAGGAACTGACTCTCGACTATCTGCTCCAAACCGTCGGCGAGCGCGCGCGGAGGATATATCTGCTGAATCAGCGCCTCGAACGCGTGCGGGCGACGGTTTACAGACAGACGATGTTCGCCTCGTTCGAGCGCACTGTTCACGCCAGGCGTCAGGATGGCGGCGACACCACGGCGGCGGAATTGGGACGCATGTGGTTCGATTTGAACAAAAAATATTTCGGCCCGGGGACATTCGTCGACGAGAAAATCAGCTGCGAATGGTCTCGCATCCCCCACTTTTACACGCCGTTTTACGTCTACCAGTACGCGACCGGATATTCGGCCGCGGCCGCCCTGGCGCGCAAGATAACGGCCGAGGGCGCTCCGGCTGTCGAACGCTATATCGAATTCCTGTCGAGCGGCGGCAGCGATTACCCGATAGAGCTTTTGAAACGCGCCGGCGTGGACATGAGCGAGCCGAAACCTGTACAGGACGTGCTCGATACGTTCGCGGCGACGCTGGACGAGATGGAGGGCCTGCTGTCCGAGTGACCCCGCGCCGTCACGCGATGATTTCGCCGTCGCCCGACAGTTTTTCGAGCCAGAGTTTCTTGTAATCGGCGAGGTCGCGTTCGAATTCACGGTCGGTCTGCGCCGCGCCCTTCGCTATTTCCTCCAGCACATCGAAGGAGAACGCGTCCGCGCCGAGGCGTTTCCATTCGTCCTCAATGCGTTTATCGGCGCACATGCCGGTTTTTCTGGAAAAATCGAACCTGTTCCTGCTGCCTTGAATGTCGGTCGTCGAACCCAATACCGATTTCCCCCCGAGGGAATTTTTGATGAGATATATCCCGCCGGTTATTTTGCGATCCTTATATTGCCTCGTCAGTTCCTTGCGCTTTGACTCCAAGACGGTCGCCCCCTTTTTTGCCTTCTTGCGCCGTATTCAGCCGTCGTATTTGCCGCTCGCCTACCGCGTGCAATTATATATCCAATCGTCGCTTATACGGTATAATGGCGTCATCCGTCGGATATCTTCGCGTTAGAGCGCTTGCCGGCCGTTTATGGAGGGGGGATTCGGATGATACTCACTCTCAGGGAAGATTTGAAGCGCCGCCTGTTGAACGGCGAGTTCAACTGCGAAAAGGAACTGACGCTGTCTATCATGAGCGGCAAATGGAAGATAGTGATGCTCTGGCACCTGGGGCATGAGGGGCCGCACCGCTACGGGCAGCTCGCGAGGCTTTTTAAGAATATCAGCAACCGGATTCTCACAAAGCAGCTCAGGGAACTGGAACAAGACGGCGTCATAGAGCGAATTGTGTACGACGAGAACCCGCCGCG
>JAISXR010000199.1 GCA_031270375.1 Synergistaceae bacterium | reverse complement strand
TTCCCAGGCATTCCTTGAATTCCGTCTCGAAGGCCGCCAGCTCTTTGCCGCTCAGGTCGAGAGTGCCAACTTTGGAGAGGAAATCGCCCGGGTTGTCCCGCGCTCCCGCGGCGGCTTTTTTCAGCACGGCCACGTCGTCGATGTCGCTCGCCACCGGTATCGGGCGTCCCTGTTCGTCGGTGCCCGAGAGGAAACGCGCGCATCCGGCCACGGCGAACGTGATGGCTTTATGAGGCAGGCCGTTGTGGACGGCTATCGAAAGGGGTTTCAGGACGAAGTTCGTGAAACGTACCGAGCTGAACGCCGTGAGGCGCAGTATCGTGTCGGCGATGCTCTTGTTCGAAAAACGGCTCACCAGCGTGTCCTTGTAGGCGTCGAGGTCGATGCCCGGCACGGGCTCGAGCGTCGGCGTGACTTCCTCCATGTAGTGTTTCCTGATGAAATTCATCATCGGCGGGTGCGTTATTGCCTCGTCGACCATCCTGAAACCCAGCAGGTATGACGAAAATCCCAGCGCCGCGTGACTTCCGTTCAACAGGCGCATCTTCATGAATTCGTAGGGTTCCACGTCATGCACGACCTGCACCCCGGCGGCGGCGTAATCGGGAACCTGGGTCTTGAAATTGTCCTCCAGCACCCATTGGATGAAATCTTCCCCGCAGACGGGCCAGGCATCGGACACGCCTCGGCTGTTTCTCAATTCGTCCAGCAGCTCGGGCGTCGTGCCCGGCGTTATCCTGTCGACCATCGAACAGGGGAAACTCACGCTGTCCTCGATCCAGCGGACTATTTCGGGATAGAGTTCCCGGCAGAACGACATCACGCACGATTCGAGGACGCGGCCGTTCGACGGGATGTTGTCACAGCTCATGACGGTGAGGGGCTCACGGCCGTTTTCGTATCTGCGTTTCAGCGCGGCGGAGAGGAATCCGGCCGCGGTGGAAGGATCGGCCGGGTTTTCGAGGTCGTGGCGCACGGCTGGATCGTTCATGTCGGGGCCGCCCGATTTTTTATCGTAATAATAACCGTTTTCCGTCACGGTAAGGGTGACGAGCCGCGTCCCGCCGTCGGCAAGGCGCGATATGCCCTTCTCCTTGTCGCGCGACGCGTTGAGATACCCCTTCACCGCGCCTATCACCCTCGCCGTGGCCGCGCCGTCGGGAGATTTGGTTATGAGTGTGTAAAGGTAGTCCTGGCGCGCGAATATGTCCGCGAGAGAAAAAGCGTCGGGCACGATGTTCATCTCGAATATCCCGGCACGGGTGACGCCGCGGTTCAGCAAAACGTCGAGATAATATGCCTGGTGAGCGCGGTGAAAGTGCCCCAGGCCGATATGCACGACCGAATCATCGACTTTGCCGCGGTCGTATTCCGGGATATCGGCGCGCGCTTTTATCAAGGGCAGATTGCTTTGATTCAGTTCGAAAAATTCCATAATATGTACCTCCGTTCGATGAGCATACTCCAATTTCACTCGTGACAAGAAACATTCCGGCGTTTTAGTCCGTTTTGAAATCAGTTGCATGTTCAGCTCTTGACAAATCAACACTCACAACATATCATAAAGTTACTCGTTTTACAATAATAAATACAAATTTACGGAGGTGTACAAGTAATGAAGAAATTTTTAGCGTCGTTCGTTGTTATTCTGTTGGCTCTGATAGTTGCCGCGCCGTCATTCGCGGCTCCGGTGACGGTTAATATCGCGCTCGCGAACAACCCGATCTCACAGGCTCTCGCAAGGATCGCGCAGGCCGAGTACAAGGCCGATGGCGTCACCGTAAACATATCCGTTCTGCCGGAAAACGATCTGCGCCAGAGAGTGACCACCGAAGCCTCCACCGGAGGCACCACGTACGATATCTATTACATAGGCCCGTACGAAGCCCAGACCTGGGCGAAGAACGGCTGGATCGAGAACCTCGAACCTTACTTCGAGAAGCTGACGCCCGAGGAAAAAACGTGGTACGACCGCGACGATCTCATTCAGGGGATGGTGCAGTCCGTATCCCTCGACGGCAAGGCTTACGGCACTCCGTTCTACGGCGAGGGTTCGTTCATGATGTACAACAAGGAACTGTTCGCCGAGAAGGGCCTCACCATGCCGGAGAAACCGACGTGGGACGAGATATATGAACTGGCGAAGAAGATTCACGATCCGTCGAAGGGCATAGTCGGCATGACCATGCGCGGAGCGCCCGGATGGGGAATGAGCGGCGCGCCTTTCGTGACGATGGTCAACGCGTTCGGCGGTAAATTCTTCGACATGGAGTGGAACGCGACGGTAGACACGCCCGAACAGAGGGCGGCGTGGAGCATGTACAAGAAGATACTGCGCGAAGCGGGACAGCCGGACATTCTTTCCTACACCTACAACGAGTGTATCGCTCTCATGCAGTCGGGCAAGTGCGGCATGTACTACGACGCCACCTCGATAGCGCCTCCTCTCGAGGGCGCCGATTCCAGCGTGCGCGGTAAATTGGGTTATGTGTTCGCGCCGCACGACAAACTGGAGAAGAACAACGCGTGGCTGTGGAACTGGACTATGTGTCTGAATCCCAAAGCCGAACAGGCCAAGAAGGACGCGGCTTTCAAATTCATGCTCTGGGCGACGTCCAAAGATTACGTGCAGCTTGCTCTGAAAGCCGATCCCACCGGTTCGTCAATACCGCCGGCGGTTCGTTCCTCCACGTATAAGATGCCTCTTTACGCAGCCATACCCTATGTGGACACGGAGCTTGCCGTGCTCGAAAGCATGGACTTCACGAAGCCCTGCCTCGATCCAGTTCCCTACGTAGGCCTTCAGTACATAGCGATCCCGGAATTCGCGGACGCGGGCGACAAAATGACCCAGAACCTGGCCGACTTTGTGGTCGACAACATCACGCTCGACGAGGCCATGAGGAGGACCCAAGAGGTCTTCGAAGCTGTCGCCGAGGATGGCGGTTACAAAGACTGAGGATAATCATGAGGGCGGTTCCGGGTTCGTGTCTTCCGGAATCGCCTTTCACGTTTTTACCCCCGCGAGGATTTTCCAAGGAGAAACATGATGCCCGACGGCCTTCAGCACAGACATAAAAAAAGCGATTATCCCTTTCTTTTGCCTGCCGTGATAATTGTCGCGGTGATGACGCAAGTGCCTTTTTTGATGACGCTCATTTTTTCGTTCATCAGGTGGAATCTGTCGCGCCCGGATATCGCGCGTATATTCTACGGCATCAGGAATTACACGTATTTCCTCAGAATAAAGAGTTTGTCCTTATCCCAACTGCATCAGTTCTACGGCGTCCTCTTCCAGACGGTCGTGATAACCATGATGACTCTTTTCTTCTGTTCGGTTTTCGGGTTTTTGCTCGCGATCTTGTTCGATCATCGTGTTCCTGGCATCAATATCGCGCGCACCCTCATACTCGGCCCGTTTTTCGTTATGTCGACCGCATCCGGCGTCATTTGGAAGACAACAATCCTCAACACGACTTTCGGATGGTACGGGGTTATAGCCAAAGCGCTGGGCATGACGCCGGTCGATCTCATCAGCTACTATCCTAAAGCCACCGTAATAGCGCTCTTTACGTGGCAATGGCTGCCGTTTTTCTTTCTCGTCATCCTGGCCGGCCTGCAGGGAATAGAAAAAGACCTCATCGACTGCGCGCGCATTGACGGCGCCAGCTGGTGGCAAACCACGTTCAAAATAAAGCTGCCTCTGATAGTCAACCACCTGCAGGTCGCGATAATGCTGGGGTTGCTTTTCGTCATCAAGGAATTCGGCCTCATACTCACGACGACGGCGGGAGGGCCGGGCACCCGTTCGTACACGCTGCCCTATTACGTTTACATGGAGATTTTCAGCGCGAACAACGTCGGCCGCGCCAGCGCGCTCGCCACGATGACCGTCCTGCTGACGCTGGTGCTCGTAAATCTGATCTATCGTTCGATCCAGCGCAGAAACGCGCAATATCGTTGAATGTCAAAACATAAAATTATAAGGGAGACAGGAAATGGCTGAGAACAATATCGATGAAGTGCGGCAGTCGGCGGCCTTGCACCGCCTTTTCAGGAGTTTCCTGCTGGCGGCGGTGGTTTACGGCATAGCGGTGTTGTACTTTTTTCCCATACTGTATATGTTTCTGTCCGGCTTCAAGACGGAGGCACAGGCGGTAAATCCGCGCATTTTCTTTAAGCCGACGCTCGCCACGTATAGAAAAGTGCTGGGGGATCCCACCATGCACCAGTATCTTAAAAACTCCCTTTTTCAGGTGTGCTTCGGCACCATCCTCTGCCTCGCCCTTGGAATACCGGCCGCCTTCGCGATAGTTTTCGGCCGGTTCAACAAAAAAGAAACTCCGGACAAATTTTACGTCTGGTTCATCACTACCATTCTCCTGCCGCCGGTGGCGGTGCTCGTGCCGCTTTTCATATGGTATCAGCGGTTCAATCTCATAAATACCCCGTGGGGGCTTTTGGCTGTTTATGTCGGGACTCACATCCCCATTGTGGTTTGGATGGTTCATTCGTTCTTCTCCGATATACCGAGGGAGATATTCGAGGCGGCCGAGATAGACGGCTGCACCAAGTTTCAGCAGATGTTCAGGATAGCCATTCCTCTCGCCCGAACGGGGATAATTTCGGCCGGCCTGCTGGTCGCCGTTTTCATATGGAACGAATTTTTCCTCGGATTCAACCTTACCGGCAATCCCACCGCGACGCTGCCCGTCTACATGGCCCGTTTCAGGGAACAGCAGGGGCAGTTCGTCGCGCAGCTTTCAGCGGCATCCACCATATCGGTGCTTCCCGCCGTCATACTTGGCTGGCTGACCCAGAAAGCGCTGGTCAAGGGGTTGGTCTCCGGCGCCGTAAAAGGATGACAATACTACCGAGTATGGGGGAGAATCATGTCTAAAGTCGAATTGAAAAATATCAGCAAAGTTTTTCCAGACGGAATCCGCGCCGTTGACGACGTCACGATCACGATAGAGAACGAGGAATTTGTGGTGCTGGTCGGCCCTTCCGGCTGCGGCAAATCCACCACGTTGCGCATGATAGCCGGACTGGAGGACATAAGCTCGGGAGAATTGCTGATCGACGGCGAGCTGATGAATTACCGCGAACCGCGCGACCGCAACATAGCGATGGTCTTTCAGAATTACGCCCTTTACCCGCATATGACGGTGTACGAAAATATGGCATTCGGCCTCAAAATCAAAAAAATTCCGCGCGAAGAAATCAATAAACGCGTCAGGGAAGCCGCGCGCATACTCGATATCGAACAGTACCTCGACCGAAGGCCGAAAGCCCTTTCCGGCGGACAGCGCCAGCGCGTCGCCGTGGGACGCGCGATCGTACGCCAACCGAAAGTTTTTCTCTTCGACGAACCGCTCTCAAATCTCGACGCCAAGCTGCGGGTCCAGATGCGGGCCGAGATAATCGCGCTCCACAAGCGTCTTGCCGCGACCATCGTCTACGTCACCCACGACCAGGTCGAGGCGATGACCATGGGCGATAAGATCGTGGTAATGAAAGATGGAGTGGTTCAGCAGACCGGCGCTCCGCTTCACGTCTATCACAATCCGACGAACCGTTTCGTGGCCGGTTTCATCGGATCGCCGCCCATGAACTTTCTCAGATGCCGATTGGAGGATCGCGGCGGAATCCTTTACGCCGGAAACGTCCGGGTGGCGGATGAACACGCAACGGCCCTCCGCGTGATGGTCGGACGCGAGATAGAGGTCGGAATCCGCCCCGAAGATTTTACCATCGCCGGAGAAGGCGAAAAAAGCGAGATGTCCGGTACTGTGGCGATGATCGAGCCCCTTGGCGGTGAGAACAACCTGCATATTGACGCCGAAGAGCCGGAAGTCCGTTTCATAGCTACTCTCGGCTCGGACGAATCTGGTTTTCTGCACCTGGGACGAAAAGCACACCTCGGCATTAAAAAAGGCCACTTGAAATACTTCGACGCCGAAACCGGCCGCGCGCTCCTGGGCGAGTGATTGACATACCGTATGACCGATGCTAAAATTCACACATTCCGTGAAAGGGAGGACGCAGTGATGAAATTTATTGGCGGTACGAGCGGCATCATGATAATAATTAGCAACGCGGCTCCCCCTCGCGGGATCGGCGTTTAAAGCCGTTTTAACCCAGCGCGAGAGAGGAGCCCTTCGTCAGAGGGGCTCTTTTTTTAGTGCAAAAACATTTTCAGGCGTTATATTTTCGATCTTTTAAAATTTTTCAAGGAGGAGTGTTTATGGTAGACGTTTCGAGCGGCACTATCGAGGTACGCTGGCATGGCAGGGGGGGACAGGGGGCCAAGAGCGCTTCGGCGATTCTGGCCGAGGTTTTGTTCGAGGAGGGCAAGCACGTACAGGCTTTTCCGGAGTACGGGGCGGAACGTCAGGGGGCTCCGATACGGGCTTATAACAGGATATCCAGCCGCCCGATACGCAGAAGGTGCGGCGTGCGGAATCCCGACGTGGTGGTGGTCGTGGATCCGACGATGATCGAAAGCGCCAATCCCAGCGAAGGATGCCGGGAGGACGCGGTTTATCTCGTGAACACGGCGGAGGACACCGGCGCGTTGCGGAGCCGCCTGGGGGTTTCCCTTTCCGCCACGGTGCTCGCTGTGGACGCCACCGGGATTTCCATGGAGGAACTCGGCCAGAACAGGCCCAACGCCCCGCTTCTCGGGGCCCTGTCACTCGTGTTCGGAGAGGTACCGGCAGCGGCTTTCGCCGACCATTTCGCTAAAAAAATGAAATCGCTGCCGTCAAAAGCTCTCGAAGCGAACAGGCGCGCGATAATGCGCGGAAGCGAGGAGGCGGTTTACGCATGAGCGGGGCACTGAGATGCTGGCAGGAAATGCCGCTCGGCAACGTGGCCTTCGGAGCCTCCGCACGCGAGGTCGAGACCGGATTATGGCGCAGCTCGCGCCCTCGGATTGATTTGGGCAAATGCGTCTCCTGCCTCAGATGCTGGGCACAGTGCCCGGACGGCTCGATCGTGACCGACGCCGGCTCGCGGGTAACCGGCGTCGACCTGTTTTTCTGCAAAGGCTGCGGCATATGCGCCAAAGTATGTCCGGTTGGCGCCGTTTCCATGAATCCGGAATCGGAGTATTCCCGCACGGCGAGCACAGCCGGGACGAATCCCGGAAAGGTCGGTGAATTGCTTGTCGGCGCGTGATAACGGAGCCGGCTGCGTGATGACGAGCGGCAACCTCGCTTTCGCGGAAGCCATGAGGCAGATAAACCCCGACGTAGTGGCGGCGTATCCGATCACGCCGTCGACGGAAATTCCGATGAAGTTTGCCGAGTTCGTCGCGGACGGATTGGTAGACACCGAATTTATCGCGGTGGAGAGCGAACATTCCGCGATAACGGCCTGCGTCGCGGCGTCGATATCCGGGGCGCGCGTCATGACCGCCTCCTCGGCCAACGGAGTGGCGCTCATGCACGAAATTTTTCCGATAGCGGCCTCATTCAGGGCGCCTATCGTATTCGGCCTCGTCAACAGGACTTTGGGCGCGCCGCTCAA
>JAISXR010000183.1 GCA_031270375.1 Synergistaceae bacterium | reverse complement strand
CCTCAAATTATAATCAGCTATAAGTCGTGTTTTATCATAACTTATAGCTGATTATAATTCAAACGGCAGATGAACGCCCGAACCCGCGGTGATTCAAATTCGTCAGACTGCGGGCGCGGACAATTGACGGTGGATTACATGCGCGATTTTTCGATCAGCCGCGCGAGCAGGTTTTTGTGCGCCGTCATGGCCCCCGTAGGGCACATCTCATGACAGCAGAGACAGCGGACGCATTTATGCCTTTCGACGGACGGGAAACCGCCATTCGCGTCCCGTTCAGGCAAAATGGCGCCGACCGGACAGACGCGCGCGCATATCCCGCATTTTACACATTTATCGGGATCGAGGCGCGGCGCGACCGAGACGAGTTTGTAACCGATGCCTCGCAAAAAAACCGGAAGCGCCCTGACGTAGCCCGACGATTTTTTGAAACCTCTTGCGGGCAATTCTTCCCACTCCGCGCCGACAAGCGATATCTCGCCTCGCGAAGCCGGGCCCATGCCGCGGCAGGCCGCCGCGGCGAGTAGCGGGATATCCATGGGGTTGCCGTATTCCATGATGGTCGCAGCAACCCAATCCACGGCGAGCGCGTTCGCTCCGGCAAGGACGAAACCTGTTTTTCTGGGGATGCCGTACGACGGTCCGTCTCCTTCCATGCTCTCTATGGCGTCCATCACGTGAAATTGCGGAGGCTTGACGGAATAAATGTCCGCTATCGCGTCGGCGAGACGCTTCCGCGATCTCGAGTTGTGACATTTTTTTCTGGTCTCCGTGTCGGCCGTGCCGAAAATATTTTTCAGACACCCCGATATCTCAGTCTCCAGATGCGTCTTGAGTTTCGGCGCGTTGACGCAGTACGCCGCGTCCAGATAACGGGCCGATATGCGCGCGCTTGCGAGCGCTTTGAACGCGCCCGAGCCAACTTCGCGAAATCCCCTGTCGGCGAGCAATCCACAACTCACGCCATCAAGAGCCGCCGCTTCCTCGATCTTTGTCTTCTTGAAAAGATCGGCCGTGTCGGTGAAGATGAAACCGGGATTATCGGCGATATGCACGCGCGCGCCGAAACGACGGCGAATTTCCGCCGCTACGGCGCGTACTACCTCCGGGTGGGTCGTCACCGCCCGTTCCGGTTCCGCCGGAGAGAGCAGATTCGCCTTGACGAGCGCCTCGCCGAGTGCGTTTTCCGGCATTCCGCCGGCGCGTTCCACGGCCTCCGCCACGGCGCGCGATACGTTTTCCCTGACGTAATCGGCGCATCTCGCGACGCCGACCGTGAAACTCACGCCGCCCCCTCCCCCTCCCGCGTCAGACCGAAACGGCATATATCGTTCACCGCGCACGCGCCGCACTGGGGATTGCGTGCGTGACACGCCCTTCTTCCGTGCTCGATCATGTTAAGATGTCCACCGGCGCACCTCTCCGGCGGGACGGTGTTTTCCAAAAAATCCTGTATTTTTTCGGGAGAGGTCTTCTCCGGACACCAACCGAGCCTGCGGGAGACGCGGGCCACGTGGGTGTCGACCGGAAAGGCCGGTATCCCCAGATCGAAGACCATCACACATGCGACGGTCTTGGGCCCTATGCCGTCCAGGCTTCTGAGATATTCCCGCACCCGTTCGCCGGGCCAGCTCTTCATCGCCGAGAGCGAATACTCACCGAAATCGGCGTAAAGCCTGGCGAGTATCGCTTTCATCCTCGCGGACTTTATATCCGCGAGCCCGCCCGGCTTTATGGCGGCCGAGATTTTTTCCGCGGCGGCTTTCGCCACGTCCTTCCACCCGGGCAAAATGGAACGGAGAGCGTCATAAGCCCTGTCGCGGTTGCGGTCGTTGGTGTTCTGGGAGAGCAGGGTCAGTATCAAACCGTCGAGAGGCTCCCCGGTGGCGTACATGTCAGGCGGAGACGCATCGTGGCCGTAAAGCGCGTCCAGCCTGTCGAGAACGAGCGTTATATGCCCATACGAGCCGAATTCCCCCGGCGCCGCGCTTTTCGGGCGGACTTGACGGCGTTCGCCGGCGCGCGTTTGCGCAGCCGTTTTTGGCGCGGCCGTCATCCTGCTCATGCGTCTTCGTCGTCCCTTTTCGACTTTTTGTTCAAGGTACGCTTGAGTTTCGCCGAGCGTTCGAGCCAGCTCTTAAGACACGACTTCGTGCGTTCGTGGATGCTGCCCTTCGTGAAATGCCCGCCGCGTCCCTGTTTGCCGGCCTTGATTCCTGTGAGGATCTCTATGCCCTCGTCGATGGACGATACGGACCAAATGGTGAAAAGCCCTTCCTTGACGGCGTTCAGCACTTCGTCGCCGAGCATGAGGTGACGGATATTTTGGGCGGGTACCATGACGCCCTGTGTCCCGGTAAGACGTCTCGACTTGCAGTAGTTGAAAAATCCCTCGATTTTTTCGTTGACGCCGCCAATGGGCTGTATGCCGCCGAACTGATCGACCGAACCCGTCACCGCGATGTCCTGACGGAGGGGAACACCCGACAGGGCCGACAAAAGGCAATAAAGTTCCGTCGACGAGGCGCTGTCGCCCTCAATGCCCCCGTAGGTCTGCTCGAAAGCTATCCGCGCCGTCACGGATATGGGCATGTCCGAGGCGTACATGCGCCCGAGATAGCTCGAAAGCGTGAGAAGGCCCTTGTTGTGTATGGGACCCGTCAGTTTGACCTCACGCTCTATATTGACGACACCTTCCTCGCCCATGTACACGTTGGCGCTTATCCTGACAGGATGCCCGAACGTGTAGTCCACCATGTCGATCACGGTCAGGCCGTTGATCTGGCCGACGACGGCGCCCTCGGTATCTATCCTTACGACGCCCGTCTCGAACGCCCTCATATATCTCTCCTCTATCAGGTTGGAACGGCGCTTCCGTTCGTACATGGCCCTTTTTACATGTCCCAGCTCGACGGTTTTGGAGCTGTCGATCTTCGCCCACACGGTCGCCTCGTTGAGCAGTTCGGATATCTTGTTGAACTGGGTGGACATCCGCTCCTGGTCGTCCACGAGGCGGGAAGCCCATTCGATGACCTCTCCCACTGCCGGGGCGGTAAACGGTATGTTGCCTCCGTTGCGGACAAACTGAGCGATGACGCACGCCATCTTGTTCTCCATATCGCAGTCGCGCGGCATATCCGACTCGAAATCGGCCTTTATCTTGAAAATCTTCTGGAACTCGGGGTCGTAGATATTGAGCAGGTAGTAGAGATAATATGTCCCCACCATCACGACCTTCACGTCGACGTGGATGGCCTGCGGCCTCAGGGAAGCCACCGGTATGTAGCCGAGATGCTCGCCGAGGTTTTCCACGATGAGTTCGCCCGACGTCAGCACCCGCTTCAGCGCTTCCCACGACATGAACTGGCGCAAGACGTTCTCCGCCTCGAGCAGCAGATACCCGCCGCAGGCTTTCTGCAGCGCGCCCGCCTTTATCCTGTGAAAATCCGTGTAGAGGTAACCCTGACGGCTTTCGTACTCTATCTTGCCTACCAGATTGTAATAGGTCGGGTTCGTCTCCCTTATCACGGGAGCGCCCTGTTCGGGATCGTTGGACACGAACACGTTGACCGTGAACCTGCCGAAGTCTATATCCGAGTTTTCTTCCCTCGCCGCCGCTACGAACATCCCGTAGTTATCGATGATGTCCTCGGTCATCTTGTCCATCCATCCGGCAAGTTTCCCGTCGCCGGGAAATTTTTCCCTGAGTTCCGACAAAATCGGCTGGATGGCGGCGCGGCATATCTCCCCGTCCAGCGTCTTGATCTTTTCCTTAAGTCCCTTCTCCCGCTCGCGCATCGTTCGGAGCGTTTCGAGGGTGTGGGCCGCTATATCGTCGGATTTTTTCTGGATTTCCGACTGTTCCTCCTCGGAGAGCTTTTCGAACTCCTCGGGCTGCATCTCCCTCGTCATCATCTCTGGTTCAGGCTCGGGAGTCTCTTCCGGGGCATCTTCCGGTTTCGCGGGCGCTTCTTTCACCAGGGGCAAGTTGACGAATCCCTGAGGGGTTCTCTTGATGGAGAAATTTTTCTCAGTGGCGTACGCGCGCAGGGAGTCCATCAATTCGCCCACGCTCTCCTGAAACGACTTCACCAGCGCCGCTTTGCTGTCCTCATATTCACTGTTGTCAAAAGCCTTGCCCAAATTTACCTTGAGGTCTTCGACCAGGTCCTCCACGGCGGACGCGAATTTCTTGCCGTTCCCGGCCGGAAGTTTTATCGCTAGCGGCTCTCCGGGTTCGTCAAAATTATAGACATATATCCAGTCGTCCGGGGACGGCATCAATGCCGCCCGCTCTTTGATCTCGCGCAGAGCGTAGGTGGTTCTGCCGCTGCCCGGGGCTCCAACGACAAAGAGGTTATAGCCCCTTCTGTCCACCGCCAGGGCATAGGAAATGGCGCTCACCGCCCTGGTTTGACCGATGAGCTGTTCGCTGCATTCCAGTTCTTCGGTGGTCGCGAAACCCAAAGAAGCGATGTCGGTTCTCTTTCGCAATTTTTCGAGCGGTACCCTGTTTGCCTCAGTTACTCCCATCCACAAATCCTCCCGAATATATAAAACAGGAGACGATCTCTATCGTCTCCCGCCTTGACATTCTGTTACCCGGCCTCACATTACAGAAGCCCGCCGGACAGTATTCTTCTCAAAAAAGCTGACGTGCCGCCACAATAAAACTAGATCTTCACAACGTCCGAAGCTTGCGGCCCCTTTGTGCCCGTCGTGATTTCGAAAGAGACTTTCTGTCCCTCGTCCAGCGTCTTGAAACCGTCGCCCTGAATCGCGCTGAAGTGAACGAATACGTCACTTCCCTCGTCGGTAGTGATGAAACCGTAGCCCTTTGTTGCGTTGAACCATTTTACTGTGCCGTTACTTTTCAAATCATGTTGCCTCCCAACAAGATGTTATCGCCGGCTTTACCCGACTTGCCAACAATAGTTGATTCCCTCTGTTCTGTCAAGGTTTTCAGATAACATTCAGATCATATCGTGGATTGTGCATTTATTTTAATTAAATATTTCCGAGATAAATCTAAAACGTAATGAAAATATCGTGAAAACAATCGGTTTCTAGGAATTTTCAATTCCGAATGACCGCTGTTTTTCGACTGCGTCCCGCCAATTTTTATAATAGAACAATTTATTCAGCGTTTCCTTAATCTCGTGAAAATCCATGTTTGATAAAAATATATATCCTGATATATACTAATGCTGAGGTGATTTATTATGCTAACCGCAAAACTTTTTACAAACGGTAAAAGTCAGGCCGTGCGTCTGCCAAAGGAATATCGTTTCGCCGGAAATGAAGTCGGAGTTGTTCGTGTAGGGGAAATGGTCGTTCTTTACCCGAAAGAAAAAGCATGGGAGATTTTCTCCGCAAGCGAACCTGTGACAGACGATTTTTGTGAAGCTATCCTTGAAGCGAGACAAGACGACACCCCCTCGCCAAGGGATACGTTATGACATATCTGCTCGACACGAATATTTGTATATTCATGATGAAGCAAATAGCAGGCGTTGTTGAACGATTTCGCTCCGCCCAAAGCGGCGGGATTGCCATATCTTCCATTACGCTTGCGGAACTGGAATTTGGCGTATCCAACAGTAAAGCGTACGAACGCAATAGAAACGCCTTACTCGCCTTTTCCACGCTTGTAGAAATACTGCCGTTTGATATTCCCGCTTCGGCTGAATATGGCAGGATACGCGCCGCTCTCGAAAAAACCGGAACACCGATAGGCACGTTGGACACATTGATTGCCGCTCACGCAAAATCACTCAGCTTAACGCTTGTCACAAATAATACCCGTGAATTTCAACGCGTAGACGGACTGTCCATTGCGGATTGGTTGGGCTGATGCCGCCAAGATACAGGGGGCATCAAAATTTTTAGGACTACCGTCAAATTTATTACTGCTGATAGAAAAATGATCAGCACGTACGAAGAAGATGGCATTTTTACCTTTTCCTTTTCATTGCCAATTCGCACAATAGTGTAAATCCAAATACTTCAAACCCCAGCATTATCAAAAAAAACCCAAACACAAATAAATATTGAACTCCCAGAAGACTGAATCCGGCAGCGATATATGAGGATAACGCCGGCAGGAGGCATATTATGCCTATGAGAACCAAAAACGCCGAAGATAAGATACCCTTATTGTAAGAAAATATTTTCCCCAATTGTGACTCGAAAATACGATCATATCCGTGCCAGAGACGTCCTATTATTCCAATTTGCAAAGCGCTTACCCCAATAAAAGTCGTGCTGATACCCAACAGCATCCAGTGCAGCCTGAATGAAAATTTGCCTATCGTAGTTTCGGTGCCCCCGAGCAATGTGACGATCAAACCGACAATGAAAAACACTAACCCTGGTTTCAAAAAGAAAAAATCCGGCACGTACAACAACATCGCCTTTAGATTTATCCAACCGGCCAACCACGGTGAGAACCAACCGGAACGTTTCATATGGCTCAAACGCCCTTCGCGATCTTTATAAAATTTATGGGTACCTCGTCGATTTTCATTCGGAGTTTAGCGGCTTTCAGCACCATCTCGGATGCGTATTCCCAGGATTGAGATGCCATTTTCATCCGCGTGAACGCTTCTTTGGTTATACCCCTCATGCCGCAGTGAATGTCGGTAAACTCCGTTCCGTAGATGCGATTCAATATCCACGTCGTGAGAGGCGTTCCGAAGTATCTATGAAGGGGGGGCATCGCGCGGTCTTCTATATGACCGCGAAAGCGCGAACCCATGACAAATTCCGCGCCATTTCTCATTGCCTCCAAAAAAGGCGAGATTTCCCTGAAATCATAAGTCAGGTCACAATCACCCAAAATAAGGTATTTCCCCCTCGCGAATGGAAGCGCGTCGATATACGCACGCCCCAACCCCCGCCTCGGAGTTTTGAGTACTCTTGCTCCGGCGGAAAGGGCTATTTCAAGCGTGTCGTCCGTAGAACTGTCGACAATCAGAATCTCCGCCTTGACGTTTGCTTTCGCGATGCCCTCTTTGCACCAGGCGATGAATTCCCCTATTGTCAGCGATTCATTCAACGCCGGAACCAATATCGTCAACTCAGGTTCCGCGCAATCACCTTCCGGCACAAACAATTTAATATCAGAATCACGTTCAGTCAACATTGTGCATCTCGCTCATCTTTTCGCGCTATCGCGATTATTTGCCAACCCCAAGGCGTATAGTCGAGATTGAAACTCATCAGGCAGCGCAAAACAGCCGAGGAAAATCGTACCGAAAGCGGCATCCCGCAATAACCCGCTTCTTTTGCCGAATCGACATCGCCGATAAGTCTTTCTCCCCGTAACATAATCAAAAATTCGTACAAATTGAAAAAAGGAAATCCTGCCGCAAGAGTGGATATAACCCGCAAACCGGATAATTCTAAAATATTTCTCAGAGAATTTTTTGTGTAATGCCTCAGATGTCCCAGATTTTTTTTGTACGCCGATAAAGGTCCTCCGGGTACAGTTACTATAAGTAAACTGTTTTCCCTCATGCATATCTTGATGTTTTTGAGAACTATACCCGGCTGCTCCAGGTGTTCCAAAACTAAGGTTTCGATTAAAATAACCGTATAAGCATTAAATGTTAGCTGTTTTGGCAAGATATTTTCTATAGTATTCATAAATATCTCCCATTTATTCCGCAATTGAATTACTCTTTTTCGCAGAACATCTCTATGGAATAAACGTCAAAGCGCTTGTTGTTTGGGAATCTTTTGGAAAGTTCAATATAATCTGACGGTGATGGCTCATCAATATATGCTGGACGCATACATTTCTTTGAGAACTTTGAGTCCAGAAGAGCGTCTTCGTAGTCCTCGTAAAAATATCTGGATAAATGCTGCCGCTCGCCGTTTATAATTTCGAAAGCCGCTTTCTCGGCTTCCAACGCTCCCATGTGAGGCAGCAGCTTCTTATATAAATCTCCATAAGAAAACAGGAGATGGGCGTAATCAAGATTTAATCCATATTTCAACCCGCTGTTGAATGCAAGGTTTTCATTGACCCAATAATGACTTCCTACTTTGCAAGAATAAATTGGTCCGAAACAAGTGTAGAAACTGCCGCCCGGTTTTAAATAAGAGTGAATTTTTTCCAAGCAATCCCGCAAATACCAGACGTGTTCAAAGCAGCAATCTGAAACGACGATGTCAAATTTACCTGACCAATCACCTGGCGTGTCGTCCGTATATGCTGTAAACAACATATGATTGCCTTTGGCCAAAGCGTCATCGAGTTTGATATCCATATTTTCATAGATAGTAATTTTGGCGAAATGTTCCTCGTTTCGAAGAATATAATGCCGCTCGGTTTTGTCCAAACAGACCCATTTGTCAGCCATAAGTTCATCAAAAGCGATTTGCGCAGGCGTATCCGAACCACCGATTTCAAGTACGGTTTTCCCGCGAAAATCCATTAATGATGCTGCGGTTTTAAAAAATGTAATCTGATACGGTCTGTAGTGATGTTTTTCGATCAAATAATCGAAGTTTGCTTGATCTTTAAAGGCATAATCAAACATTTTCCCGGTATTCCAACAAAGAGGACTTTGCTGATTCACTTGTTTGTTTTTGCTAAAAAATCCGAACAAAACAAATTTCCCTCCTTACTTATTTCTGTTGTTGAGTTATTATTAATCCACACTGAAACATTTCTAACTTGTACACTTCGAATTGTTAATTTGCGTTTCTATAACTTCGAAACTCTGCCTAACTCCGCGAATTCCATCCGGGAATCTGAAGGTTGAACACATCGTTTGTCCTTACAATTTTATCTTTATCGGCATACTCGACATTTTGCCATAAATCGTTATTTGGCCGCAAAAGTTCGGAGAAAGTCGGCGGAAAAAACTTAAATCTCTGGTGAAACATAAAAGATTTATCTGTCGGTATATTTGTCTTTCGCCCATAACCGCATATATTGTAACCAAATCTCTGAAAAACACTTTCACTGCAATCAAAACCAAAGGAAACTAAAAAGGCGGCCAATTGTGGAATTGTCCACGTCGCAAAAATATGTCCCTGTTCTGCG
>JAISXR010000146.1 GCA_031270375.1 Synergistaceae bacterium | reverse complement strand
GTCGGCATAGGCGTGGAGAACCTTCTCGAACGCGGCCTGACGTGGGTGCTCCGCCGATACAGGATAAATGTCCGCGATTGCCCGAACGGCCGTGATATTACGGTAAAGACATGGTTCGAACCGCGGAGAAACCTGATGTCGGTCCGCGCGTTCGAGGCTTTTTCTCGAGACGGCGTCAGCATTGCCGACGCTTGGTCCGCGTGGATAGTGCTCGACCTGGACAGGATGCGGCCGGTTCGTCTCGACCGCGCGCTGCCACAGGCGTATTTCGACGCAACGAATCCCACCGGGGAACCGATAGACGACAAACTGCCGGAATCAGACGGCGCTTGCGATTACGAGCGCGTTTTCGAAGTGCGCCGCCGAGAACTCGACCTCAACGGACACGCGAACCACACCGCCTATCTCGACTGGGCGCTCGAAAGCATCCCCGACGGGGCCGTTTCGGGATATTTCCCGTCGCGGTTCGACGCCGAATACATATCGTCCGCAAAGCGTGAACACATAGTAGTCCGAACCAAAAAAACGCGCGAAGAACCGCTCACGTTCCGGCACTGGATATTCGCTCAAACGCCGAACGCCGAGACGGCCCGAATCGTCACGGAGTGGCGGCGGTACGTATAGGATCAAGACCTCGGGCTCTGCCCGAACCCGACAGGGAGCAAGCTCCCTGTACCCTCTAAATGGGGGTCAAGGGGGCTGGCCCCCTTGCGGGGTTCGGGGCAGAGCCCCGAGGTCTTGATCCTATGATTTGAATATTTCGATTCCCTCGTCCAGATCCGCGCCGTCCTCTATGTGAAAGGCCCTCATGACCGGTTTATCGCCGGCGAGGGAGATTATGACGTAGCTTGCCGCGGGATCGTGCGCCAGACGTATGTCCTCCTCGGAGGGACGCGCGGGGGTCTCGGGGTGCGAGTGAAAATTGCCAAGAAGGGCAATACCCCGGGCCCGCATGTCCTTTATCGCGGTGAGCTGTTCTTTCGGTTCGATGGTGAAGTGCGACCCGCTCGCGTCGGCGTTCGTCATCCTGTAGACGCGGACGACTTTTTTGACGCCTGCCCCGGCATCGACGGTTCCGGCCAGAAGGCCGCACGCCTCCCGCGGGAAACAGGCTAGGGCGTGAGCTATCATTTCGTCCGCGTCGGACGCGGATACGCGAATTTTAAAACGGATAGCCGGTTCGCTCATATGTCGATGCCGATACCTTCGCAGACCGGAGCCGTCACGCAATTCACCGCCTCGGTTATGGTCGCGTCCGCGCCGCACACGGCGCAGTCCCTTCGCGCGGGAATCTTCACGCGGCGAAACTCCGTCGTCAGCGCGTCGTAGGTGAGGAGGACGCCAGTGAGCGATTTTCCGGCGCGCGCGACGTATTTCACCGCCTCCAGCGCCTGAAGACATCCGATGACGCCCGCCATCGCGCCGATCACCCCGGCCTGGCCGCAAGTGGGTATGGCGTCCGGCGGGGGCGGAGTCGGAAACATACAGCGGTAGCACGGCCCCTCGCCGGGAACGTAGGTGATGAGCTGTCCCTGAAAACGCAGTATCCCGGCGTGCGAAAACGGCTTTTTCGCTATCACGCAGGCGTCGTTTATCAGGAACTTAGCGCCGAAATTATCCGTGCCGTCTATTATGAAGTCGTAATTCGATATCAATTCCATGACGTTTTTCCCGTCCACCATAGAGTGAAACGTCTCCACTTTTACGTCGGGGTTTATCGCGTTCATCTTCTCTCGCGCCGATTCGACCTTGGGGATGCCGATGTCGGGCGTGGCGTGTATGATTTGGCGCTGGAGGTTGGAAATTTCCACCGCGTCGGCATCCGCTATGCCTATCCGTCCCAGACCGGCCGCCGCGAGATAGAGCGCCGCCGGGGAACCCAGGCCACCCGCGCCGATGATGAGCACGCTGCCCTCCATCAGGCGTTTCTGACCCTTGACCCCCATCTCCTTGAGGATGATATGCCGCGAGTAACGTTCGAGCTGTTCGTTCGAAAAAGCCACAGTTCAACGACCCCCGCCCATGAAATACAAAAATTCAACCGTGTCGTTATCTTTGAGAACGGTGGAGGCGAAATCCCCGCTCTCGATAAATTCGTCGTTGACCGCGGCAGTGACGTACATCGGCGTCTTGACGTCCTCCGCCTCTATGAGTTCGCCCACGGTCAAGCCCTCTTTGTACTCCTTGACATTTCCTGTCACTGTCAGCTTCATCCGCGACACTCCACGCGTATATGTGATGTCCCCGTGGTTTCCCGGGGCAAAACTAGCCGAGTTTCCGCACGGTCAGGCTGTACGTCCCGTCGCCGTTGTCCGACAGCCTCATTATCCGGTGTCCCTCGTCCTTGAGGCTTCTCGGCACGTTTCGCGCGGGTTCGCCGTCGTTCATCCGAATGGACAGCACCTGCCCGTCGTCCAGCTCTTCGAGAGCGACTTTCGCCTTCACGAATGTCACCGGACAGACCACGTCCGTTATATCTACAGTCGCGTCCGCAATGATATCGTCAGGCATTGAGCGCCGCCTCCACGTGAGTTTTGAACGCGTCCCAACCGGCTCGCTCTATTGCCGTGCGGAGACGCTCGCCCGGTCTGGCGTTGGCGGCGAAGAACTCGAGCGCCGCGTCCGCCGCGCGGAACAACGCGTCTCTGTCGTTGATTATAGGAGTTACTTCTCTCCCCTGAGCGATGTTGTTCCCGAACGTACCTCCAAACGAGAGCAGGTATCCGGGCTCGCCCTTCCAGGCTTCTGTCGGACAGGATTTCACGCATCGGCCGCATTGGTTGCACTTCGGCACGTCGAGTTTTATCGCGCCTTCCTCCATCGAGATAGCGCCCTCCCCGCAAACTTTGACGCAGACGCCGCACAGCACGCAGTCGCCCTTCGCCCATTCGACGGACATTCCGCCCTTTATGCCGAGATCGTTCTCTTCGGCCTTCAAGCAGTTGTTGCGACAGCCTGTGACGCCGAACTTGAACTTGTGCGGCAACTCCCGCCCGAAATAACGCCGCGATATCTCTTCGGCGAGCGCGTATGTCGAGACGCACCCGCTGGGACATACGTCCCCGCCCTGGCACGCCGTGACGGTGCGCACGCGGGGACCACAGACACCGACCGAGACACCGCCACGCGCCAGCTCCGATTTGACCGCGTCGATGTCGCCGAGTTTTATGAAGGGTATCTCTACCCCCTGCCGCGACGTGAGGTGAACGTGCCCGCGGCCGTACTTCGCCGCGATCCCGGCGATGGTGGTAAGCTGTCCGGCCGTCAGGTTCCCCCCGACGACCGCGAGCCGCATGGAAAAATTGTCCCTCTGCGCCTGCCGCATGAAGCCGCCCTTTTTTAGCGCCGCGTAATCCGCAGCCATATCGTATCATCCTCCCCCGAAAAACCCGGGTGAAATTTCCCCCCCGTAACGATGACGTTCGCCCTCTTAAAACACTTTTATTCCTATTTGATAAATAGGTTTATTTGAGTATAAATCCGCGTATCGTGTTTGTCAAGTTTCCCTGTGCCGCCCCAAACCGCCTATAAAAAATTCCGGGGATTTACGATACTGATTGACCGGTTTCGTAAACGGTATCGTCACGTTGGCAAATTACCTTCAACCCCGTTGACGTAGTGGTCGAGCCAATCAAAATTTATTGCCGTTTCCACATCGATCTTTTTTGTGTCGACTGAAATAACAGGTTCACCTGCCCCAATAAACTCCTTTGCTTTTTCATTCATGAACTCAAATTGAGCGTTCCTGTCAGGGTGCGGTTCGCCGACTTGCAACATT
>JAISXR010000074.1 GCA_031270375.1 Synergistaceae bacterium | reverse complement strand
AGGAGTGTTTCCTTACTATAGGTTAGAAAAAATATTCTAACCTATAAAAAATTACATTGCCTAAACAGAGTTATAAACAACATTGATTTATAGGTTAGAAAAATCGCCGGGAATTACGGATAAGCATAGAGAACGCAAATCTTAAATCTTTACCGAAAGGAAAGGGACTTTAATTGGCGCCGACTTGGCCGACCGAAAGCGGCGTAAACCCCGAAGGACAAGCCAATGATGCCTGACAGCAGAAAAGAACAGGAACGCGCGGAGCTTCACCGCACGATTTGGAATATCGCCAACGACCTGCGCGGCAGCGTGGACGGTTGGGACTTCAAGCAATATGTCCTCGGCATATTGTTTTACCGCTATATATCGGAAAATCTTACAAACTACATCAACGCGGGCGAGCACGAGGTCGGAGACACTTCATTCGACTACACGAAACTTTCCGACGACGACGCGGAATCAGCCCGCGAGGATTTGGTAACGACAAAGGGCTTCTTTATTCTGCCAAGTGAGATGTTCGAAAACGTGCGCCGCCGTGCGGCAAGCGATGAAAACTTGAACGAGACGCTCGAAAAAGTGTTCGATAATATCGAGGCATCGGCGCAAGGCACGGACAGCGAAGAGAACTTCAAGGGTTTATTCGACGACATCGACGTAAACAGCAACAAGCTGGGTAGCACGGTGGCAAAACGCAACGAGAGGCTTGTCAAGCTCCTGAACGGTGTGGGAGATATGAAGCTCGGCGATTACAAGGACAATACTATCGACGCTTTCGGCGACGCCTACGAATTTTTGATGGGCATGTACGCCTCCAACGCCGGGAAGAGCGGCGGCGAATACTACACGCCGCAGGAGGTTTCGGAGTTGCTCACCCGCATCGCGCTCGTGGGAAAGGCCGAGGTTAATAAGGTGTACGACCCAGCCTGCGGCTCCGGCTCGCTGCTTTTGAAATTCGCCAAGATATTGGGCAAGGAGAACGTCCGGCTGGGGTTTTTCGGGCAGGAAATCAATATCACCACCTACAACCTTTGCCGTATCAACATGTTCCTGCACGACATCGACTACGACAAATTCGACATCGCCCACGGCGACACGCTGACAGACCCGTTGCATTGGGACGACGAACCTTTCGAGGCCATCGTCTCCAATCCGCCGTACTCAATCAAATGGGGCGGAGATTCGAACCCGTTGCTTATCAACGATCCGCGTTTCTCCCCGGCGGGCGTTCTTGCGCCGCCATCGAAGGCCGACCTCGCCTTCATCATGCACAGCCTTTCGTGGCTTGCTACCAGCGGCACAGCGGCTATCGTTTGTTTCCCCGGCATACTCTACCGCAGCGGCAAGGAGCAGAAGATACGAAAATACCTCATCGACAACAATTTTGTAGATTGCGTTATACAGCTTCCCGACAATCTTTTCTACGGGACGAGCATTGCCACCTGTATCATGGTGCTGCGGCGCTCAAAATCCGAAAACAGCACGCTGTTCATCGACGCGAGCCGCGAGTTTATCAAGGTCACGAACAGCAACAAACTGACGCAGGAGAACATCGATAAGATCGTCGCCGCCTACACCGGGCGAAACGACGTTCCCTATTTCGTCAAACTCGTCCCCAACGGCGACATTGCCGATCAGAGCTATAATCTATCAGTGAGTACCTACGTGGAGCAGGAGGACAAGCGCGAATCAGTGGACATCACCGCGCTCAACGCCGAGATCGAGCAAATTGTCGAGCGTGAGGATGTTCTACGCCGGGAGATCGCCGCCATTATCGCGGAAATAGAGGGACGCTGAAATAATGGAAAACGGTCTGGCGCATTACGGCCCTTTTATCAAAGAAATCAAGGAGCTTATTTATCGCCGTCAGTACGAGGCGATGAAGAAGGTCAACGCCGAATTGATACAACTCTATTGGGAAATCGGCGAAGAGATTGACCGGCAGCAGCGCGAGCAGGGTTGGGGAAAGTCCGTCGTCGAGATTCTGGCGAGGGAACTTCAAAAAGAGTTCCCCGGCGTGCAAGGTTTTTCGGCGCGGAACCTTTGGCTTATGCGGAGTTTTTATATCGAATATTCTCAAAACGCAAATCTGCAACCGTCGGGTGCAGAAATTCGAGACTCAAATCTGTACCCATCGGGTGCAGAAATTCGTCGCGCTTCGCTTCCGGCTTTACTAGCGGAAATAGGCTGGAAGAAAAACGTCGTCATCATGCAAAAATGCAAAGACCCGCTCGAACGCGAATTTTATATCAAGATGACAAAACGTTACGGGTGGACTAAAGATGTGCTGATTAACAACATCGAAAATCAGGCATTTGGAAAGTACCTCGTCAATCAGACCAATTTCGATGAAACCGTTCCCGAAAGGTACAGGCTTCAGGCGAAGCTCGCCGTCAAGGATGATTACAATTTTGACTTCATAGAAATGGGCGTCGAACACAGCGAAGCAGAGCTTGAGGCAGGTATTATCAAGAACATTCGGGCGTTCCTATCCGAAATGGGCGGAGATTTCAGCTTTATCGGCAGCCAGTACCATCTCGACGTTGCGGACGACGATTATTACATTGACCTATTGCTGTTCCACAGACGGCTTCGCTGTCTTATCGCCATCGACCTCAAAATCGGCGAGTTCAAGCCGGAGTACGCTGGCAAGATGCAGTTTTATTTGACCGCGCTTGACGAAACAATGAAACTGCCTGATGAGAATCCGTCCATCGGCATTATTATCTGCAAAAGCAAGAACCGCACGAGGGTCGAATACACGCTGAAAACGTCCGGCAAGCCCATCGGAGTGGCGACCTATTCGTTCTACGAAAGTTTGCCGGAAGATATGCGTGCGCTGCTGCCGTCGCCGGATGAGATAGCGGCGATCATTCGGGGGATTGGAGGGGAAGATCATGACTGACCTCGACCGCCTGATAGCCGAACTTTGCCCGGATGGGGTGGAGTATATGCCATTGGGTGATGTATGTTTGCCCACAATGAATATCAATTGGCAACGTGAGGGTATGAGAAATGAGTATCAATACATTGATTTAACATCTGTAGAACGTGAAACACATTCTATTTCTGAAACTCAAACAATAACAGCGACAGCAGCACCAAGCAGAGCACAACAAGTGGTACAAGAAAATGATGTCATTTTTGGCACAACAAGGCCGTTGTTGAAACGCTACTGCTCTGTTCCTCCTGAATACAACGGGCAAATATGTAGTACGGGATTTTGTATTTTAAGAGCGGATCCCACATTAGTGTTGCCGAGATATATCTATCACCAAATCGGAACGCAAAACTATTATGAATATATCGAAACTGTGCAACGTGGGGCAAGTTACCCGGCAGTAGCAAACAGTGATGTTAAAAGATATGCGATCCCCCTCCCTCCTCTCCCCGTCCAACAGGAGATCGTCCGCATGCTGGACACGTTCACGCGGCTTACAGCGGAGCTGGAGGCGGAGCTGGAGGCGGAGCTGGAGGCGCGAAAAAAGCAGTATGAATATTACAGAAACCACCTCTTGACATTTGGAGAAAATCGCGCAACGCTCTTGACAGACAGACAGACAGACAGACAGACTCAATGGCTGACTTTGAATGAAGTTGGGATTATGAGACGTGGAACCTATGTCACACAAAAGAATACCGTACAAGGCGACATTCCAGTTATTCTTGGCGGACAGGAACCGGCGTATTATTGCGATACTTGCAATCATGAGGGAGAAGCGATAGTTATGTCCCGAAGCGGCGCGTATGCAGGTTTTGTCTCTTTTTGGAATCAACCTATTTTTGTGACAGATGGTTTCATTCTTGAGACAAACGATGAATTGAATATTAAATATCTATATTATTACCTAAAAAATATGCAAGATGCTCTGCACGAGATGAAACGTGGCGGCGGCGTTCCGCATGTCCGTGGGAATGAAGTTATGAATATAAAGATCCCAGTCCCTCCGCTCAACAAGCAAGCCCATATCGTCGCAATCCTTGACCGCTTCGACGCTTTGACGAACGATATAACCTCCGGCTTGCCCGCAGAGATAAAGGCGCGGCGCAAGCAATACGAATACTACCGCGACAAATTACTGACGTTCAAGGAGAAGACCGCATGACTTCCTACAACATCGTCGTCAGCACCGACGAAAGCACGGTAGTAGCCGAATACAGCGTCGAAAGCGAACGCGCGGACAAATATCAGAGCGAGGCGGAACTTGAGCGCGAGTTCATCCGCCTGTTGACCACGCAAGGATACGAATTCCTGTCCATACACAGCGAAGCCACGCTTTTGGACAATTTGCGCCGTCAGCTTGAAGCGTTGAACGGTTTTACATTCTCGGACAGCGAATGGGCGCAGTTTTTCGAGATGTGCGTAGCCAAAGCCAACGAGGGTATTGTGGAAAAAACTCGCAAAATTCAGGATGACCACGTTCAGATACTCAGGCGCGACGATGGAACTACAAAAAACGTCTATCTGCTTGACAAAAAACACATCCACAACAACCGGCTGCAAGTGATAAACCAATACGAGGAACCAGGCGGCACACATGAATCTCGGTATGACGTGACGATACTCGTCAACGGTCTGCCACTCGTCCATGTCGAATTGAAGCGCAGGGGCGTGGCGATTCGCGAGGCGTTCAATCAGATCAAACGTTATCAGCGCGACAGCTTTTGGGCGGCGTCGGGACTGTACGAGTACGTCCAGATATTTGTCATCTCCAACGGGACGCACACGAAATATTACTCCAACACCACGCGCGACCGGCATATCAAAGAAATGGGCGAAGGCGGTAGGCGCAAGAGCAAGAAGACGAGTAACAGCTTCGAATTCACCAGCTTTTGGGCGGACGCGAATAACAAGACCATCGCCGACCTCGCGGACTTTACGAAGACGTTCTTCTCCAAACACGCCATCCTGAGCATTTTGACCCGCTATTGTGTGTTCACGTCGGAGGAAATGCTGCTCGTGATGCGCCCCTATCAAATTGCGGCGACGGAGCGGATACTTTCACGCATCGTCGTTTCGAGCAACTACAAAAAAACAGGAACAACCGACGCGGGCGGCTACATCTGGCACACGACAGGCTCCGGCAAGACGCTGACGAGCTTCAAGACGGCGCAGATCGCGACCGGGCTCGACGGCATCAAAAAGGTACTTTTCGTCGTAGACCGCAAAGACCTCGACTATCAGACGATGAAGGAGTATGACCGCTTCGAGAAGGGCGCAGCGAACAGCAACACCTCGACTCGGATACTGCAAAAACAGTTGGAAGACCCAAACGCCCGCATTATCATAACGACGATTCAAAAGCTGGACGTATTCATTTCAAGGAACAAAGAACACAGAGTGTTCAAGCAGCATATCGTTCTGATTTTCGACGAGTGCCATCGTTCGCAGTTCGGCGACATGCACGCCAAGATTATCAAGGCGTTCAAGAACTATCACATCTTTGGCTTCACAGGGACGCCTATATTTGCCGCGAACGCCGGGACTGGCGGCAATCCACTTTTGCAAACGACGGAACAGGCGTTCGGGGACAAGCTGCACACCTATACCATCGTGGACGCGATCAACGACGGCAACGTACTGCCTTTCCGCATCGATTTCGTGAATACGGTCAAAATGGCGGACGGGGTGGAAGACGCGAAAGTTCGCGCCATCGACGCCGAAAAGGCCATGAGCGCGCCGGAACGCATCCGCGAGGTCGTCGCGTATATCCTCGAACATTTCGATCAAAAGACCAAACGCAGCGCTTTCTACTCTCTGAAAGGTCAGCGCGTGGCGGGGTTCAATTCCATCTTCGCCGTGGCGTCCATTCCGATGGCGATGAAGTATTACGCTGAGTTTAAGCGCCAGATGCAGGAAAAGAATCGTAGCCTTACCATTGCGACGATCTACAGCTTCAGCGCCAACGAGGACGACCCGGAGGATGCGCTGCCGGACGAGGGATTCGACAACGACAAACTCGACAAAAGCTCCCGCGACTTCCTCGACGCGGCGATTGCCGATTACAACAAGACGTTCAGCGTCAATTTCGATACTTCCGCCGATAAATTCCAGAACTACTACAAAGACCTGTCACAGAGGGTGAAGAGCCGCGAGGTGGACTTGCTCATCGTCGTGAACATGTTCCTGACTGGTTTTGATGCGACCACGCTCAACACTCTCTGGGTGGACAAAAATCTACGACAACACGGGCTGATCCAGGCGTTTTCCCGTACCAACCGCATTCTTAACTCCGTCAAGACCTTCGGCAATATCGTTTGTTTCCGCGATCTGAAACAGGCGACCGACGACGCGATTGCGCTGTTCGGCGACAAAGAAGCGGGCGGCGTCGTGTTGCTCAAGGCCTATGACGACTATTACAACGGATACGACGACAGTGGCGAGCACAAACCCGGATACGCGGAGCTGATTGATGTGCTTGCGGAACGATACCCCTTGGGGCAGCCAATCACGGGCGAAGAAGCGCAAAAGGAATTTATCCGGCTGTACGGGGCTATCCTGAGACTCAAAAACATTCTCTCGGCGTTCGACGATTTCGCGGGCAACGAAATTTTATCCGACAGAGATTTTCAGGATTACCAGAGCGTTTACCTCGACCTGTATCGGGAGTTTACGAAAGACAAAAACGCCGACAAGGAAAACATCAACGACGACATTGTGTTCGAGATTGAGCTTATCAGGCAGATCGAGGTCAACATTGATTATATTATTATGCTCGTGGCAAAGTATCATGCCTCGAATTGCACCGATAAGAGCATCCTCGTGGCAATTGATAAAGCCATCGGGTCGAGCCTGGAGCTTCGGAACAAAAAGGAGCTTATCGAACGCTTCATTGAGCAGGTGAATGTATCCACGCAAGTTGACGACGACTGGCGCGAATTTGTTCACGAGCAGAAAGAGAAAGACCTTGCGACAATAATTGAGGCCGAACGTCTGAAACCAGAAGAAACAAGAAAGTTTGTGGATAATTCTTTCCGTGACGGGGCTTTGAAAACGACCGGTACGGACATTGATAAGATTCTGCCGCCAGTGTCGCGGTTTTCCGGCGGAGAAAACCGTGTTGTAAAGAAGCAGGGTATTATCGAGAAGCTACTCCAGTTCTTCGAGAAATACCTGGGATTGATGTAACCTGACGGAGGCAATGCCGAATGGCAAAGCTTGATTACACTGAAAAAGACGCGATAAGAAGGTTACTAAAGAGCGTTAGCAGAAACCGGTGATTTCAATAAATCCGTGCTAGCAGGCTGTCGGATTTGCACGTTATCACATTAGAAAAGACGGGTTTTACTCTTATGCACCTTTATAATAAGGCTTTTTAACAGTTTGTTTTAAGTCAAAATAGCCTCAATGCCTTTATTTTTCCTCAAATCCGACAGACTGCTAGGAATGTAACAAATACAGGACTGGCAAGAACTGAGAATAGAACATTATCTGAGAGAGATGATCATTCATGGAGGCACGGGGGAGAAACATAAACATATACTTGATGGACGGGGTGCCAACCGGGCGTATCAAATGTACTTTGATGAACTGGACGGGAGTCGTCTATAAAATTCCGCGAACGGAATTGGAGCAGTGCAAAGGACGTAACGATTTTTCCCAAAGCGGAGTCTATTTTCTGTTCGGTACATCTGACCAGACCGGCGAGGATGTTGCATATATCGGTCAGGCCGGGCTCCGCAAGAATGGCGAAGGTATCCTCTATCGCCTCCAAGAGCACAAGCGTGACCCAGATAAAGATTACTGGACAGAGGCTGTTGTTTTCACCACGTCGAATAATTCTTTCGGCCCAACAGAAATAAGCTACCTTGAGAACCGTTTCTGCAACATGGCAACGGAGGCAAATCGCTACATTGTCAAAAACAGCAACGAACCAGCTTTCGGACACGTCACTGAAGAAAAAGAAAGTGAACTGGAAGAGTTCATCGACAACGCCAAGATCGTGATGGGAGTTCTCGGCCATAAAGTGTTCGAGCCGTTGTTACAAGTTATAGAACCCACTGTGTCCGCAGAAGGGCAGAGGCTGCAAGAGACGCCGATTTTTTTCATCAAGCGGAGCGGAACTGACGCAAAATGCAGGCTTACAAATGAAGGGATCGTTGTTCTTGCTGGAAGCGTGATCCGTAAAGATGTCGTTCCAAGCTGTCCGGATTATGCAAAAACCATACGTGAAAATAATAAAGACAACATCGACGAGAACAACATTTTATTGAAAGATATACTTTTCAAGACCCCTTCAGGCGCGTCCTCTTTTGTTCTCGGAGCTCCCACCAATGGTAATGTGGAATGGAGAACTGAGGATGGAAGAATCTTGAAAGATGTTGAAAATAACGAAAAAATATAACAACGAAGAGACTTCAGGCAGAGCAACACAATCGCGCACCTTTTTTCTCCCAACTAACTGCCAAAGTCAGGCTCCCATGCTCTTTTTTACCTCGAATTACCCTTCAACCCATCCAGATGATCGGCCAGCCATTGCATCATCTGGCGGCGTTTGTCTAGGTGTTCTGCGTGATTATAAGCGGCCTTGATCGCGTTTTTCTCCATGTGCGCGAGCTGACGTTCTATCGCGTCTCCTGGCCAGCCATTTTCATAGAGAATTGTGCTTGCCATCGCTCGAAAGCCGTGGGCCGTCATTTCCTCCTTGCCATACCCCAATCGACGTAGCGCGGCGTTGAGCGTATTGTCGCTCATGGGGCGGTCGCCGGCTGGTGTCCTATATGATGGAAAGGCATAGCGGCCATGACCGGTTATTTTGAAGAGCTGACGCAATAACTCTACGGCTTGAGTGGACAACGGGACAATGTGGGGACGGCGCATTTTCATTTTATCTTCAGAGATCCTCCACTCCGCGGCGTCTAAATCAACCTCCGGCCACTCCATCTGCCGCAGTTCTCCGGGGCGTACAAAAGTCAGAGCAGACACGAGCAAGCCGATGCGCACAACTTCCGAGCCTTGATAACCATCGCAAGCCTTGAGCAGAGGCCCTATTTCCTTGGGCGTCGTTATGGTCGAAAAATGTTTTGACTTCACGGACAGCAATGCGCCTTTCAGGTCGCTGGATGGGTCTCTTACGGCCCTGCCTGTAACGATAGCGTATCGAAATATCTGACCGCATATATTGAGTACACGGTGCGCGGTTTCGAGCGTGCCTTTCGCTTCGATGCGCTTGATTACCTGCAACAAAGTCGGGGCTTGTATCTGATCCATCTCCATGTTGCCGATGAACGGCAGCACGAGACGGCGCAGGCGGGATTGGACGCCGGAAAGGGTTTTCTCGCTCCGCTGTTCTCTTCTGCGCTGTTCAAGCCACTCTTGGGCGATGTTCGCGAAGGTGTTCTGTAGTTGCTCCTGCGTGCTGCTGTTCGCTTGTTTCGGTGATTCCGGTCTAATGCCCACGACAATGAGTTTTCTCGCTTCATCGCGCATGACTCGCGCGTCTTTGAGACTGACTGCGGGATATTCTCCAAGCGTCAGAGTGTTTTCTTTCTGCTTGATCCAATATCGAACTCTCCAAATTTTTTTGCCAGAGGGCCGGACATCGAGAAAAAGCCCGTCTGAATCTTTCAACTTGAAGGCTCTCCCGTTAGGTTTCACATTTCTGATTGTGACATCGTTCAAAGCCATTTTGCCACCTCCA
>JAISXR010000068.1 GCA_031270375.1 Synergistaceae bacterium | reverse complement strand
GGAACGGGCACGAACTGCCCGTCGAGCAGGGCGAGGACCTTGTGCTGGTACGGGTACCATTTCGTGAAACGCGACAGGAAATCCCACACTTCTTTGCTGTCGGTGCGGAAGATATGCGTGCCGTATCTATGCGTAGTAATTCCGTCGTCTTTGTAGTCGTAGCAGTTGCCGCCGACATGGTCTCTCATGTCTATGACCGCAACGGATTCGCCGCTTTCCGCTAGCAATCGCGCCATAGTCGCGCCTGATATGCCCGCCCCGACAACAAGGTTTTCGATTTTCGCCGCCATCGTTTATTGGACACCTACTCAAATAAATAGTGTGCTTTGTTAATTTTCAAGAACACCTGTTATATCAACAGGTGTGATACTAAAATATCTTATTTTCCCTTAATCGTCAAGGCCTGAGAGCAAAACCTCACCATTATGTTTCGATAATTTTTCTATAAAAGCCAAATTCCTTCATCAGTCACATTTCAAGATACCGCGCGGTTTAATCTCAATTTTCAAGAACACCTGTTGATATAATAGGTGTCCTGGACAACCCTGATGTGATTATATTTTACGGCAACTACATCACGTACACCCGCGTCGGTATCATTTTGCGGCGAAGATTTCGATCAACGTGTTATTATTGCAAGGTATCGCATATTTATGAAAGGTGAGGATGTCTGTGCCTTTTTGGTTTAAACCTTTGCTTTACCGTTTTTTCGAGTCGCGTCGGATAACGGAATTTTTGCTCGCGGATTGACGGGCAAACCTACATCAATCAGAAGGCACGATATTATGAGGCTATACCACGGAAGCAACACGGCGATCGAAAACCCTCGACTGATCGGACAGACTCGCGGGCTTGATTTTGGCGAGGGATTTTACCTCACGTCAAGTCAGCTTCAAGTGGGAAGCCAATATGGAAAATAAAAAAAACATATCTTCTGTCATTGCTTTTATTACGCCTGGGATACTTCAATTGCTGATGCGGAACAGAGGCCTTTCGTTGGAGAATGCCTCTGAGGTTTTGTATAATTCCATGTTGTATAAAACTTTGGAAGATGAGCGTACGAAGGTTTGGCATCTTGGTTATCCGATTCTTTATGACCTTTTGGAAGAAGAGCTGACGACGGGTGACATTACATGGCCGGAGGAACAATCATGAGCGTGTTTGGCGGAAAAGTCTGGTTTTTGGCGTCCTGTGTCGAACTCTATAAGACGGAAAAGAATATGAGCGGCCGGGACGCGTTTAATTATTTACGCCGCACAGGCGCCACAAATTTCATCATAGACTGCTGGGAAGGCTTGCATATGACAGGCCCTTCATACATCATCGACAGCATTGACCAATATATAGCCAATCATGCGGGAGAAACTATGGCGTGAGTAAACCCTTGAGTTACAGTCTCGATATTTTTTCCTTGTACTCGGCGATATCGTTCTGCGACTCGCTCACTTTCAGGAACAGATCGTAAACGGCCTCATACCTGGCCCTATCCGCGGGGTTGCGTTTCATGACGCTTATCGGTTTGTTGAGGCCGATCAGCGGGGTGAAATCTTTCCACATGCCCGCGCTGATGGCGGCGCATGCCATCGCGCCGAGCGAGCCGGCGTTTTCCCCGACGGCCGACTCCGTGATGTCCATGCCGTAAATATTGGCGAACATCTGACGCCAGAATGGACTTTTCGAGCCTCCGCCGACTATCAGCATCTCGTCCGACAAACTGACCTCTTTGCGTAATTCCTCGAGCGACATGCGAAGCCCCAGACAGACGCCCTCGAGCGCGGCCCTTATTACGTCGCCCCTCGTGTGCATGAGGTCGAGTCCGACGATAGCACCTCTCGTGGCCGCGCAGCGGTCGAGCGCCGAACCGCCCGCCAGAGTGGGCGTGAAACACAGACCGTTCGCGCCGACAGGAGAGCCGGCCGCAAGCCTGTCCATCGTCTTGTACGCGTCCTCGCCGCCCGAAGCCTCTATTTCCTTCAGGTCGGCGCACAGGATGTCGCGCACCCAGCGAAACGTATTTCCGGCGGAGAATAGGGGTTCGGCGGACGCGTACATCCCTTTTATCAGGTGTCCGAACACGAAAGGTTTGGTCTTGAAATTCACCACCGGCTTGTGGGAGGAAACCGCGACCCACGCCGACGTGCCGAGAGACGTGTATGCCATGCCGTCCTTCACGCAGCCGGCGCCCGCCGCCATACAGGCATTGTCCACTCCGCCGCTCGCCAACAGCAAATCGTCCGGCAGGCCAAGCTCAAGGGCGGCGTCTTTTTTTATCCTGCCCAAGACGGAGGCCGACTCGCGCGGCTCGGGAAATTTCTCACGCTCGAGGCCAAAAGCCTCGATATAATCATCGCGGTAGGCGCACATTTCCAGGTCGTACACCCCGCTGCCGGACGCGTAAGAATAATCGGTCGCCAGCGCGCCGGTGAGCTTGTAGTTGAGATAATCCTTGGTGCCTATGAATTTATCCGCCGAACGGTATACATCGGGCATGTTCTCCTTGTACCACAGAATTTTGAACGCGCCGTACAGATGAGCGGGAAACCCGTTTCCTGTCGTGAGATACCATTTCTCCTCATCCAATCTGGTGAAAACGCCGGCCGCCTGCTTCGAGGCGCGCGCGTCGAACCAAACCGGGACGGAATCGAGCAGGAGACTGCCGTCCATGCCTATGGGCACGACCCCCAGACTGTGTCCGGAAAAAGCGGCCGCCGCTATGTCGCGCGAATTGATGGATTTTTCCTCCAGTTTGGTCAACAGGTCTTTCGTGCTCCGCACGACCATATTCCACCATTCGAGCGGACGCTGTTCCCTGAAATCCGCCGTCGGGTAGTACGTCTCGCAGGATTTGAAATCGCTCGCCACCGATACGCCGTTCTCGTCGAACAGCGAGGATTTGAGCCCTCCTGTGCCAAGGTCGTAAGCAATGACGTATCTCATGATATCCTCCTCAGTCTCCTCAGTTGTACGGGACACCGTCCCTCTCGTACGACTCCTTCATTATTTTCAAAGCCGACGCGAGGCTTATTCCGAAACGGCGGCAGCCCGCCTCGTACATATCTTCCAATATCGCGAGCGAACGCACGCCCCCCGCCGCCTTTATAGTAACGCGGTCGCCCACGGCGCTTTTCATTATTCGCACCATCTCGACGGTGGTCGGTTCAGCGGCCCAGCCCGTCCCGGATTTGACGAAGGCCGCCCCCCCCGAGACCGCCGCTTCGCAGGCGCGCCTTATCCGCCTCTCGTCGAGGTACGTGCACTCCAGTATTGATTTTACCGGTATCGGCGTCACGGCGTCGACAACCGCGCTTATTTCCCGTTCGACGTAATCCGCGTCGTCCGAAATAAGCGCGCCGACATTTATCACCATATCGATTTCATCGCAACCCAAAGACGCCATATATTTCGCGCAATCCACTTTCTGCTCCATCGTATCGGCGCCCGAAGGAAAGCCAGCCACGCCTCCAAGCCTGACGCCGGAACCGGCGAGATACTCCTTCATCATCTTCGTGGCGCACGGCATGGCGAAAGCGCAGATAAATCCGTATTTTATGGCCGCCTCGGCCACCTGCCGCACCTCGTCGTACGGCACATTCGCCCTTACGCAGCTTACGTCTACCAGCGCCGGGATTTCGGAATGTCGTAATCGCATCGCGGACTGTCCTTTCTCAAAGAATCGTATATCCTCCGTCAATCACGATATCGGCTCCGGTTATCCAGGCGGACGCCTCGCTCGCGAGGAAAACGTAAGTGCCGATCAGGTCCTCGGGATAACCCAGCCTGCCGCCCTCGGGCATGAGTTCGAGCCATGTCTTGAGATAATCCTTGAGGCTCGCTATGAGTTCTGTCTGTATGTAGCCAGGGCTCACGGAATTGGCGCGTATTTTATATTTCGCGAGTTCCGCCGCCATCCCTTTCATCAGATGAACCACGCCCGCTTTTGAGGCGCAGTATGCCGCTATCGTCTGAGGCTTATTTATGATATGCGCCGACATCGACGCCGTGCTGATTATCGAACCGCCGCCGCCCTGCTTCACCATCTGGCGCGCCGCCGCCTGCGCGGTGTAAAACACTCCGTTCAGGTTGACGTCCACTACTGATTCGTAAGTTTTCGGTTCGATATCGAGAAAAGCGTCCATGGCGCAGATTCCGGCGTTACAGATAGCGAAATCAATACGGCCAAAATCCTTTACGAAACTGTCCGTCATCGCGGCGACATCATCGGGGCTCGCCGCGTCGCATTTGTAGGCAATAACTTTTTTGCCGGTTTTGGATGAAATTTTGTCAGCCGTATCCCGGGCCCTGTCCAAACCACGCGCGACTATCGCCACTTCCGCCCCCAACTCGGAGAACGCGCCCGCGAGACACTCGCCTATACCCTGACTGCCTCCGGTGATGAAGCCTTTTTTGCCCTCGACGCTGAAAAGTTTTTTAATATCCACAGCAATCCCTTCTTTCCTCAAACAGTCGTATTTTTCGAAAACCGTTTCCGCAGCGCCCGAAACGAGCCGGCGCCAAGATATTTGCCGGCCATCAGGGAAATTATGAGTATGACGCCGAGAGTGAAGTTCGTCCAGGCGCTCGACACGCCCAACATATTGATCCCGGTTGTGATCATGGCTATCAGGAAAGACACGGTCACAATACCGTGCGCCTTGAATCTGCCGAATATGACGCTCGAAAAAACCGCTATCGTCATGGCCCCGAAGAGCCACCCGTCTCCGATGTTGATGGTCGCGCTCGTCAGTTTCGAAAACTGCAGTACCCCCACCACGCCCGATATCGCGCCGGAAACGAGAAATGCCAGAAACGTGTATGCCTTGACGTTTATCCCCATGAATCCGCTGGCCGTTATGTTGGAGCCGACGAATTGCATCTTGCGCCCGAACGTGGTCTTCTGCATGACGAAACCCACGATGATTATGATGGCGAGCGAGACGATAATGAGGTTCGATATGCCGAAATTCTGCCCCTGCACTATGTTTCTTATGGCCGCGTTCGCCCTGAAGCTATCGCCCGACGTTATCAACTGTCTCGCGCCGACGAGGACGAACTGCATGGACAGAGTCGCTATGAACGACGATATGCCGAATTTCGCCACCATCAACCCGTTAATCGCTCCTATGAACATCGCCAGACCCACAGCGCACGATATTGCGGCGTAAGTATCCATCCCTGTCCTGCGCAGGAAATATCCGCACATGAGCGTCGAGAAACCCGCGACGTGACCTATCGAAAGGTCGAAACCGCCGCCCGCGATGACCACCCCCATGCTCAGCGCGAGCACCGCCGGCAGCATCGACGAGACCAGTATGGAATATGGACTTCTGATGTACGCGGGCTGCAGCGCGGAGAAGATGGCGTAACACGCGAGCATCACGGCGAAGAATGATAAGGTTTTGGCCGATGGCAGGTATTTTTTCACGACGGCGCTCTTAGACCTTTACCTGCTGAATCTCGCCCTTGTTCTTGATGACCGAAATTCCGACCGCTATTATCAGCACTATGCCCTGCACGAGTGGCGTGTAGTAGTACACGATCGACAGCAGCTGCATGAAGTTCGATATCAGGATCATGAATACGGTTCCCACGAAGGTCCCCGCTATGTTGACGCACCCCGGGCTGAACATCGTCGAGCCCAGGTAACACGCGGCCAGGGCCGGCAGCAGATACCCCTGCCCCGCCCCCACTATCGATCCGCCGTATCTTATGGGTTCTGCCATGCCGCCGAGAGCGAACAACAGTCCGGCTATGATGAAGGATGCCGTTTTTCGCATGGTCTTGTTCACGCCCGCCTCGACTCCGGCGGCGGCGTTTTCCCCGATGATGCGCAGGTCGAATCCGAATTTGGTCCTTTGTATGACGACATACGCCGCGATATACAGCAAGACGAAAACCCATCCAAAAACGTATATGCCCCCAAACGCGAGCCGTCCTATATCCTGCACCGACTGTTCCTTGAGCCATATCGTGACGCCTTCGTTGAATGAGCGTTCTATTCCGAGTCCCATGAACATGAAGCCGATGGAAATTATGAAGCCGGAGAATCCGGCGTAATTGACGAGCAAGGCGATGGCCGCCCCTATAGCCGCCCCTATGATTATTATCGCCGCGAGGGCCGGGAAAAATTTCCAGCCTCTCATTATGAGTATCGTGAAAACGGAACTCATCAGACCGAGGGTTCCCGCGAAGGATATGTCAGTCTCTCCCGCTATCATCACGAACGACAGCCCAAGCGAGATGAATCCCAAAACGCTCGCCTGCAGCATCACCGTCCGTAAATTCTCGAACGACAGCAGATTTTTGTTTCCGCTTGCCGCCTGCAATATGATGACCAGCGCGACGAGGACGATCGGCATGGCGTATTTTTGGAGAAATTGGTTCAATTTCGCGTTGTCAGCCATTCCTGAGCGCCTCCCATGATGCGGGTCAATAATGCGTCCTTCGTGGTCTCTTTGGGCGACAATTCCTTCAATATCCTCCCCTGAAAGAGGACGATTATCCTGTCGCTCACTCCCAGCGCTTCCTCGATGTCACCGGTGGCGAGAATCAAAGCGCTGCCGGCGCCGGCCATATCGCCCATGAGTTTGTATATTTCCGCCTTGGCGCCTATGTCGACGCCGGCCGTCACTTCGTTCATAAGATAAAGCCGGTAAGGTCTCGTCATCCATTTGCCTATCGCGACCTTTTGCTGGTTGCCTCCCGACAGCGCCGACATCGAATAATTTATATCGGCCGGGACCACCGAGAGCCGGTCGACGAGACCGCGGGCGAGGTTTTCCTCCGCCCCGGCGCTCAGGACGGAAAAACTGGAAATTTTATCCATGTCGACCGAGGACAGGTTGTTCTTCACGTCGTAATCGCCGATCATGCCCTCCGAAACTCTATCCTCGGGAATAAGGGCTATCCCGAGCGATATCGCTTCAGCGGGAGTGTGCGACAGGGAAAATTTTTGCCCGTCCAGGAACATCTCGCCCCCGTCCGCGTTCGCGACGCCATAGACGCAGTTCAGTACCTCGGTGACGCCGGAGCCCACCGCGCCGACGAGCGACACTATCTCCCCGTGATTTACGTGAAACTCGACGCCCGAGAGCTTGTCCCCGTACTTCAATCCACTCACGCGCAGCAGTTCACCGCCGATTGGGATGTCTTTTTTGGGGAAAAAAACCTCCATCTTTTTTCCGAGCATCGCGCCGACAAGTTCGTTTTCGGAAAATCTGTCCGTGTATTCGGTCTTGACGCATACGCCGTCCCTGAACACGCTTATCCGGTCCGTTATCTTATATATCTCCTCCATCCGGTGGGAGATATACAGCACGGTCGCCCCGGCGGATTTCATTCTGCCTATCACGGAAAAGAGCTTGTTGGTTTCCTCCATGCTGAGCCTTGCGGTGGGTTCGTCGAGCACGAGTATCCTGGTCTCATTCACTATGGCGCGCGCCAGAATGACGAATTGCTGCTCCGAGACCGAGAGGTTTCCCGCGATCATCCCCAGATTCATGCGGAAATCCATGAATTCGAGCGTCTCCTCCGCGCGCTTCATTCCCGCTTTCCAGTTCAAAAAGCCGCTCTTCACGGGAGGACGGGCGATCAGGATGTTTTCGAGCACCGAGAGGCTGGGGACGATGTTGAGCGCCTGGTGGACCACCTGTATCCCACGGCGCTGCAATTCGTGCGGAGACAGGCCGGCGATATCCTCACCTCCGCATATGACGCGCCCTTCATCGGGGGGGTAGATACCGGCCAGTATTTTCATGAGGGTGGATTTACCGGCGCCGTTGGAGCCGACGACGGCGTGGACTTCATTGTCGAACACGTCGAGGTTCACGCCTTTCAGCGCTTGCGTTGCTCCGAACGCCTTTTTGATTCCTATGACTTTAAGGATGACGCTGTCGTTGTCCATATATATCTTCTCACGCCCGCCCCCGCGCGGGCCTTTTTCGGCCGCGCGGGGAAACGGCGGAACGATTGATTTACTTTATGTAATCTTCCAGCGTGCCGAGAACCGGTTCCAGAACTTCTTTCCAGTGTTCCTCGGGGGACTGAATCTTGACGGTCTTGATGTCACCCTTTATGTAATCGTCATTGGTCACGAAGTAGGTCGTGCCTATCTGAGCGAACGGAACGGGCTTGCCCTCCGAAACGGCGATGACGGACTTCGCCGCGAGCGTGCCGAGTTCGTAAGAATTCTGCCCCATGAAGCCCCAATCGCCGGCCCCATCCTCAAGCATGGCGCCGATAACGTCGTCGCCGGTATCCGCGCTGACTATGGTCACCTGTTCGACTTTGCCGAGTTCAACGAGGGCGTTATACACGCCCACCGCCGGCATATTCCACGTGACGAGAACCGCTTTGAGGTCGGGATCGGCCTGAAGGGCGGCTTTCGTGATTTCGTACCCCTGGGTCACGGGGTCGGTCGCCGCGACTTCCCTGGTCTCGCCTATCTTCTCGACTCTCTCGAACGCGGAGAGAACGGATTCGGCGGCCTGCCCGCGCTGCAGAAGCGTCGCCCAGCCGGATGTGTCGAGAAGGATGTACTTGCCCTCGCCCCGCATCTTGTTGACCGCGTATATGCCCATCTGCACGCCACCGCTCCAGTTGTCGCACATGATCCCCGTGATACCGCCCTTGAGGAACATGTCGATGGCGATTACCGGGATGCCGGCTTTCTGCGCTTGCAGGGATACGTCGTTGAAGGCCCCGCCTTCGCCGCCGGATACCACGATATAATCCTCGCCCTGCGTGACGAAATTTTCTACGGCCGCCACCTGAGTCGTCGTGTTGCCGCCTCCGTCCTGATGGTTGATCTCGAAGCCGAGCGGCCCGAGAGTGTCCCTGACCGCCTGAACCGCGTTTTTGTTCCAGGCGTTGCCCATATGCTGAGACGCCACGCCCACCACTTTACCCTTATCCGCCGCGAGACCGGCGGAAGCGAACAGGACCAAAACCAGACACATCGCTATGATGATACATTTACAACGTTTCACGATATTTTCCTCCTTTTGACGGATAAATGGCAAACACCTACCTTATACCGCACATCGTAACGCATGGCACACTTTAAAACTCGATATTTCATTTGATGTCTGACTGGGCACCCTCGTACAGAAATTAACACGACTTCGGCATTATGTCAATATAACGTTATGATATTAGTGTCATGATATATAATGTTATGACATATATAATGGATAGTAATATAATGATACATCAATTGGGGGTAAAAACATGCGATTCAGGGAATTCGACCGTAATTTCTCACTTGGGGGCAAGGTGTTTCTGGTGACCGGAGGAGCGGGAGGGATAGGGAAAGTCATTGGCGAGTTTTTCGCCTCAAAAGGCGCTCGCGGCACTTTGGCGGACTTGTCTCCCGAAGTCGTCGTCACGTCCGCCAGATTGGGGCTCGAAGGCGTCGCTGTTGACCTGACGTCGCCGGACGGACCCGAACACGCCGTCGCTTTTTCGCTCGATAAATTCGGCAGGCTGGATATCCTCGTAAACTGCGCGG
>JAISXR010000053.1 GCA_031270375.1 Synergistaceae bacterium | reverse complement strand
GGTTCCTGGATAATCGAACTTCGCTACGTCCAGGGCGGCGTACCGTTTTTCTATCTCCTCCAGCGTCTGTGCGTATCGGTCGGGATCGGAGGATTCTTCTATCGCTTCCTTGATCGAATACTTTTTGAAAAATTTATTTTCGCTCTTGACGCCGTTCGTGCCGAAGACTTCCTTGTATATCTCGAGATCAATCGGCATGCCGAACTTTTCAACGACATCCGCGTAACCGAACAGGTACCATATCTCCCTGAAACCTGCCCAGGCAATCGCCGCGGCGCACATGGGACAGGGGTCGTGGGTCGAGAGAAAAATCAATTCGTCCGCTTTGGGGCGGACGGGCAGTTTGAAAAATCGGTTGAGGGTGTCTATTTCTCCGTGAATGAGAGGATTTTCCATGCGGTTGTTGGAACCTACTATCACCGTGGTCATCGTGTCGGGCCTGACGATCGCCCCGCCGAATAAATGGTTGCCTCGTTTGACCTCGCACTCGGTAAGAGGCAGTATTTCGTCCCTGATTACGTCGAGCATTCGTTCAATCTTCTCTTCGCTGTTCATCGCTCAGCCCTCCACGGTCGGCTCGCGTCCGTCACACCTTTTCATATCCGCCGAACCATTGCGATATAATATCATACCTCCGGCGCGGTTTCGTCTCCGAAAATTCGAAACGCGCGAAAGCGCCGCGAAAATATTATCATAAATTGGGGATATTTTAATTGCTTATCGCGAAAGAACGGATAAAATAAAGTGTCATCACGCACGAGAGGTGAACTCATGGCGACCGATCCGAAAAAAATCAGGAATTTCAGCATCATAGCTCACGTCGACCACGGCAAGTCGACGCTGGCTGACAGGCTCATAGAGACGACGCATACCGTCGAAAGCCGCAACATGAAGTCTCAACTGCTCGACACGCTGGAACTGGAGCGCGAACGCGGCATCACGATAAAACTCGTGCCCGTGAGGATGAACTACAGGGCCAAAAACGGCGGGGAATATGTCCTCAACCTCATAGACACTCCGGGACACGTGGATTTCAATTACGAGGTCTCGCGGTCGCTCGCCGCGTGCGAGGGCGCCATTCTGGTGGTGGACGCCGCGCAGGGTGTGGAGGCGCAGACGGTCGCCAACGCGTACCTCGCGGTGGAACAGGGGCTCGACCTGGTTCCCGTGTTCAACAAGATAGACCTGCCGTCGGCGTCTCCCGAACGCGCGGCGCATGAGATAGAGGAGATAATCGGCCTTGACGCCTCGAACGCGGTCTTGGCCAGCGCCAAGGACGGCACCGGAGTGGACGAGATACTGGAGCGCGTCGTGACGGACATACGCCCGCCCGAGGGCGACAAAGACGCTCCGTTCGCGGCGCTCGTGTTCGATTCGGTGTACGACAACTACAAGGGGGTCATCAGCTACATACGGATCGTGAACGGAGAGGTGCGCGCGCGCGACGAAATCTCCTTCATGGCCACCGGCGAAAGGTACGAGGTGGAAGAAGTGGGCGTCTTCACGCCGGAGAAGCGGTCGGTCGGCTCGCTCGGCCCCGGGGAGGTCGGCTACATGATCGCCGGCATCAAATCGCTCTCCGACGCCGGCGTGGGCGACACGGTGACTTCGGCCCGCAACCCGGCGCCCGCGCCCCTTCCGGGATACAGAAAAGTGAAACCCGTCGTATTCTGCGGCTACTACCCCATAGAACGCGACGAGATCAACCTTCTGCGCGAGGCGCTCGAAAAATTGCAGATAAACGACTCGGCCATAACGTTCGAGCCGGAGTCCTCGGCCGCGCTCGGCTTTGGGTTCCGGTGCGGCTTCCTCGGGCTCCTGCACATGGAGATAGCCAAAGAGCGGCTTTACCGCGAATTCGGCGTGGAGCTAGTGGCCACTCCCCCAAATGTCATCTACCAGGTGAAATTGACCGACGGCGGCGTCATTGAGGCGCGCCGCCCGTCGGATTTTCCACCGGATCCAACGCGGCAGGAGGAAGTCCTGGAGCCGTTCATCAAGGTGACGCTCTTTTTGCCCGAAGCCTACGTCGGCCCCTGCATTCAGCTCTGTCAGGAAAAACGCGGCATTCACGCGGGCATGGACTACATCACTCCCGAGAGGGTGCGGCTGGCCTACGAGCTGCCGCTGGCCGAGTTTATTCTCGATTTCCACGACAGGCTGAAGTCGGCGACGAGGGGTTACGCGTCCCTCGACTACGAACATATCGGTTACAGGCCGTCGGACCTCGTCAAGGTCGACATATTGATTCAGGATGAACCGGTCGACGCGTTCAGCTTCATATGCCACAGGAACGAGGCATATCACAGGGGGCATTCCGTCGCGACGAAACTGAAAGAACTGATACCGCGTCAGTTATTCGAAGTGCCGATACAGGCCGCGATAGGAAAAAAAATCATCGTCCGCGTCAACATAAAGGCTCTCCGCAAGGATGTCCTCGCCAAATGTTACGGGGGCGACGTCACCAGGAAACGCAAACTGCTCGAAAAACAAAAGGAGGGCAAAAAGCGCATGAAACAGCTTGGGCGTGTTTCGATACCGCAGGAGGCATTCATGGCGTTTCTGGATGTGTCCTCCGACGAAAAATGACAAAGGCCTTTCGCTTTATATACATGTCCCCTTCTGCGCGGCGAAGTGCCCGTACTGCGCGTTCGCCAGCGCTCGGGCGCGGGCCGGCGACGAGGTTCTGTATCTCGAATCCCTCGAACGCGAGATAACCTCGAGGCTCCCTAATAAATTTTTCTTTCACCCTTGGGGTGAAAGAAAAATTTATGAAAGGGGGTCCGGGGGATTAGTCCCCCGGCGGGGTTTGGGGTGGAGCCCCAAGGTTTTGACCCTTTACATCGGCGGAGGAACGCCTTCCGTCCTCTCGCTTGTCTCTTGGAACGCGTTGATCAGGATTATCGAGCGCGAGTTTTCGTTTTCCGAGAACGCTGAAGTCACGGTAGAAGCCAATCCCGGCTCACTTACCCGCGAGCATATAAAATTGTGGCGCGATTGGCGCGTCACGAGAATCAGCGTAGGGGTTCAGAGTTTTGATGACCGCCGTCTGAAATTTCTAGGACGCGTACACGACGCCGCGCAGTCTCGCGTGGCAGTCGCGCTCTGCATGGACGCCGCGTTTTCCGTATCGCTCGACCTGATGTTCGGCTTGCCGGAAGAGACGCCGCGTGATTGGATGACGGACTTAAAAACCGCTCTCTCTTTCGGAACAAATCATATCTCCGTTTACCAACTCACGATAGAGGAAGGAACGCCATTAGCCCGGCAAAACCCATCGCTTCCCGAAGGTTACGCGCAATACCGTTACGCGCAATGGCGTCTCGCCCGCGCCGGTTTGGAGCAGTACGAGGTCGCCAGCTTCGCGCAACCCGGACAGGAGTGCCGCCACAACCTCAATTACTGGGCCGACGGAGAGTATATCGGTCTCGGTCCCTCCGCCTGCGGATACATAAACGGCACGAGGTGGATGAACGCCCCGCGCCTCGACGACTACGCGGCGATGACCTTGCGCGGCCTGCCGGCCATATCGGAAGAACGCCTCGAAGGCGAGCGCGCCGCAAGGCAAGCGGCGGTACTGGCTCTGCGAACGACAAAGGGAATAACCTGGAAAAATTTCGCAAATCAATACGGCGTGCCGGCCGCGAACGCGATACGCCGCGATCTGGAGCGTTTCCCCCGCGACATCGTGGCAAACGGCGCGGAGGCGTCGCGCCTAACTCCAAAAGGGTTCAGGCTGGGCAACGCGGTCTGGTCGGAAATAATATGACGGTTGCTTGACCGTTCGGGGTGCGGGAGCGTATGATTGCCAAACGGAACGTGGTGGTTGCCGTGATTTATCTCAATTGCCAGGAGGTTTTTGATCAAGTCTTGTTTAAATATTGCGATATGCCGCCCTTGGTGACATGTACGCCCGGAAAGATTTGTTAAAAGACCTTTATCAAGGTTTACTGACGAAAAGCGTGCGACATAATCTTGGGGAGTACTATGGCCTGATTCTGCAAAAAAAGGTTTGCTCGCGGAGAGGCTCGGCAAGATTGAAAATTTGGTGCATTTGTCTACCGGCGCCGGCGGTAATACCATCACTGAAGAAGCTGCCGAAAAAGCGCTCTCTCAATGGTTCACGGAATACATCGGCGGTGAGGATATAAATATGGTATTAAACCTTTTTCGTGCGATATATTCGCTCGAAGTTAAAAATTGGGATGAAATGTCGAAACTACACAAATAGGCACTCATGTAACCGACTATGTGCGTATCCCAAAGTATTCTCCAAAAAATAGAACACATAGGGGATTGGTACAAGTTGCGGAGGATGCCATGTGACGGAAAATAAGCATATCCGACGCAAGAAAAAAGGCTTCCAAACTTGTTTCGGAATTATGCGCAAGCAGAGTTGATTTGACAGGAGACTGAAAAAAACATTATTACGAAGGGAAGTGCGGATATGTCACGCGCGCGTGCGGCTCTTTTCATAATCAATGGGTTCGAGGAAACCGAAGCTCTTTGTACTGTCGATATCCTGCGGCGCGCCGAGATAGAGGTCACCATCGTCTCGCTCGGCGACAGCGAAAAAATCACCGGGCGCAGCAAAATAACTGTCTTAGCGGACGCCTTGTTCGGTGAGATAAAGGACAAAGAATTCGATATGCTGATAATACCGGGGGGCACGATAGCCTACATCGAGCACGAAGGATTGCTGGAACTGGTCAAAAGGCATCACGGCGCGGGCCGCAAACTGGCCGCCATTTGCGCCGCGCCGGCCGTGTTCGGCAAACTCGGGCTGCTCGCCGGCAAACGTGCCCTGATATACCCCGGAATGGAGACTTGGCTGGAAGGGGCTTTGCCGAGCGGCGAAATAGTCGAGACCGACGGCAGCATCACCACGTCCAAAGGCCCCGGAACCACCGTCTACTTCGCGCTGAGGCTGGTCGAGATACTCGTCGGCAAAGAAACGGCCGAAAACGTCGCCGAGCGGTTCATCGTCCAGCGGATCGGCTGTTGATTACCGATCGAAAAAATTTATATAATCATCCGCGCGTGCTGAGCCTGCCGCTTTGCTTTTGCAATATCCGGGCGCGTACGAATTGCCGCCCGGACCGTTTAGACTAAAACCGTGCGCGCACCGCGCCTTCCCGCCGCCGCGATTCACTTGCGAAGATCATTTGACGACACGCTAAAACTGCGCGGGGATGGTAATTTTCCCTAACCGTTCTTCCAAACCGAGTTGTTTAGCGGCATCCCGCAGCACTTTGTAAACATTCTCGGAGAAAGGGATGCCTTGTTTCAGCGCGTCTTCGCGATGGCCCGTTTCTATCTCGTTCGGGAGAAGTACCGGCAGCGCGGGATCAATCGGTTTCGCGTTTTTGTATTCGGAGAGCATCCCCTCCATATGTGCCGCAATCGTGTCTTTGTCGCCCAGAATGCCGGGATCTATCGCCATAAAGAACAGGCTGATGCCGGTGGTATTCGTCCGGATGTATTTGCTTGAAACTCCGCGCGTGAGACCGCCCGTGAGGAGTTCGACAATCAGAGAAATGGCGAAACCCTTGTAACCGCGGTGGTATTCGTCCCCGCCTATGGGAAACAAACCGCCGTTTCCGTCGCGGTTCGCGAAAATTTCAAGAGCCTGTTTCACGGAGTTGACAGGATTGCCCTGTTCGTCGATGATAAAACCGTCCCGCATAACGCCTTCCGTTCCGAATGAATTGCTGCGGTTCAGTTTGCCCTGAGCGATAATGCTTGTCGCCATATCCGCCATAAATATCTTGCCATTGGCCAACGGGAATGCCGCCGCGATGGGGTTAGTTCCCAAAATACGTTCGGCGCTGCGTGTCGGGCAGACGCATCTAACGGTGTTGCAGCAGGTAATACCAATCAGCCCCGATTTTGCCATCAGTTCCGTCCAATACCCCGCAAAGCCATAGTGATTCGCGTTCCGAGCGAGCACGACGCTCAAGCCGGTTTGCTTTGCCTTTTCGACGCACAGGCCGGCGCATACTTCAGCGATATAGAACCCGACGCCGTTAAAGCCGTCTAAAACCGCCGAAATGGGAGTCTCGAAAACGACGCTCGGTTCAGCGGCATTTATGTCGATACAGCCTCCCGGACTTGTATGGGTACGGTAAAGATTCAGCGCCGCGGAGCCATGTGAGTAAATACCGCGCGCGTCTGCCTCCACAAGACAAACCGCGGTTATTGCCGCTGATTTTTCGGAGTACCCCATTTTCAGTAAGGCCGCCGTCACAAATTCTTTCAATTCTTCAAATCCGATCCTTTTTTCCATGATAATCCCCCTCACAGTTATGACGTTATTTAGTGATTCATTTTAGTTTCTGGCAGATAATTTTTGCCCTCATTCCAAGCCGGAAATGTCATTGCCGGAATCAAATAAAATTTCAGACGGCTCCCCCTCAATTTCAAGCGCGCCGTTGCCTTTCACTTCGGAGGACATATTCTCTGAGACCCAGATATTATCCAATGCGAGAGTATTTTTTATCCTGATGATCCTGGCGTCTTTTACGCTATGCGCGCCGGAAGAAGATGCTGCCGCGTATATCGCGTCGAAATCGTTGTTCATGACCATGGGGAGTTTACCTCCGATGGAATAGCGCGACGTCAGGCAATTTGTGTAAACGCTCGCCAGATCAATCGACTGGGCCGCTTTTCTCGAAATGAAATCGGCGACCCCGATCCCCGCCGCATTGCCATGACTTGCTCTGGTTATGCGCAGCACCGATATTTTTTTAATCCGCGGGTAATTTGGGTAAAAAACATCAGGGGAATGGAAAAAACGCCCCGTAACGTTCGGATCCATGCCGCTGCCGCTGATTTCCTTTCCGAAATAATCTACGACAAGAACATCCGCCTCCTCAAGAAGAATTTTCGACATGGCTTTTGTTGCTTCGCGCAGTAGTTCGGGCTCTCTTGCGATTATATTCTCGGGCTTAACCGCTTCGATGCTGTGCGTTTTGTGATACGGATTGTCGATAACAGCCATACCGCACAGCACTTTCGCCTTTGTTATGAACACGCGCGCCGCGTTTACGAGACGCTCGCCCATCTCCCCAGTCCCCGTTTTGTGAAATGCGGTGGCGCCGTCGTATTTTCCAAGTCCCACGACCATCATCTTGCACATGCCGCTCTCGATTTCCCATCGGAAATCGGTATGCGGCTTAACTCTGCCGCATACGACGATCCAATCCGCCTCGTAGGCGTTTCTGTCGCAATAAACCGCTGCGCCGTTCTCCGAGTTTCCGAGCAAAACGGTATCCATCGATGACCGCAGGGGCATATCGACGGTCTCCTCCGTGATGCCATATTCGCGCAGCAGAGAGAGCTGCCCTTGCGCGGTGGCGTTTCCGTGCCCTCCCATCGCCGGGACCACGAAGGGGGCGGCGCCAAGCGCTTTCAACTCGCCGCCGACGGCTTTGAGGATTCTTGTGATATTGGGTATTCCCCTGCTGCCGGCCGTTATCGCGATTTTTTTCCCTGTCAATTCAGGCAGTGCGAGTCTGGTGATTTCCTCATGCACTCTCTCTTCTATGTCGTCTATGAATACGTCGGTGAAATTCTGTCTGACGCGCGTCATTTTTGGAAATCCGGCAAAATCGGGTTTGGCCAACCGATAGGGAATTACATCCTGGAACGTCATACGTATCGCCCTCATTTATTTTTGTAGATTTTCCGAACATTTATTATTTTTCGAAACGAAGTCTTCCCGCGATCTTTTGGTTGAACAGGTTTGAAGACGGGGTTATAATGCCAATGCCAATTATCGTGTTAAGCGTCCGCGACAGGTGTTCCTCCGCAAATCTCTCAGCGTCCTCGTGATTTTGCGCCCGTATCGCCTCGAACATCCTGAAGTGTTCCCCGAAGGTGCCGGCCCTTACTCTTCTGTCGTAGAGCCTGTTTCCCACCCACGACAGATACACGGCGTTTTCCACGCTTTCCATTATTCCTTCGTAAACCCTGGTTAAATAAGAGTTGCCCGTGGACGAGGCGATGACGGCATGAAAGACGTTATCCCAATAGGCACACGCCTTTCCCGACTCGTCGCTTTGATCCTCGACCAAAGCCTTCATGTTGTCCAGGCATGATTTGAGTTTCGCGATGTCCCCTTCGCCCCTTCTTATTGCCGATATCGCCGCGGCAGCGGGATCAATCAGCTGGCGCAGTTCCATGGCTTTTGAGATTATATCCGCGGGCCATTGTCCGGATTTCAGAAACTGTTTTTTTACCTCGTCTTCGATCGCCTTAGAAACGTATATGCCGGACCGTCCCCTGATTTCGATTACGTCCAACGCTTCCAGGCATATCAGGGCTTCTCTCACAATGGTCCTGTGTTCGCCGAGCAGTATTGAAAGGTCTCTTTCCGACGGCAATTTGCCGTTTTCCGTTATTTTGCCAAGGTGGATCTCGTCCAGGAGCTTTTTCGCTACCGCTTTTCTTTTTTCATTCACCCCGACCGTCTCCCGTCTAACCGCCTTGCGATTTCGCGCTTCTGAGCGCGTGGCAAAAAAGGTATTGCATTTGAAATTTTAATATATTATAATTCATCAAAAGTTAAATATCTAGTAGTCCATGGTCTATCAGTTAAGAAGATATTGCTTTTTTTAATATTTTTTGCGTTATGAACAAATGCAGAGCGAGGATTTGTATATTGCGGTGATTGTGGCTCGTCATAATTCGCTTTTGGGGTATGCGCGCCGGGAAGGTAAAATAATTAATGAAGGGAAGAAAATCTTGATATGTCGAACGAGGATATAGGAGCAAGAGCCTTAAGGGCGCATCTCAAAACAAAGGGCAAATTTTTCATGGGAAGTAAAATGCCGGTGGAAACGATGGACGACCTGTCGATAGCCTACACGCCGGGAGTCGCCGAGCCCTGCCGCGAAATCGTGAGAAATCCCGGCGCGGTTTACGAAGTGACATCGAAATGGAACACTGTCGCGGTTGTGACGGACGGCACCGCGGTGCTCGGCCTCGGTGACATCGGGCCCGAAGCCTCGCTCCCCGTCATGGAGGGCAAGAGCGTTCTTTTTAAACGTTTCGCCGATATTGATTCGTTTCCGCTTGCGTTGAAAACCAAGGACGCGGACAAAATTGTGGAAACCGTCGCGTTGCTGACCCCTGGCCTCGGCGGGATCAATCTTGAGGATATATCGGCGCCGAGGTGTTTCGAAATAGAACGCCGCCTTCAATCAGTCTGCGACATTCCCGTATTTCACGACGACCAGCACGGGACTGCCGTCATTTCTCTCGCGGGACTCATCAACGCGCTCAAGATCGTCGGCAAAAAAATTTCCGACGTAAAAATCGTCTTCAACGGCGCCGGAGCGGCGGGAGCGGCCATTTGCAAATTTCTGCTCGCGGCGGGGGCGAAGAATGTCGTGATGTGCGACCGCAGAGGCGCGATCTATAAAGGACGAGCTGAGGGGATGAACGAATCGAAAGACGAACTCGCCGCGATCACCAACCCTGAGGGCGAGAAGGGCAGCCTTGCCGACGTCATGAGGGGTTCCGACGTTTTCATGGGCGTATCCGGCCCAAAGACTGTCACTGTGGAAATCGCGAAATCAATGGCTTCCAAAGCCATTATCTTCGCGATGGCAAATCCGACGCCGGAAATTTTTCCGGACGAGGCTAGGGAGGCCGGAGCAGCGGTCATAGCTACAGGGCGCAGCGACTTTCCGAACCAGATAAACAACTGTCTGGGATTTCCGGGAATCTTCCGCGGCGCCTTGGACGTGAGGGCAAAATGCATCAACGAGGAAATGAAACTCGCGGCGGCCTACGCGCTCGCAAATTTGGTTTCCGATGACAAAATTGGTCCCGACTACATCATTCCCCCGGTTTTGGATCCGAGGGTAGTGCCGGCGGTTGCCGCCGGAGTGGCAAAAGCGGCGCGAGATACAAAAGTCGCCCGGTTATTTATTTAGATTGAAATAAATTTGAACCTATAGAAAGGGGGGCTGCCGCGACGAATATTTGGCAGGGGAGTAGTTTTCGTATTTGTGATTCGAACGAGTTTAGGAGGAATGATTATCATGGATACTGCCGCTGTTGGCACGAAACTGAAGGGAATTATGACAGCCCTCGTGACCCCTCTCGATAAGAACGGCAATGTTGACGAAACGAAACTTCGCGATCTGGTGTCTCGCCAGATCAAAGCCGGCATCCACGGTTTTCTGGTTCTGGGCGGTACCGGCGAGTACTGCGCTCTTTCCCGCGCGGAGCGCGTTCGCGCTGTCGAAAGTACCGTGAATGAGAGCAAAGGCAGGGTGGTGGTTATCGCGGGCGTGCTGGATCCCGGCATCGGCGATAGTATAGAAAGCGGTCTCGCGTTCAAAAAAGCTGGTGCTGACGCGCTTTTGACACTGGTTCCCTATTATGTGCATCCGACGCAGGAGGGCATTCATGACTTTTTCATGAGGGTCTGCGACGCGATCAATATGCCGATTATGATTTACAATATCCCCTACCGCACAATGGTCAATTGTCTGCCTGAAACCGTGGAACGCCTTGTTGACGATGACAAACGCATCGTTGGCATCAAACAGTGCAATACAAACCTCGCGGAATCAATTGATCTCGTGCGTCGCGCGGGAGACAGGATCGCGCTGTTCAGCGGCGAGGATTTTCTCTTTCCCAGCCAATTCATGATTGGAATGAAGAACGCCATGATCGCGTCTACCAATTTAATCCCCGATCTGTGGATGGATATTTACGATAAGTTGGTATCGGGAAAGTACGAAGAAGCGTTCAAACTGCACAAAGAGCTTTATCCATTGATCAAAGCGATTTACGCCGAGACCAATCCCGGCCCGATGAAATGGGGTATGAACAAGATCGGCCTGCCTGGCGGCGAACTCTCCATTCCGCTCGTAGAACCTTCCGCCGCCACTAAGGAAAACCTTTTGGCCGCCATGAAAAATTGGAAATTGGTATAACTGCCTTTTAAGAGCCCAATGCCGCGTGGGATACGCGTTTTATTCGCGGTAATCAAAAAAACAAGGAGGAAATTAGATTGAAGAGAGCAAATGTAATTTTCGCGTTGCTTTTAGTTATGGTCATGTTCGTCTCGATGGCCTGTCCCAGAGGCGCCTTCGCGGCCAATCCCGCGAAAGATACCTTGGTGATAGGTTCGTATATGGATCCGGTGGACCTGCATCCGCACAACCATAACCTCCAGTGGAGCCACACTATAAAGTCGCAGATGTATGAGACTTTGATCATAGCCGACTCGGAAGGGGTAAAGCCGAACCTGGCGGAATCATGGCAGTGGGAGGACGACACGACGCTGGTGATCAATCTGAAGAAGGGCGTGAAATTTCACAACGGCTACGGTGAGATGAAAGCGAGCGATATCCTCTTCACGATCAGCCTGCTCAAGGTATCCAATTACTCGACCATGGCTGTGGAGTACGTGGATATGGAAAAGAGTTTCGCGAAAGATGATTACACCGTAGTGCTGAAGCTGACCGGCCCCTTCGCGGCACAGATGAACTACTTCAACTGGCCTCTTACGGCTATCGTGAGCGAAGCTGGCTACAAGGCCAACGACGGCGACTTTAGCAAGCAATCCATAGGGACCGGACCTTATAAACTGGCCAAGTGGGTCAAAGACAGCGAAGTGGTCATGGTCAAACACGACGAATACTGGGAGGAAGACAAACCTCATATTCCCAACCTGATCTTCCGCGTCATCCCCGAGGCCACCACGCGCACGCTCGAACTCGAATCCGGCGGCATAGACGTTGCGCTGACCCTTTCCACTGTGGATGTGGCCCGCCTCGAAGCGCGGAACGATACCTATGTCATGAGAGGCCCCAGCATGCAGATGTGGGAGTTGTTCTTCAACTTCAAGAACGAGCATCTGGCGAAATACAACGTGCGAAAGGCAATCTGTATGGCCATTGATTGGGCTCCGGCCATTATGGCGTCCTTTGGCGATTCGGGTATTCCCGCCTCCAACTACCTGGCCCCCGGAGTCGAGGGCTATGTAAAGTTCGACCCGATTTCCTACGATCCGGAAGGAGCGCGCGCCCTGCTGGCGGGAGAGGGTTACAAGGACGGCGATATCACAATCACGTTCTTCACCTCAAATACGGAGGTACGCGTGAAGTTCTGCGAGGTTATCCAGGGATTCCTCCAGGATATCGGGATCAACGTTCAGGTCAAGCCCATGGAACAGGCGGCCTTCGTCGACGCTTATCTCGGCAGTGAACATGACTTGACTCACTTCGGATATACCGCCGTAACTATGGAGGCCGGCAAGGTGCTGCCCTATTACCAGTCCAGCAACATCTACAACGCTACCGTTTCCTGGCACAGTCCCGAATTCGATAAGCTCGTGGACGACGCAAGAGTGAACATCAACGAGCAGGAGAGAGTCTCGCGGTATGTGAAAGCGCAACAGATGCTGTTCGACAACCTGGTCTCCTATCCATGCATGCAACCGATAATACTGGCTGGAGTTCGCTCTAACCTGACCGGTTTCGAACTCGAGGGCTCATTCGAGGTGCACAGATTCAAACATGCCTACTTTACGGAATAGAAGGACATACCACTGATCGAATAAACCGCGGGTATGGGGAAATAACTTTCTTGGCCCGCGCGCGAGGGAGTTATTTCCTGTTTCCTCTCATTGAAGCGTCACGGAACGAACGGTTTTGGGGTTAGGAGGATGGCATTTGTATCGATATGTAATCAAACGCATATTGCTGATGATTCCGGTAATGATCGGCATAATTGTGGTAATTTTTACGATGTTGTACTTCGCGCCCGGCGACGGCGCGCGCTCCGTGCTGGGGACGGACGCAACGGAGGAGATGGTCAGAGCGTACCGCGATGAGCTGGGGTTGAACGACCCGTATTTTGTACAGCTCGGCAGATATATGTACAATGTCGTGTTCAGGCTCGACCTCGGGATATCTTATCGGAGCAGGGTTCCGGTGATTCAGGACATAATGGAGCGATTGCCGAACACCGCGCTGTTGGCCGCGCTCGCTTGTTTTTTCGGGGGAATACTCGGGGTGGTGGCAGGGATAGTGTCGGCGGTGAAGCAGTATTCATTCTGGGATCGCGCCTGTTCCGCAATCGCGCTGTTCGGCATTGCGACGCCCACCTTCTGGCTGGCGCTGATGCTGGTCATCGTATTTTCGGTCAATCTCCGATGGCTGCCGGCATCGGGTAATTATGGCTGGAAATACTGGATCATGCCGGTAATCTCGCTGAGCCTGTGGGAGGCGGGAATGACGCTGCGAATGAGCAGGTCCGCGATGCTGGACGTCATTCGGCAGGATTATATGCGAACCGCCCGCGCGAAAGGGCAGAAGAAGTTCGTGGTGCTGACAAAGCATGGCTTGCGAAACGCGCTGATCCCGATCATCACTGTGATAGGGCTCGAATTTTGCCAGTTGCTGGCGGGAGCGATCGTCACGGAAACCGTGTTCGCGATCCCAGGTATCGGCAAATACTGTTATGACGCGATTACCATGAGGGACTACCCGGCAGTGCAGGGAACGGTGCTGTTTATCGCCGCGCTGTGCGTGGTCATAAATTTGCTCATGGATCTCGTCTATGGCCTGATTGATCCGCGAATCAAGGCGATGTATCAGACTAAGAAGACGGTGAGCGGATGAGCATGGCCGAGAAAAAGAACAACGACAGACACACCGGGATGATAGCGGATACTTGGAAACGTTTGAAGAAAGATAAAATGGCCGTCGCCTCACTGGTCATTCTGACTGGAATCGTACTGATGGCCATATTCGCCCCTTTCCTGACCAAGTATAGCTACTCCAAACAGGATCTGGGCGCGATGCTTCAGCCGCCCAGCGCGAATCATTTTCTGGGTACGGACAATTTTGGCCGCGATATATACACCCGTATTCTATACGGCGCGCGAATTTCACTGCTGATCGCGGTCGTGGTAGTGGTGATTTCATCCGGAGCCGGCTACGTGATCGGCGCGTTGGCGGGTTATTTCAAAACACTGGATATGATCGTGATGAGGGTAGTGGACGTGCTGGCCGGCATTCCGTCCATTCTGCTCGCAATCTCCCTCGCCGCCTCGTTCGGAGCTGGGATGAGGAACCTCATTCTGGCGCTGGGAATTTCCTACATGCCAACCTGTATACGAATAGTGCGATCCTCCGTGCTGAGCTTGCGCGAACAGGAATTCATAGAAGCCGCTATCTCCATCGGCGCCGGCAATTCCAGGATAATATTCCTGCATATAATGCCGAACGCGCTTTCTCCGATCATCGTGCAGTCGACTCTGAACATAGCCCGAACATTGATCAGCTCCGCCACCTTGAGTTTCCTCGGTCTGGGCGTACAGCCGCCGTCTCCGGAGTGGGGCTCCATGCTGTCGGCCGGCAGGGCTTATATACAGAACAATCCCCACATGGTCATAGTTCCCGGCCTCGCGATCATAGTTACGACCTATACGCTGAACCTGCTGGGCGACGGGCTGCGGGACGCGCTGGATCCGCATTTGAAGGATTGATTGGTGGTAACGACATGGATAAGGTCAAAATACTGGAAATCAAGGATCTCACTATACAATACACCACTGATATGGAGTGCGTGAAGGCGGTAAACCATATCAGCCTGACGCTGAACAAGAACGAAACGCTGGGCTTGGTGGGGGAAACCGGCGCGGGCAAGACCACTACAGCTCTTGGAATCATACAGTTGATCCCGGAGCCGCCCGGGAAAATTACAAGCGGTGAAATCCTGTTCAACGGCGAAGATTTGCTGAAAAAATCGGAAGACGAAATGAGCAATGTGAGGGGCGGGCAGATATCCATGATCTTCCAGGATCCGATGACGTCCCTGAACCCGGTATTAACGGTGGGTAATCAGATTATGGAAGTGATTCAGTTGCATTCCAAATTCGGAAAGCATGAGGCCGAAGCGGAGGCGATGAGGATGCTGGAGCTAGTCGGTATATCCAGAGACCGGTTTCACGAGTACCCGCACCAGTTTTCCGGCGGTATGAAGCAGCGGGTTGTAATTGCCATCGCGATTGCCTGCAATCCCATGCTGCTGATCGCCGACGAGCCGACCACAGCACTTGATGTAACCATACAGTTTCAGGTGTTGCAACTGATCAGCGCTCTGAAGGAAAAATTGCATACATCCATGCTGCTGATCACTCATGACTTGGGCGTTGTGGCAGAGACATGCGACAGGGTAGCCATCATCTACGCGGGAGAGATAGTGGAGGTGGGCGTGATCAAGGAGATATTCGAAAACGCCAGACATCCTTACACCATCGGTCTGTTCAAGTCTATTCCGCAGTTGGACGACGAAAAAGAGCAGCTCGAAGCTATAGAAGGGCTGATGCCCGATCCTTCCGATCTTCCCGACGGTTGCAAGTTCGCGCCGAGATGCCCTGAGCGCCGCCCGGAGTGCGAGTTGTCCGATTGGGATTTGTACAACGTAGCAGAGGATCATAAGGTGCGATGTATTATGTATAAACCGCCAAAGGAGGGCTCGCGGTGAATTTTTTGCTTGAAACCAGGAATCTGAAAAAGTATTTCATGACCGGCAAGGGCCTTTTGCACGCGGTTGACAACGTGGATTTGCAAATCCCGCGAGGCACCACTCTCGGCGTGGTAGGCGAATCCGGCTGCGGTAAATCGACGCTGGGACGCGTATTGCTGCATCTGCTGGATTCCACATCGGGGCGGATAATATTCGAGGGGAAAGATATCACCAACGTCCCCAAGAAAGAACTCAAGGAACTTCGCAAAGACATGCAGATGATCTTTCAGGATCCCTACGCGTCGCTCAATCCGAGAATGACGGTGATGAAAATAATAGAAGAGCCTCTTCGGATTTACAAAGTATATAATTCCAAAGAAGAATACCGGAAGCGTGTCGAAGAACTGATGGATGTCGTCGGCCTGACGCAAAAAGTCGCTAAATCCTACCCTCATGAACTGGACGGCGGACGCAGACAGCGAGTCGGGGTCGGACGCGCGCTGGCGCTGCAGCCAAAATTTATAGTCTGCGACGAGCCGGTCTCTGCGTTGGATGTGTCGATTCAGGCTCAGATATTGAACCTGATGCAGAACCTGCAGAAAGAATTCAGCCTGACCTACATTTTCATCACTCATGATCTGTCGGTCGTCAAACATATTTCGAATGAAATATGCGTGATGTATCTGGGCGTCGTGGTGGAGAAGTGCAGCACCAAGGAGCTGTTCAGGACGCAGTACCACCCATACACGCAGGCTTTGCTGACAGCGATTCCACGGCCGTCACTGAAAAAGAATGTCGATCGGATCGTCTTGAAGGGCGAGCTGACATCGCCGATCAATTTAGGGCCGGGCTGCAGGTTCGCGTCGCGATGCATGCATGCGGAAGACATCTGCGAAGAGCGGCAGCCGAAGTACGAAGAAATCACCGAGGGACACTTTGCGTCATGCCATTTCGCCCGCAACTTCAAATAGGCCGTAATTGCCGCTCGAGTTGAAATATATCGATATGACAAAAATACTGCTAAAATCCCGAATGAAATCCATTTCCGCCCTGAGAGGAATAAGAGAGATAAAAACGTTATCAGAAAAGCTTATGGGCCTTGCGAGCGGTCGGGAGCGGTTTCAACGTCGCGTACGCGGCCACTGCGGATATCCCGCCGAAAAATCCGTCACGAAAGCCGGGATTTGAAGTCCCCGTAGCCGAACGTCTTTACGTTGCGGCATTCTCCCTCGCGGGTACGGACGACTATGGACGGCAGGTTGACGCCGTTGAACGTGTTGTTCTTCACCATCGTGTATATCGCCATGTCGCAGAACACGAGCCGGTCTCCGGGAACAAGCCCGCGGCGGAACGCGTAGTCGCCGATCACATCTCCCGAGAGACATGTGGGGCCGCCCAGCCGGTACACATGCGGATAGTCTTCCGCCTGAACGGCGCCGGGCGCCACGCTGCCCAGGATGTGAGGCCTGTAAGGCATCTCCAGGACATCCGGCATGTGGCAGGCGGCGGATGTGTCGAGCAGCGCAATGTCCATACCGTTGCGCGTGATGTCAAGCACGGTTGTCAATAAAAAACCCGCGTTCAGCGCGATGGCCTCTCCGGGTTCCAGATACACATCGACGCCGTATTTTTTCCGGAACTGCCGTATCAGGCGGACCAACAGCGCTATGTCGTAATCTGTCCGGGTGATGTGGTGCCCTCCGCCGAAGTTGACCCACTTGACGGAACGCAGGTGTTTGCCGAACTTTTCCTCGAACGCCGCCAACGTGCGTTCGAGCGCGTCGGCGCCCTGTTCGCACAGCGCGTGGAAATGCAGGCCTTCCAATCCGGCCGGGATGCCGGGGTCTTTTTCCACGTCCGATACGGGCGTTATCGCCTTTATGTCCGCCTCAAATTCGGCCGCCGTGGTGCCGAGGCGCGAATGAGGGGCGCAGGGATTGTAAATTTCTGTTTCGATCTCCGAATATTCCGGGTTAACGCGAATGCCGAAGGACGGCAGGTGCGTCAGGGCCGTTTTTCCCCCTGGGCTTTCCGCGTCCCGCGCGTGTAAGGCGAAGCGTCTCCATTGAGAGACCGAATTGAATATCACATGGTCGCATATCCGCAGGATTTCATCGAACTCGTCGTCCCTGTAGGCGGGCGCGTAAATATGCACTTCACGACGCATTTCCTCGCGCGCCAGTCTGGCCTCGAAGAGGGAACTCGAAGCGGCCCCGTCGAGATACTTGGCGATGAGTGGGTAACACGAATACATCGAGAACGCCTTCTGTGCCAGCAGGATTTTGCATTCTGCCGCCTCGGCCACGCCACGGAGCAGTTCGAGGTTTCGTACCAACAACCCCTCGTCAACCACGTAGCACGGCGAAGGGAGGATAGACCAGTCGATCGGCGGGGCCGGAAGCGGGAATTTGCCAGTTATCGGTTCGTCTGAAGCGATATCGGGCGCTGTCCCGGCGCCGCCTTGCATCAAAAGTCCTCCAGCAGAACCGGGTCGAAGTTCTCCCGCCAAGGCAGGCCGAAACGGTTCAGCGCGTCCATGAATGGGTCGGGGTCGAACTCCTCTATGTTGAACACGCCGGGTCCCCGCCAGACGCCCGTCATGAGGAGCGCGGCGCCGATCATCGCGGGAACGCCGGTCGTGTATGAAATGGCCTGGGAGCCCACCTCCCTGTAGCATTCCTGATGATCGCAGACGTTGTACACGTAGTAATTACGCGGTTTGCCGTCTTTCTCGCCCTGGAAAATACAGCCGATGTTGGTTTTGCCCTTCGTACGGGGGCCGAGGGAAGCAGGGTCGGGAAGCAGGGCTTTCAGGAATTGCAGCGGTATTATCTCGCGACCCTCGTACATCACGGGCTTTATCGATGTCATCCCCACATTTTCCAGCACCCGCAGGTGATTGAGGTAATTTTGCGAGAAGGTCATCCAGAAGCGTATCTGTTTTACACCCTCTATATTGATGGCGAGCGACTCCATCTCCTCGTGATGAAGGAGATAGATGTCTTTTGTCCCGATCTCGGGAAAGTCGTACTCGCGTTTGACCGACATGGGTTCGACTTCCGTAAAGCGGCCGTCCTTGAAATAACTGCCCTTTGCGGACACCTCGCGGATGTTGATCTCGGGATTGAAGTTCGTCGCGAAGGGATACCCGTGATCGCCGGCGTTCGCGTCGAGGATGTCTATCTTGTTGATCTTGTCGAAATGATGCTTCCGCGCGTAGGCGCTGTACACACCGGTGACGCCGGGGTCGAAGCCGGAACCCAGCAGCGCCGTTATGCCAGCCTCGCGAAATTTGTCCCGATACGCCCACTGCCATTTGTACTCGAATTTCGCCACATCCGGCGGTTCGTAGTTCGCCGTATCGACGTAGTCCACGCCGGTTTCAAGACACGCGTCCATGATCGAGAGATCCTGATAAGGAAGCGCCACATTGATGACGATTTGCGGACGCTCCGCCCGAATCAACTCCGCCAGTTCCGCCGTGTTGTCCGCGTCGACCTTCGCCGTGCTGACGCGTGTTTTTCCGCCGCCGAGCGCGTCTTTGAGCGCCTCGCATTTGGAAAGCGTCCGGCTGGCGATACATATCTCGCCGAAGACCTCGCTGTTCTGACAGCATTTGTGCGCCACAACACCAGCCACACCGCCGGCCCCGATAATCAACGCTTTACCCATAAAGCACCCCTCCCCAGTTTTTATTACACCAATCAAAGAATATTTCAAGGACACTCAACAGTCAAGCCAAAAGATCAATACCTTGGGGCTCCGCCCCAAACCCCGCAAGGGGGCTCGCCCCCTTGACCCCCTTTTAAAAAAAATTTTCACCCCATCAAGGGGTGAGAATTTGTTTTTGAAGAGGGTACAGGCCCATAGGCCCGATGCCTCTCCGGGAAGCTTGCTCCCTGTGGGGGTTTGGGGCAGCGCCCCAGAGGCACTTAG
>JAISXR010000297.1 GCA_031270375.1 Synergistaceae bacterium | reverse complement strand
CCCCGTATATCATCACCAAGGAGAACGCGGCGGACTGACATACTGTCAGCGTGCGGGCAGACCTTAAATAAAACAACGGCGTGCCCGGGCGGAATATCAGCTCGGGCACTTTCCGAAGGACGCGCGGAAAACGCCGAAAAAACCTCGGGCGCTGCCCGAACCCGGCAGGGAGCAAACTCCCCGCACCCTCTTCATAATTAAAGGGGTCAAGGGGGTTGGCCCCCTTGCGAGGTTTGGGGCGGAGCCCCAAGGTTTTATCCGTGATTCAGGAAAACGCGGAGGGATTGCAATGGAAGCGAAGAGGCCGGATACGGCGGAGCCTTATTTGCGGGTAAAGAACATCGGGAAGACATTTCCGGGCGTGGTTGCCCTGAACGGCGTCTCGGCCGATTTTTACGCGGGCGAGGTTCACGCGCTCGTCGGGGAGAACGGCGCGGGAAAATCCACCCTCATCAAGATAATATCGGGAGTCTATACCCCCACCGAGGGCAAAGTGCTCCTCGACGGACAGCCGGCCGGAATCGAGACGCCGCGCCAGGCGCTTGACAAGGGCATAGCGGTCATACATCAGGAGCTGAGCATCGCGAACGACCTTACTGTGGCCGAAAATATCTTCCTCGGCGAGGAGCCCCGGATAAGGGGGGGCATGTTCCTCGACCGGAAGAAGATGAACGCGGACGCGCAGAAAGTGCTCGATTTCATGAAGGTCCTCATCCGCGCCGGCGACGTGGCGCGGCGTCTGACGGCCGCCCAGCAGCAGATGGTGGAGATAGCAAAGGTAATCACGAAAAAGACCAAAGTCGTCATAATGGACGAGCCGACGTCGTCGCTCTCGGAGCACGAGATATCGTCCCTTTTCGAACAGGTCGCGATACTGAAAAAGCGCGGCGTCGCCGTCATCTACATCACTCACCGCCTCAAGGAACTTTTCATGATATGCGACAAGGTCACAGTCATGCGCGACGGCTGCGTCGTTAACACATTCGAGATAGGCCGCGTGACGGAGCGGGAGATCGTGTCGAACATGGTAGGGCGCGAGATGAAGGACTATTACATCCGCACCGCCCACACGAAGGGGCGCGAGATGCTGAGGGTGGAAAACCTCTCTATGGAAGGGGTATTCAAAGACATCTCCTTCGCGGCCCATTCGGGAGAGATACTGGGCATATACGGCCTGATAGGGGCCGGGCGGACGGAAGTTATGGAGGCAATTTTCGGCGCGCGCGGCGTCACATCGGGCAAAATTTTCGTGGAGGGACGCGAAGCGCGTTTCTCATCACCAAGGGACGCGATAGCGTCGAGCATCGGACTTGTCACCGAGGATCGGAGAAGAACCGGCCTCATGCTCGACGCGATGGTGAAGGACAACATGGTCCTCCCCAGCCTGGTTCAGCATCAAAAACGGGGAGGGTTCCTCGACATAAAATGGGAGACGGAGGCGGCGGCCGAATATGTCGCGAAGATGAAGGTCAAGACCCCGTCGATCAACACCGTCATCCGCACGCTCTCGGGCGGCAACCAGCAGAAAGTCATCCTCGCGAAATGGATGATAGCGAACTCCAGCATCCTGATACTCGACGAGCCGACGCGCGGGATAGACGTCAACGCGAAGGCCGAATTCTACACGCTGATGAACGCGTTCGTGGAGAACGGCGGATGCATCATAGCCGTGTCCTCGGAACTGCCCGAGATAATGGGCGTCAGCGACAGGATACTGGTCATGCGCGAGGGCCTCATTTCGGGCGAACTCTCGCACTGGGAGGCGAGCGAACAGAGCGTCATCGAACTCGCCAGCCTCCACAGCGGGATATGAGTTTCTGTTTTCAAATCGACATAAAAAGGCGGTGGCGTCAGTGAGCAAAGTAAAAGACTGGCTCAATAAAAATATGATAATCCTGTTTCTCGTGGTCCTATGCATCGGCTTCGGAATATCCAACGAGGCCTTCCGAAGTTCCAGGAACCTGTTCAACCTCACGTCCCAGATGGCCATTAACGCCCTGCTCTCGGCCGGCCTCACCTACGTCATCATACTGGGCGGCATAGACATATCGGTCGGCTCGGTGGCGGCGCTCGCGGGCGTAATTTCCTGCATCGTGGGCCTCAAATTCCCCAACATGAACACGTTAGGGGGCATAGTCATAATAATCGCCTCCGCCATCGTGGTTGGTGGCCTGTGCGGACTGTTCAACGGCGTCATAATAACGCAATTCAACGTCGTGCCCATGATAACCACGCTCGCCACCATGACCATGGCGCGCGGGCTGACATACATCGTGACAGGCGGCACCGCCGTGTTCGGGCTGCCCGCGGTATTTTCGTTCCTGGGAGCTGGACGCCTCATAAAGAACGAAACGTCCCCCAATGGCATAATACCAGTGGTAACGCTGTTCACCATAGCCGTCATATTCATTATGCACGTGCTCCTCTCCAAAACCGTCTTCGGGCGTCACGTGTACGCGAGCGGTTCCAACGCCAGCGTCGCCCATCTTAGCGGTATCAACGTCAAAAAAATCACACTGATCTCCCACGTTCTCTGCGGGATAATGGCTGCCCTGGGGGGCGTATTGGTGGCCTCGAAACTCCAAAACGGCCAGCCGGCCGCGTGCGAGGGGTACGAGATGTACGCCATCGCTTCTACCGTGCTCGGAGGGACGAGCCTCACCGGGGGCAGCGGGTCGGTCGCGCGCGCGATGTTTGGCGTGGCCATCATAGCCGTCATCAACAACGGCATGAACCTTCTGCACATCTCGTCGTACTGGCAGAAGGTGGTCATAGGAACTATAATACTTCTCGCGGTCATACTGGATATGTCGCAGAAGAAGAAAAAAGCCTGATTTTTAGTGAGAGCGAGCGCGATAACATAATGTACGTAACATCGGAAAAACTGCTTCTTGACGCCGCCGGGGGCGGTTACGCGGTCGGCGCCTTCAACGCGGAGAACGCGGAAATGGTATGGGCGATAATAACAGCCGCCGAGGAGGCGCGTTCGCCCGTCATCATACAGACCACGCCGGGCACGCTCAAATACCTGCCCGAAGGCTATTTCGCGGGCATGGTGAAAAACGCGGCCCAAGCCGCTTCGGTGCCCGTGGTGCTGCACCTCGATCACGGTTCGTCGTTCGAGCTGGCGAAAAGCTGCGTCGAGCACGGGTATTCGTCGGTGATGATAGACGGCTCGAAGCTGCCCTTCGAGGAAAACGCGGCGCTCACAAAACGCGTGTGCGATTTCGCGCGCCGATGCGGCATTCCTGTTGAGGGCGAGATCGGCGTCATCGGCGGCAAGGAGGACACGACGCAGGCGGACTCCGGCGTTTACACCGACCCCGCGCAGGCCGCGGCCTTCGCCTCCGCCACCGGGGTGTCGTCGCTCGCGATCTCGATAGGCACCGCGCACGGTTTCTACAAGACCGCTCCCGCGCTTGACCTCGATCTCATCCCGGAGACAAAAAAACGCACGGATGTCCCGCTCGTCCTGCACGGGGCTTCCGGCCTGCCCGACGAAACTGTCACGCGGGCGGCGCGGCTCGGAATGTCGAAGGTCAACTTCGCGACGGAACTGCGCGACGTTTACACCAAAGCGCTGAAGGAATATATCGCCTCCGACTCCGGCGCCTTCGACCCCAAAAAATACGGCTCGCACGCGAGGACAGCGGTAAAAGAACTCGTGAGACACAAGATGAGCGTCTGCATGTCGGAAGGGAGGGCTTGACGTGAACGCGCGCGATTTTTTCGCTGATTTGCTGCGGCGCAGGGCAGAGGGCCAGACCGCCGGAATTTATTCCGTCTGCAGCGCCAACCCCATCGTGCTCGAAGCCGCCATGGATCACGCACGTGCTGCCAGCGGCCCGCTGCTGATAGAGGCGACCTCAAACCAGGTCAACCAATACGGCGGCTACACCGGCATGAAGCCGGCCGACTTCGCGGCGTTCGTCCGCCGCATAGCCGAGCGTTCCGGCTTCGAGATGGAAAAACTGATATTGGGCGGCGATCATCTGGGGCCACTCGTATGGAAATCCATGCCGGAAGCCGAAGCTATGCGGCGCGCCGAGGAACAAGCCGCGGCGTTCGTCGAGGCCGGATTCACCAAAATACATCTCGACACGAGCATGCGCCTGGGCGGCGACGCGGAAGAAATATCCGACGCCCTGATAGCCTCGCGCGGCGCGAGATTGTGCGCCTCGGCGGAAAAAGCGTACGCGGCGCTGGCGGCAAAGACGCCCGCCGTCCCGCCACCGGTATACGTGATAGGAAGCGAGGTTCCGACTCCGGGCGGCGCGGCCGGCGACGCCGATGAGGCGGAGGCGCTCAGACCGACATCCCCCGAGGCGTTTCTCGCCTCCTACGGCGCGTTCATGAGGGCTTTCGAGGAAGCGGGGCTGGCGGATGCGTTCTCGCGCGTCGTGGCGTTCGTGGTGCAACCGGGCGTGGAGTTCAACGGCGACACGATTTTCGACTACAACCGGGAAGCCGCGTCGGAGCTGTGCGCGTCGCTGGCGCGAGTCGGACGCCCGCTGATGTTCGAGGGGCATTCGGCCGATTACCAACTGCCAGAATCGCTCAAATACATGGTTGAGGACGGAATCGGCATACTGAAAGTCGGCCCCGGCCTGACGTTTGCCCTGCGCGAGGG
>JAISXR010000279.1 GCA_031270375.1 Synergistaceae bacterium | reverse complement strand
CGGACGGTGCTTTACGGCGCGCTGTCCAATATCGGCGCGGACGTGGGCAGGCGCGTCGGAATGGGCGACTTCTTCCCCAACGACAAGTGGGATTTGCTGGGGCCGTCGGCGAGCACGATCGCGCGCGTCACCAAAACAATTCCGCAAATAGTCGACGACGGGAATTTTTACGACACGCTGGACGCCATTTCGCCGGGACTGTCGAACCCGATAAAGGCGTTTCGCGGGACGAGGGACAAGAGGGGGCGCGAGAAATTCACGCCGGAGACGGCGGGCGAAAAGGGCGTGCGGTTCCTCGGGGCGCGTCCGATCCGCGAGGCCGTTGAATCCGACGCCGTGAGAATGGCGAACTACGAGACACAGAAGCGGAGCGCGGAGGAGACGGCGGCGATCGACGCGTATCTCGACGCCAGAGAGCGATACAGCATTGGAGACCCGGAATACAAGGCGGCGCTCGACAGGCTGAGGAAACTCAGGATAAAGCAGTCGCGCGTCGCGGCCGAGATGAGGAAGCGGCGGGGCGGTTCGGCGTTCGAGCGGAAGATGAAAGAGGGGAAGAATCAGAAGGCGCGGGAGAGAAGGGAATCCATGAGCGGGTACGCGGATATGTGGAGGTGATGCTTGAATCTTTGGGCGGGGTTTCGTATAATATACGCACTCGGCACTACGGCTTCTCGTTTGCGGGAGGAGATGAAAATAACGCGGCCAGGGGCGATAGCGTTACGTTTGCCCTGGCCGCGCGCGATTGTTTTACCTTTGGGGATTACACTGCTTTGGCCGCTTTCGTGCGGCGTATTTCCTCGATAGCGCGACGCGTGTTCTCGGCATGTTCGCGCATATCTTTGATTGCTTCCTCTTTTGTCATTTTGGCGTACTGTTCCGCCACTTCAAGGCGCATTTTGTGAATGTCGTCAGCGTCAAAAATAGTCTTCCCCATGTGTCATTCCTCCTCTACTAGCATCATACTCGGTGACAATATGCGGATGAGCCGATAGCCTTCTTTCAAGTTGACGGCATCTACCGCCGTTATAGCTCGAAGATTCACTATATGCTTGAAATTCCATGATAAGATTGCATCACACCCGGAAATCGTTGCTATGGCAATATGCAAGGCGTCTTCTTTGCTCTTAGGGGAAAGCCCACCTACTTCAACGTATAAAGCGCTTAGCCGCTCCGCTTCCTTGTTTTGTTCCACGTAAATGTTTGGTATTTCGGCGAGAGCCGCACGCATAAAAGCATGTTTTGATGCGTCTGGGCATCTATCAACCTCCGCATATGTGAGCTCGGATAACGTCACGTCATACTTGCCAGACTTAATATCTTCCCATAATTTCCTTGTGTCGGCTTCTTTCTCAGGAACCTCGGGCGCTTCCATGTGACTTATTACCGAAGTATCAAGGTAAAGGCGGAGCTTCTTCATGTGACTGGTCTCCTTTGGCGGCGGCTATTTCAGCGTTGCCAGCAATATAGCGTTTTACAGCTTCATATAACACCTCTTGCACGGTGGTTTTATTTTTCAGTGTAGCGGTTTTAAACGCATGGCGTTCATCTTCGGTCATTCTCACATTACAAACGATATTTTTTGTCATTTTACAAGCGCCTCCTTTTATAGGAATTGTATATATTTATTGTCGTCTTGTCAATTTGTCGCATAAATAGGACTAAAGGCTTAATTGTCGCTTTGACGACATTGCGACACCATGCTATTATCTTCTTATCAACAAGGCCGAACGGCCTTACACCAAAGGAGTGTGTTGATCACAATCTGGGCTTCTCTCAGTGGTCGCGCTTCACCGAACACGCACCCCGACACTGTGAAGTATCGCCCGCCGTCATACATCTCCGCCTGCCCCGCCTGTGCCTTTTGCCGTCTGGGATTGCGCCCTTGCAAAGGATGTGCATCCCAGTACCGGAGACGGAATATTCCGTGTATGAATTAAACGCCTCAACTGTGCGCAGCACCCACGGCTCGATGTTGCCGTCATCGCCGATTACGTGGTCGAGGTCGATGCCGGTGATACCGTCGCCCTCGCGGAACGCGAAACCGATGCCACTGCATTGCCCCGGGACTGATGCGTACTTTTGACACACGGCGTCGAAGCTCGCCCAGTGTTCCGGGTTGGTCGAGCTTGCCAGCCATCCGTCAGGGCGGTACGGCACTTTAGAAATTTTCCCGTCGCGTGGCTAGGCTTTCCATATTACCCACTGGGGAAGCGCTTTCAGTTCGACGGGAATACTCTCGGCCCGCACGGGAAGAAAAACGGGAGATGTCATCCAGATCACCCGCTTCCGTTCGAGCGACGTAAGCCATTCGTCGATATCTTTGACGGCATACATCACGCGCCCGCCGTTTTTACCGCCTTTTCCGCCGAACGTTTCCAACCTGACGAACAACGGACCGGCTGTTCTTCTGCCCGGTGAACCTTCACTGCGAGCCCGGCGCAAGAACCCGACAGAGACACCTGTGTATGCCGCCGCGTCGCGTTCGGACAAGAGGGCGGGCATTGCGGATTGTTTGGCCATGGCCGTCCCGTTCGCCGTCGCTTCGGTCGCGGCCCGGCGCTTGCCCGAAAGTGTGTTTCGAAGCGTCATGCCGCCCGCCCCCCTTCGTCCACGCGCCAACAGCGGTGGGGCAATCGCCGGTTAAGGTATCTTGGTTTTTTTTTGAAAAAGTGGGATATTACAGATAGTGGATGATGTGCCCGCACTCCGGGCGCGGGTGGATCTGAATCGCCGGAACTGTCTGAGTCTCCGTCGCCGCCGCTTCCCGGCGTGACTGCCGGGCGAGAGGCGCCGCGATGAGCGCGGGCATGGTTACGCGATACTACGATAACCCGTCCGGCCAAATGAGACGACGCGCGGGATTGTTTTTTCTCTCCACTTTTTCGAAGCCTAATTGCAAGTTTTGACGCTATTTCATAGGTCAACGCCAAAAAGAGAAAGAGAATAGTGCCGTGATATGCCTTTGTGGTGTAAGTACGTGACAGGCCGGGGGTTGTCCGACGAAAACGATGTTTTGTCAGGCAACTCCAATATACGCACTCGGCACTACGGCTTCTCGTTTGCGGGAGGAGATGAAAATAACGCGGCCAGGTGCGATAGTATCCTGTTTGTCCCTGGCCCGATGTGGTCAACTTGCTTTCTGTGAATTGGCGCGGCGTATTTCTTCGATAGCGCGGCGCGTAGCCTCAGCGCCCCTGTTGATATCAGCCAAACGTTCTTCGATGGTCGCGTCCTTCCGGCGCTCGTAATGCCATTCCCTTATCTTGTGTATGTCGTCGATTGT
>JAISXR010000247.1 GCA_031270375.1 Synergistaceae bacterium | reverse complement strand
TCGCGCCGGGCGTTATATAACGCCGCCGCTTCGTTGTGCCGGGCGTCGGCCCGCATTCTTTCCAATGTCCGAAATTCTTCCGTCGCGGTAATGCTTCGGTACGCTCCGATCGCCTGGTTCATGACTGGTACCCCCAATGCCTCGATTTGCCTGAGCTCTTCTTCCGTTTCCGCATCGAACAATGCCTCTCAACCACAAGTTCGTTCGTTTGCTCAAAAACCATCGGCTTCGCCCGAAAAAATCATCCTTCTTCTTAGTCGCGGGCTTTCAGATAAATCCGAACCTCCCCCGACATACTGCGGCCCGACGGGTTTTTCAGCGTTTCGAGCATTCCGCGGACGCCGCCCGCCAGAAACGAGGCGACGAAATCCTTCATGGGCAGTTCATGGCCGTCGATATAAACCCGCGCCGGCAGATCGCGCATCTTGGTCATATCCGCTATGCGGGATACAAGCCTGCCGATATCTTTGGGGCCGTGCAAGAGACCGCCGTCGCCCAGCGCGCGACAATGATAGACGGCAAACAGGCCGGGGCACTCCGGCACTTCCTCACTATCCTTCAGTACCCATATTTTGGGCAGCCGCAAATCCTTTCCGCCCTCCAGTATCACTATGTCGGCCTGCGGGAAATATCTGCCCGCCAAATCATGGATGTCGATCTCCTTTGCGTGACGGCATAAAGTTTCAAATCTCAGCGATTCGTCTCCCCAAAGCAGGGATGACACGCCAAGCTCGTTCGCGGCGCCCGAGTCCGTGTCCGGTGGGGACGCAACGAACTCCTGCGTTCGTTTTATATAGCCGACGCTGAATCCTCGCGTTCTCAAAGCGCTTATCAGTGTCCGGCAGAGGGTGCTCTTGCCCGAATCCTTGTAGCCCGAAACCGCTATCACATTCATAAATCCCGCCCTCCTTTCCTACGGCAGCTCATATCCGCCCATGCGAACGACCGTTTCCCTCCACTCGTCGCTCTCGATGGCCTCAATCAGCGCGCCCGCCGCCGGGTGGCCGAAGAACCCCTCCGAGAATACGAGTTCGTAAGGCTCCGTCGCTATGGGGATAAAATGCAGACCTAACGCGTCAGCAGCCGCTTTTATGCCCAGTGTGGCGTCCGCCACGCCCGAGGCAACCTTGTTGGCCGCCTCCAGATGGGTGATCGATATCCTGTCGTATCCGAGAACATCGGAACTCTCAATTCCTTTTTCCCTCAGCATGTAATCGAATAGCACCCTCGTCCCCGCGCCGGGCTGACGGTTTTCGAACATTATATCGCCGGAGGCTAGATCGGCAAAGCCGCGTATGCCCTTTGGGTTGCTTTGAGCGGTTATTATTCCCTGCTCGCGGCGGAAGATCAGCCTGCGGCGCCAATCCCTGCCGGCGGCAAACCGCGCGATGTAACTGGTGTTGTAGGTTCCGTCCGAGGTATCCAGAAGATGCGCGGCGGCCAGATGTGCTTCCCCCCGGCCAAGCGCCGCGAGGCCGCCCATGCTGCCCACCGCCCTTATGACGAAGTCGTATCCAAACTCGCGCATAATGGGCACGAGGAGCCCGACCGCCGGATCATCCGACCCCTGGAAGAGCAGCCGCTTCGAAAAATCGACATGTCTCACGAGACGTACGGAGACGCCCGTCCCCTTTGGACACTCCAGCGTTTCTTCCGGCAGCGTCACGATCCCGTCGGCCTCCGCGAGCGCCCACAGGACGCTTGCCCCTGAAGAGAACCTCCAGCAGAATTTGCGCCCTTCGATTTCGGCGCACTTCACGCGCAACCATTCCATCACGCCGGCAGGGGAGGAGTGGTTCGTGAGCAGCCCCGTTTTTAAAATTTCTCGGGAACCTATGGCTTCGGATATATAACCGGCATCCCTGCATTCGACGTGTTCTCTCGACATAGTCTTGAGAAGAGGGTAGACCAGCGACCACAACGTGACGGCGCATGACATCGGAAATCCGGGAGAACATATCACGGGAGTGCCTCCTATATTCGCGGCCATTGCCGGCCTCCCGGGTTTCATCCGCACGTACCTGAACAGCATCTTCCCGAGGTTTTCGAATATGCCCGCAGAATGGTCTCTCAGTCCTTTCGCGGAACCTGCGCTGACTATCACCATGTCGTATTCGCCGACAGCTTTGGAGACGGCCTCTGATATGCATCCGGGGTCGTCCGGCAAAATCCGGGATACGTCGAGTTTATATCCCCAATCCGCGAAGAGCACGGCAGCATAAGCCGAGTTACTATCTACAACGAGTCCGGGCGGTATTTTCCCGTCCGCCAATGTCATGGGTATGAACTCGTTCGCTCCAGTGCGGCCCTGCACGTCGCATTCGAGCCGCATAAAGTGCTGATTTATGCCGCCCTCCATAAGGGGGGCGGATCTGTTTAGCCTCCTCGGGAATCCCCCTGACTCCACCCTCCCAAGTGGATTCAGGGAGCCCGAATGGAGCGCGAATCTTCACATCTATATCTCTTCTCACATTGGGGAGGCGACCCGCCTCCCCCCTTATATCTCAGAACATGTGAGGTTTGGCAAGCCGTTCTTCGACGTTATGTATTACAAACTTTGAGCCGCTCAATAACACCTAAATCCGTCTTTTCTAATGTGATAACGTGCAAATCCGACAGATTGCTAGCCCGTCGATAAAAACTATGCACTGTAGAATATAAAGGCGCCTGTGTCAGAGGGGAAGTCATAACGGCTTTTCTCGGATTAAAGATCGAAAAAATAACAGTGAACGTGTGTTTTCGGAATGATAAATTCAAGCAACATCCCGAAACAATTACCATGCGTGCAATGAACGCGGATGACGAACGGCGTCGAGCATTGAAAGCCTGGGACGAAGAAGAATTAGATTTGGACTGTATCGGCGGCATTCGTTGCGTAAACAAAAAAATCTATCTCGACGAAGATGGAAACGGCAAAGGCTGTTTATGTTGAACAGGTATCGGATACTGTTTCATCTTCACTCGTTCCCTGAAAAAGCGACCGGTATCATGGCCGCGCGTCGTATTGGGCGCTGTTGGACTTGTCTATTTGCGCGAAATCCAAAGTGATTCGTTTTTCGGCGATTTTTTCCCCGCGCAGCAGTTTGCGGGCGTACTCCACAGCCTCCGCGCCGCCCGTGGGATAGACGAAGGTTATATCCAGAACGCCCCTTTGCACCAGATCTATGCCCCCGTTCTCCCCCTTCAGCCCATCGATTCCCACAAATATGACCCCGTCGCGCCCCATCCTCTTCATCGCCCAATAAGAACCGAGCGCCATCGGATCGTTGTGCGCGTAGACGACATCCACGGGCAAGCCTTCATGATCGGCTACATATTTCGCCACGGCGTCCTCCGCTTTGTCGCGAAGCCAATCGGCCATCAGAGTGGCGTCTATCGTTATCCCGCGCGCGCCGGCCAGCCCTCGGCGAAAACCTTCGCTGCGCTCGACGGCCGGCTGCGAACCGGGAAGCCCCGACACCTCCAACACGTGCCCGCCGCCTCGCGCCGCCAGTATCCGCCCGATATATTCGCCCGCCTTGACGCCTATTTGCATGTTATCGGCGCCGATAAAGAGTGTGTAATCGTCCCCCGCGACCTTTCTGTCCAGGACGATAACGGGGATTTTCCGGTAAGCCTCCGCTATGACCTGATCTTGCGGCTCCGTCTCGTTCGGCGATATTATCAGGATATTGATGCCGAGGCTCAGCAGCTTTTTTACGTCCTCAATCTGCTTCTCGTTGCTCTGGGCGGCGTCCGTGAAAATGATTCGCATGTCTCCGTATTGCGCGGCCGCCGCCGCGATCTCCCTGTTCATCTCGATGCGCCAGGGCTCTCCGAGGTTGCACTGCGACATTCCGACAAGATATTTGACGCCCTCGGCGTCCGGTTTGACCGCGCTGAAAAGGGTGAGGTACAACATCACGGCGAGCGCGGCAAACATAGCGGCATTGACGCCCCACGTCAGGCTCTTGTTCGCACCGCCCGTCCCGGAGGCGGGTTGTGATTTCATGTGCGGCCGCTCTCGCGCCGAGCGCTCATTTTTCGCCGCTGCCCTCCAGCGTCGCGCGATACTGCAAAGGCGCCATCCCGAAATAATGCGTAAACACCCTGGTGAAGTAATGCTGGCTTGTATAGCCCACTTTTCTCGCTATTTCGTATATCCTGACCTCCTTTTCCATATTCTGGAGAAGAAATCGCGCTTTCTCCATGCGGCAGGACGTGAGATAATCCACAAAGCCCATGCCAAGCTGAATCCGCATCTGACGGCTGAGATGCGAAGGATTGACCAGAAGTTCCTCGGCTGTGGCCTGCAAGGACAGATCTTCCCGAAAATATCTCTGCTCGATCAACCGTTTCGCCCGCAGTACCGCGTCGGAATAGGATTTCGCGCGGGAGAGCCTCTGTATGGCGTCTTTATAGGCGTCACGGAGACGCGCCCAGGTGTCGCTCAGTTCCGTCGCGTCCCATTGGACGATAATGCCGAACGTCCGCTCGGCCATATCCCTGACCGCCCGGCAAAACGCCCCGAAATCGACATCCGCGTCAAACGGCGAGAGCATGACGACATTGCGCGAATCGTCGCGGAATATCAGAGAATCCCCGCGAAGGTTCGCGGCAAGCTCTCTCGCCATATTCCTGACGGCGTCGGCCGTCAAATCCCGCATCCGCGCGTTTCCGCCCTCGAAGCGCTCCTCGGCCGCGCGGAACACCAACAGTTCGGAAGGGTTTGGCAGCACGGCGTCCATCAGCGAAAGAACGCTCCTGGCTTCTTCGTATTCGGCCTCGCCGTTCAGGAAACGCGTGAGCAGTTTGTCGATCAAATGTTCCCAGTTTCGTTCCAGCGCCTCTATGGCGAGGTCGGCGCGGTCCTTGCGGTTGCGTTCATCGAGAAGTTTGTCGTATATTCGAGCGATCATGGCGTCGAACTTGGGCAGATCGAGCGGTTTCAGAACATATTCGTTTACGCCGCATCGGATAGCTTTTTGCGCGTAAGCAAACTCGTCGTAGCCTGATATCACGATCGTTTTGAGCGGGGATAATTCTCTCGAGATAGTTTCGAGAAATTCGAGCCCGTCCATGCCCGGCATACGTATATCCGACAGCACTATCTCCGGGCGAATCCGGCGGGCGCTCTCCAGCGCGGCGTGAGCGTTTTCGGCGGTTTCGACGACCTCGAAACGCAATGGCATCCGCTCGAAATGTTTTCGCAGGCCGTTGCGGATTTTAGCTTCATCGTCCACGATCAGCAGATTCACCGCCGTTTCACTCCTTTTTCGTTTGGGATCGGTTTTTCCCGTTCTCACGGCGATTCGGGGCGGGCGTCTCGCCGGTATCGAGTACCGGGTGAGAAATCACCACCTCGGCGCCCTCTCCTTCCACGCTTCTGAATGTCAGGCCGTACCGGTCTCCGAATGTGTATTTCAGACGCCGGCTTATATTGTACAGCCCAAATCCCATGGTGTGTTCGTCCGACTCTAACATTCGCTCTATTTCGGACGCCACGGCGGGCGGCGCGCCCAATCCGTCGTCCCGCACCGTCAGCAGCAGGAGATCCTCGCCGCCGATGTGGGCGGACACATGGATATGTCCCCTGAATCCCGGCTCCCTGTAAGCGCGCTCCTTTATGCCGTGGTAGACGCCGTTCTCCACCAGCGGCTGCAATATGAGCTTCAGCACGGTAAGCCCTTTGACCTCTTCGCCTATGTCGAAACTGTAGCTTATCATCTCCTCGTATCTGATGGATTGAATGATAAGGTAATTTTCCACCTGCTCCGCCTCTTCCTCCACGGTTATAAACTCCCTGCCGCCGCTGAGAGAGAGCCGGAACAGCTTGGTGAGCGCGCCGACGAGCCAGACGATCTCGTGCGCGCCGCAATCCATGGCCAGCCAGTTGATGGTGTCCAGGGAGTTATAGAGAAAATGGGGCTTTATCTGCTCCTGAAGCACCTTGAACTCGGCATCCCGCTTCAGTTTGTTTTCCTGTTCGATTATCACCAGAAGTTCACGGATTTTCGAAATCATTCGGTTGAAACTGTCGCCCAGGGCGCTTATCTCATCGTCGCCGCCAGTCGGGCAACACGCTTCCATGTTTCCCTCCTCCGCGGACTTCATCAGACTGTCCAAACGGCGCAGCGGGGCGACAACCGTCTTGTTCAGCCTGGCAGAAAACCATCTCACCAGCAGTATCGTCGAGACGAGAAGCGCCACCGTCATGTATCTCAGCGTCGTGACGGTGGCTATGGTGTCCCTGTGCAGAAACACGCCCATTATGTACCAGTAGTTTATGTTCCTGCAAACTACCTGATAATACTCGTCCCTGATTTTAACGATCGTTTTTTCCTTGGGACGCTCGATCAGATAACGGTTGTCGATGCGGTAGACGACGTCGTTGTACGGCGTGTAGATTATCTCCCCGGCCTCGTCGGTGACGTACAGAAACCCCGCGCTGCCGAGCGTGATACTCTTGAGATACTCGTCGAACGCGCTCAGGTGAAAATCAATCAGGACAGCGGCCCCGGCGGCGTGTCCGGCCGTGCCAGCTTCCGGCGCTTTCACGATCGACATGATTTCGTCGTCGCCGTATCTGGAATGAGAGGTCAGATTCCGTCCCACCGGCTTGCTTATCATGACGTACTGTCCGGGATTCTCCGCCGCCCGCTTGTACCAGTTTTCATTCAGCAGCGAATCCCGCGACCTCTGAAATATCCCGTCGCTCACGTATTTTCCGTTTCCGTTGACGACCAAAATGCCGGCGATCTCGGGGCGGTTGGCGGTGATCGTCCTCAAAAAGCGCCTCAGCGCTTCCGTATCCGCGCTGCCGTTAATGAAGGCCTCCGTTGGGGCGGCGTTTTCCACTATATTGATCGTGCTTTCCATGCTCGTCGTGTAGAAATCCAAAATCAACCCCATCTGGCTCAGCATCTGCTGCGTGTTTTGCATCAGCAGCCGTTCCATCTGCCAGGCACTTACCTGATTCAGGAAAAAACACATCAGCACAAACGGCGCAAAAATACCGAGCAACAGGTAACTGTTGATTTTTTGCGACAATGTCCCGGAACCTAACCAGGTTTTCCACGCGAACGGTCTCATGTCATCATATCAAACCCCCGGGTTCCGACTCACGCCCGTGCCTGCGAACGGAGCGAGCGCAGCCCGGGGGTGGATTCCAAGGAAAGGCTGATTATTGTCATGGACCTGAAGGGCAAAGATTAAAACCCTTGCGGCGTCCGTGTTTCCAAATGACACAATGTCATTTCGGCGAATTAATCGGCATTTCCTCGACTCGCGCTCGGGATACCTAGGCGCCGCCGAACTTTTTCAGCATTTCTTCCGCATTGTCCTTCGTTATTTCTATGGTATCCAGGACAACTTCCCTGTCAAGTTTTTCGCCCTTCACCAGCAGCCGGTACGCGGCGTCTATGGCCTCTGCCCCGCCGGTGGGATACACGTAGGTGACCGCCATGCGGCCCGCCATGACTTCCCTTATTCCGCCGTCGGGCGTGGGCAGTCCGTCGATGCCTATGAATATCATTTCCTTTTGGCGGCCGGCGTTCTCCGCCGCCACGTAAGCGCCGACTGCGGCGGGATCGTTATGCCCGTAAACCACGTCGATTTTGTCGTTGGCCTGCAACGCGGACTCCATGACGGTGATCGCTTTGTCCCGCAGCCAGTCGCAGCTCTGAGAATATACGAATTTGTACTTGGGATCGCTGCCGACGCCGGCCATGAAACCGTCGTGGCGTTCCTTCTGCGGCGTCGCGCCTTCCAGCCCCTTTATCTCCACGATGTTGCAGCCGTTCGGATAGTTCTTCGCGACGTACTCGCCAGCTTTTTTGCCTATCAGCACGTTGTCGCCGCCGATGAACGAAGTGTAGGCGTCGCCGTCCACCCGCCTGTCGAGGACGATAACGGGGATGCCTGCGTCATACGCTCTCTTGACCACGTCGGTCAGCGGAGTCGCCTCGTTGGGCGATATGATGAGCAAATCCACCTGCTGCGTGATGAAGTTTTCGACGTCCGCTATCTGCTTGCTGTTATCCTGAGCGGCGTCGGAGAACGACACCTCGAACTCCGGGTACTGGGCCGCGGCTGTCCTGATCTGATCGTTCATCGCCACGCGCCAGGGTTCTCCAAGGTTGCACTGGGACATTCCGATGTGATAGGTCTTTGCGGGCGCGGCCTCGCCAATGCCGCTGACCGCGATCGTGACTGTCAGAAGCGCGGCGATCGTTACTGCTAACGCGAAAATTTTTTTCATGATGTTCTCCTCCCGAAGATATATTTCTATTTTCTTTACCATTAACGCTCCGTCATTCAGCGCCACGTTCCGCCAACTTTCGAGCCTCGGGCGGCGGGCGTTCGTCTCCGTAAAGGCCGCGTCGGTCGTTTGGATCGTATGGCAAATATGGCGGCGGTTTATTTTTTTTCGGATATGCCTCCCCGTTTTTCATAAATCTCCACAACCTCTCCGTGAGAATTTTTATCCGCCGCGTGATTTTCGGAGCACATTCGGCGCGGCGTTTCCCCGTAAATCACCCTCGACGCGGCGCGCGCCATCCCGCTATTTTTTGCGCTCCCTCTGCAACACCACGGCCGCTATGATTATCAGGCCCTTCAACACCAGTTGCAGGTTGTTGTCCACATTGTTCAACTGCAGCATGTTGTTGAGTATTCCCAGTATCAGCGCGCCCACCACGGTTCCCACGATCGTGCCCTTGCCGCCGGCCATGCTCGTCCCGCCGATAGCAACGGCGGCAATGGCGTCGAGTTCGTACCCCGAACCGTCGTTCGGGCTGCCCTGGCGCTGCTGTGCCGCGTGCAATACGCCCGCTATACCCGCCAAAAAGCTGCACAGCGTATACACGGTGATCTTCAATTGATCCACCTTGACGCCGCAAAGGAACGCCGAAGTCTCGTTGCCTCCCACCGCATAGACATGACGGCCGAATCTGGTGTATTTCAGCACTATGGAGAATATCACGGCCAGCAGCAGAAACACTATCGCGGGCACGGGAACCCCGGTAAAAGTCTCCGTCCTGAATATGCGAAGGGAAAATACCTGGAAAATGGGATCGACCTGCCCCGGTCCTGTCCCATACGCGATGGGAACGCCCTGTCCCCCCGACCAGAAACGCGCGATGCCTCTTTCGATGCTCATCGAGGCCAGCGTGACGATGAAAGCCTGCACCCCCAGCTTCGTGCTCACGGCGCCGTTGAACATCCCGAATAACGCCGACATGCCTAAAACCAGCAGCAGTGCGGTCAGCATGGACTTGCCGCTCACCAGCAGCGCGGCCGAAGCAGTGGCGGTCAGGCCCAGGATCGCGCCGACCGAGAGGTCGATGCCGCCCAGCAGGATGACGAGCGTCATGCCGATGGCCATAATGCCGTTTTCCGATATCGCGCGGGCCACGTTTCCCAGGTTGCCGGCGCTCAAAAACAGATTTCGCCCGTTTCGCACACAGATGACGGACGCTATGGCGAATATGACGATCAGGCCGAAAAAACTCTTGAAAGCGCTCAAAATCTCCAGCGCGCGCGGATTTTCAGATTGGACATTTTCCGGTGTTTTCTTTGGCAAGTCCGGTTCCTCCCCGTAACGACTTATTATTTATGTAACAAACAGCTCCGCTTCTTGCGGATACTCAAACGTGCAGGGTGGCGGCGCTCAAAAGCGCCTCCTGATTCGCTTCCTCCCTCGCGAAGTCGCCGGTCAGCCTGCCCTCGCAAATCGTCAGGATTCTGTCGCATATATTGAGCAATTCAGGCAGTTCCGACGAAACGACCAGTATCCCCTTGCCTCCGGCGGCGAGTGACGAGATGATGCCGTATATCTCCTCGCGGGCTCCGACATCGATGCCCCTGGTCGGTTCGTCCAGCAGCAGAATGTCCGGTTCGGTCAGCAGCCAGCGCGCGAACACCACTTTCTGCTGATTGCCCCCGGACAGGTTGGAGGCTAAAGTCAGCGGCGACGGCGCCTTGACGCGAATATCGCGCATCTGCCGTTCCCATAAGGGACGTTCGAGCCGCCGGTCGACGAAATAGAACTTCATGAGCCGCCTCAATATCGGAAGCGTCATGTTTTCGCCGATACCTCTCGAAAGAACCAACCCCTGCTGCTTGCGGTCCTCCGTCATAAAGGCGACGCGGTTCCCGATGGCATCCTCGGGACAGTCGATCCGGGCCTCTTCTCCCATGATGAAGACGCGCCCCGTTCTCACTTTAGGGTGAAGACCGAACAACGCCTCGAAGAGTTCCGTGCGTCCCGCGCCCATCAGCCCGGCAAGGCCCAGAATCTCGCCTTTGCGCAGGGAGAACGAAATATTTTTCAGACTGGTTTTTTTGTAAAACGCCGGAAACGCGAGCGACAGGTCTTCCACCCTCAGCAGTTCCTCGGCATCCCTCGCGCGGGCGGGCTCCGCGTCTGCGGCGGGAACGCCATGCGTCGCCGCCGTACGCGCGCCGGCGTCTTGTTTGTTCCTCGCGCCGGCGGACACGGAGCGTCCCACCATCATGCGTATCAGGCTCTCTCTGTTGGTCTCTGCGGTATTTACAGTGTCGATGTAGCGCCCGTCGCGCATGACCGTGATGCGGTCGGTGATCTCGAATACCTCCTCCATCCGGTGCGTTATGTAAATGACGGATACCTCCCGCTCTTTCATGCGGGCTATGACGTCAAAAAGTTTTTTGGCTTCGGCTTTGCTCAACGCGGATGTCGGTTCGTCAAGAATGACTATCCGGCAGTCCAAAGACGTGACTTTGACTATTTCGATGAATTGCCGCTCGCCCACCCGCAGCGATTTCACCTTCGTTTTCGGCTTGAGCGGCAGGCCGAACGACTGTATCAGGCGATCCGATTCCTCGTACATTTTTCTGTAATCCAGGAAGCCGAAACGGTTTCTCGGCTCGCGCCCGAGAAAGATATTCTCGCCGACGGTAAGCTCCGGCGCCAGTTGAAGCTCCTGATGCACTTTCCCGATCCCGAGCGCCCTCGCCTCGATGGGTGAGGATATCTTGACGGGGCGGTCTTCGATGCGTATGGTTCCGTTGTCCGCGCGGAGAGCGCCCGACAGGATGTTCATGAGAGTGGACTTTCCCGCCCCGTTTTCTCCCATGAGGGCGTGCACTTCCCCACGCCGCAAAGCAAGACGGCCATCGGAGATCGCTTTGACCCCTTCGAAGGATTTTTCGATATTTTCCATGACGAGTATTATTTCACCCATAGCTCCTCCATGCGTTCGATATTCAGCCGTCGCTTTTGAATGATGAGAATTTTGATTGCGTCGTTTTATTCTATCATTGAATTTCGCCAAAGTATTTGCACAAAACTGACTGTTTTTTGCACAAATCGGAACGGAGAGGGGCTTCACGAGTGAATGCCGCCGCTCCGTCGGTTCGGCCTCAAACCACAGGCAAAACCTTGGGGTTCCGCCCCAAATCTCGCCGGGGAACCAGTTCCCCCGCAAGAAGCGGCGGGACACGCCCGGACCCCTTCAAATATTTTTTATTTTCACCCGCAGGATGAAAATAAAAAAATTCAAGAGAGTGCAGGGAGCTTGCTCCCTGCCGGGTGCGGGCAGCGCCCGCAGGTTTTTGCCTGTGGTTCGAGGGGGTTTTTCTGAATAACACTTGTTGATATTACATCATAAACGATGTCACAAATGCTGATATTTACTGCTTTCCTAACGCTCTAACCGCTTTCAGCCCACTCGTATCAACGATGAACGCA
>JAISXR010000125.1 GCA_031270375.1 Synergistaceae bacterium | reverse complement strand
CTTCGCCTCGGTCTTCATGATCGCGAATATATCGTTCAGGCCGTATTTTCCCGGGATCCTCGCCTCTCCCATCAACGCGGGAGCGTTCACGATGCTTGCCGGACTCGTCATCGTGCCGCTCGTCAGCGCGTTCACCGAGAAACCGGCGCGTTCCCTCGTCAATCGTTGCTTCGCGTGCTACGAGACGACCGTATCGGTCAAAGCGGCCAAATCGCTGCCGCAGGATTGAAACCCCGGGGCTCCGTACTCTGTGTATAAATTCTTAAGGAAACGCTGATTAAATCGCCAGAATGAAATTTGGCCGTTTCGCAACCCAGTCTCTATCAGGGTTTTAGTCATTACCCTTTAGGCCCCTGACGATAAATCAGCCTTTCCTAAATTCTTAAGTATGATATGGAGGATAAAAATGCCAATCACGGAACTGCTGAAAAAGAACGCGATACAAAACGGGGACGCTGTGGCGGTGGTGGAGTTGAGCCCGCGTTCCGGCTCAGGCAAGATCGTTTTGCCCGCCGATTACGACGCGGCGGCCAGTTTCCCCGACTTGTCGGCGCGGCGTGAGATGACGTGGAAGATCATGGACCGTGACGCGGACAGGATCGCCAACTTCTGCGTCTCGCGCGGACTGGGCAGGGGAAAGCATGTCGCCGTTCTCATGAGAAACGCCCTCGAATGGTTCCCGATATATTTCGGAATAATGAGAAGCGGGGCGCTGGTCGTGCCCCTCAACTTCCGCAACACTACGGAAGAAACCCGAAAATGCCTGGAGCTGACGCAACCCGAAGCTATTTTCTTCGGGACGGAATACTCCGGACAAATGGCGGCTGTCCGCGAGGAAGGGACGAGCGTAAAAACGTTCATCTCGACGTCGCCCGACTGTCCCGATTTCGCCGTGAAGTACTTCGACTGCGTGCGCGGCGCGAGCGGCGGCCCTCCAAACGTTCCACTCTCCGACGAGGACGACGCGGCCATATATTTCACTTCCGGCACCACCGGGCAGCCGAAAGCCATCCTTCACACGCACGCGTCCATAATGTCGGTGTGCGTCACCGAACAAACTCACCACGGGCAGAGGGCGGGCGACGTATTTTTATGTCTGGCCCCCCTGTTCCACACGGGAGCGATGATGCACTGGCTGGGCAGCCTTGTCTCGTGCGGCAAAGCCGTGCTGCTGCGCGACGGCAAACCTAAGTCGATCCTGAACGCGCTGTCGGAGGAAGGCGTTACGATAGCCTTCATGCTGGTTCCATGGGTGCAGGACATACTGCAGGAGGTGGAAAGCGGAAACCTGTCATTCGAGGATTACAATCTCGACCGGTGGCGCCTGATGCACATAGGCGCCCAGCCGGTGCCGCCGGAGCTGATAGCGCGCTGGCGCGAATTTTTCCCCGAGCAGCAGTACGACACAAATTACGGGCTGAGTGAATCAATGGGCCCCGGGTGCGTGCATCTGGGAGTGGAAAATCTCCGCAAAGTCGGAGCCATAGGCAAACCGGGGATAAACTGGCAGGCGAGGATCGTGTCCGACGACGGCAAAGATGTGCCGCGGGGAACGATAGGCGAACTCACGGTCAAAGGGCCCGGTGTGATGAAACTCTACTACCGCGACGAGCAATCGACGGCCGCCACCCTGCGCGATGGATGGCTCTACACCGGCGACATGGGCTACGAGGATGAGGAGGGCTTCATCTACCTCGTCGACAGAAAAAAAGACGTGATAATCAGCGGTGGCGAGAACATCTTCCCCATTCAGATAGAGGACCACATCAGGGCTATGGGCTGCGTGAAAGACGTGGCTGTGATAGGCGGTTACGACAAACGCCTGCTGGAAGTGCCGGTGGCGATCGTGTCGATGAAGGACGGCGCTGCCGCCTCGGAAAGCGATTTCGCGGCCCACTGCGAAGCGCTCCCCAGGTACAAGAGGCCGCGCGGATTCATATTCGCCGACGTGCCGCGAAACGCGACGGGCAAGATAGAAAAACCACGCCTCAGAGCGATGTATGGCGGCGCGCCGGCAAATAAATAATGATACGGAGACACGGGTGCGTATCAATTGGATAATTTCAGTGATTTGGGAATAGCTCCCGGCTTTGACAATTAAACACGCATAAATTAACATGTAGTCGCCGCCGCGGACAGAGATATATTCATTCGGGATTTGGCGGCTCCAAACGAACCAATCATATCGAATCCGGGGAGGAAACGTGTCATGGCAAATACGGCGAAGGGTGAGAAAAAGACCAAAGCGGCAAAACGTCTCGATGAACTGGGCATAGTTTACGAGTTCATCCGTTACAGAGTGGATTCGGGCAATCTCTCGGCCGAACACGCGGCCAACGACATGGGGTTGCCTTACGAAGTGATTTACAAGACGCTCGTCCTGAGAGGCGATAAGACAGGCGTGCTGGAGGCGTGTATCCCCGCCGGTTTTGACCTCGACACTGAAGCTCTGGCAGGACTGTCGGGAAACGAGAAAGTTGCCATGGTAAATAAAAACGAGCTGTTCGTCCTCACCGGGTATGTCATGGGCGGCTGCTCGCCGGTAAAAAGCGGCAAACAATATCCGGTGTACGTATACGAAGACGCTGTGAACCATGAAAAAATAGCCATAAACGCGGGCGAGCGCGGGTTGATGTTCTACATGTCCCCGCACGACCTGGGCAAAGCGATGAAAGTTCAATTCGGAAACATCGCCAAAAAGAAATCGGAATCCGCATAAACGCCGCCATCACCGTTTAAAATCCGAACAAATGGGGACTGAATCGTCGTCCAGTCCCCATTCGCATATTGAATCCGACTGTCATGCCAGGAGCCTTGTAACTATCTCCTTCACGCGTTTACCGTCAGCACGGCCGGCGGTCTCCTTCATGGCGGCGCCCATGACACGTCCCATATCCTTCGGGCCGGAAGCGCCAAGAGACGATATGGCGCCCGAGATTATGCGTTCCAGCTCCGCGTCGTCCAACTGAGCCGGAAGGTACGCCGCCAGTATACGAGCCTCAGTCAGCTCTTCCTCCGCGCGGTCGGGGGCGCCGCCCTTCCTGTAAAGCTCGGCTGCCTCTTCACGCTGTTTCAAGCCGCGCCTCACCAGGGCGTGGATATCCTCGTCAGTGAGGTCTCCCCTGCCCTTTTCGGTTGACGCCATTTGAATCGACGTTTTCAGCATCCGAAGAGCCGTCATACGACGCTCGTCATGGCTTTTCATCGCCGCCACGAGGTCACGCTGAATTGTCTCCTCCAGCTTACAGCCCATTATTCGGGCCTCTTGTGTTTGTTCCTTACAGAAGCTGCTTTCTTGCGCTTCTTGATTTCACTGGGTTTCTCGTAATGTTCGTGCTTCTTGGCTTCCCTGAGCACCCCAACCTTACGAAGCTCTCGCTTGAAACGTTTCAACGCGTCTTCTATGGATTCGTTCTCACGCCGAGTAACGCTGGTCATCCTTTGTCCCCCCTCCCTGTGTACCGTACCTGTCGCGTAATTCAGAAAACGTTCGGGGACCAAACCTTACGTTTTCAACACCCGCGCCTCCGCGCAATAAATACGGTGTCCCTGAAGCAAGTCGCCATCTTATTTATATTCTAACTCAGTTTTTGGTCGCGCACAATAGCGGAGGCCCATACTCGCACAGCCGCGGAAGGATGTTCCTTCACGAGGCTCAGGAGGCGCGCGTCGGTCCAGCGGGGCAGTTTTTCCTTCTTCAAAAGACGAAGCAGGGGTATCAATATCACTTCGTCATCCTTGCAGAGCAATATGGTGAGTTCGGATCTCTCGCCCAAAACGGTGCCTTCCGGCCAACCCGACAGAGCGCCGGCTATCACCGCCGGCGACTTATGCAGGAGGAAGGGCCTCAGAAATTCGGCGCTCACCTTCCACCGTTTCAGGCGTCCCAGAAGTATTACGGCTTCCTGCTCGGAAAACCTGGTCGCGTGAAGCAGCAGCGCGCGAACCATGTCGTCGCGCTTCGGCGAGTTTGAGAAAACGTCGAGCAGTACCTCCAACACTTCCCCGCACGGCATGTTCCTCCTGAAATGTTCCACGGCCACGGACGCGGCTTCGTCATTCATGCCCGACAGAGACAACTGCCTGAGCGCGAGCAGTGTCACCGCGGGGCGGTGGCTCTTCAGGCGGCGGATAATGGCGTCGGATTTCACACGCGACGCATGTTCGTCCCTGTGGGAGAGAATGCCGTACATCTCCGATTCCGCCCGCGTGATGACACCGCTTATTAAACGCGCCGCAACCGGAGAAATACCGTCGCTCGCCGAATTTTCTTCCTTCGTCTCGCGTTTGTGCAGGAACGAGAAAACCATCCGCCATAACCTTTTGAATATCGACTCGCCACGCCCGGTTTCCCGATCAGCGCCGCCGCGCTGGGTGCGGCGCATGTTCGGAATTTTGCCCAAACCGGGAGACGCCGCCTCCTTGAGTGTCATGTATGCCTCAGTGATCTCGGCGAATTTTTGCGCTCCCGACGGGCCCGCTACGTCCGGGTGGTAAGTGCGGGCGAGCCGTCTGAAGGCGCGTTTTACGTCGTCCCATGTGGCATCGGAAGAAAGCCCGAGAATCTCGAACTCGGCGTTGCGCATTATCCTGCCGTCACCCGTTCCAGTTCCGCTATCATCTTGTCAAGCACCGTGAGCGCCTGCCATTGCAGCGAAGAATCGTCGTTTTTCAGCGAACGGGCGTCTTTGGTGATATCCAGCAGCCGCGTCTGAAAATTGTCGGGATAGCCCATGGAGAGTTTCGCTATTCTGTCTTCCCTGATCCTTATCTCCGAAGCGAGATCGCACTGCATTTCGTCCGTCTCGTCAAAATTGAGCGATATCGTCCTCCGACTGGTATTTGCCCTGCGTTTTACCTCCACGTGAAGGAGCCCTCCGCCGTCGACCTTGAAATCGACCTCGACAGTTTCCCCGTCCGACACGCTATCTATCGTGAGTGTCTGAAGCACCCTGCCAGCGCTGCGAACCTTCTGTTCTCCTTGTACGACAATGACCTCTATCGAGCCGCTGCCGCTGGCGGTGAATGCCTGCCGCGCCTGGGCGGGCAGAGGAGCGCCCTTTCGGAGCAGCGGGACGACCTCACCGTCGGAGTTCATTATCCCGAGACTCTTGCTCAAGACATCTATCAGCAGCCTTTCCTTGCCCTGATGGGCGTAAAGCGCGCTGCCGATGACAACGGCGTATTCCGGACTGGAGCTTCCCCCGGAATCGGGTTCACGCACGCGCTCGGCCAGCATTTGCCGCAATAACGGTATGCGGCTGCTTCCCCCGACGGTGAGCAGCCTGTCGGGTTCGTATTTGCGCCACATCTTTCGCACCATGTTCAGTATCTCTTCCATCAAGTGGTATATGAGGGACTCGAATTCGGCGCGCTCTATGTCCACCGACCGCCCGTCGCTCGCCAGTCCCGCCGGGACGCGCCATGTGACCCGCTTGACGCCTGAGAGGGCTATCTTGACATTTTCCGCCTCCCTCATCATCAGGGACGCCCGCGGATCGTTGGGCCGCGACAGAGGCACGCCAGCGTTCCGGCAAAGCCACTCCGCCAGCAGCCTATCAATATCGAGCCCGCCGATGTCCCGGCGTCCCTCGCTGTCGAGAACCTGAAACACGCCCCCATCTCCCTCGACGAGCGACATATCGAGCGTTCCCGCGCCAAAGTCCATCACGAGAAAACGCCCGCTTGTGCCGGCCGACAGTGCGGCGGCCGTCGGTTCGTTCACTATGCGGACGCGTTCGAAACCGGCCTTGCGCGCCGTCCGGGCCAACGCACCGCGTTCGGGGAAACTGAAATGTGCCGGCGAAGCCAGGATGCAAGAGGAGATGAACGTCTTGAGGAAAGCCTCGGCGTCTTCCCGCAGGAGTGACAAAAGCGGCAGGAGCATATCTTCCGGGTCGTAGGAATGTCCGGCGACGCACGCCGTCCAGTCGGAACCGAGGCGGCGTTTCATGTCCCACCACACCATATCGGGCTCGGTCAGCATGACATGAGCGGCGTCCTCTCCCGCGACGAGCCCGTCCTTTGTGAACGCCACCATTGATGGAGTGCGGTTTCCGCCCCACCGGTTCGGTATTATCGACACGCCGCGTCCCGGGATATCGACAGCCGTTTCGGCATATCTCGTGCCCAGGTCTATTCCTATGATATACTCGTCCATCAGCCGGACGCCCCTCCGTCCCCATGCGAGGCAATGGCAATTTTTTCCGGTTCCACACCCTCGCACAAAAGTATACTACCAACCGAAATTTTAGGCGTCAGTGTAATTTCATTTCCCCCAACGCATTTTCCGCCGCCGGTAACTCTGAAATACACCCTGAGATAATGTTCACTCCAGCCCGACGCCACGCCGTCGTCCGCGTTTTCCGCGAGCACGGCGCAATGCCTCGCGACGAACCGCGAGGCATATTCGGCGGCGAGACGCTCCGACAGCTCGAGAGCGCACGCCGTCCGGCGTTTCACCGTCCTGGCCTGCAAGCTTCGTAATTTTGACGAGGCCGTTCCCGCTCTGGGAGAATAAGGAAAAACGTGGACTCTGCCAAACCTCAGCCGTTCGACAGCCCTCAGACTGTTTTCGAACATTTCCTCGGTCTCGCCGGGGAAGCCGACTATCAAATCCGTCGATATGTGCGCGAAATCCCCGAGGTAAGTTCTCGCCAATCCGACAACGCGTTCGAAATCGGACACGCTGTAGCCGCGCCGCATAGCGCGCAGCATTTCGTCGTCGCCGCTCTGAATGGGAAGATGCAGATGAGGGCAGAAGATACCGGAATCGCCGGCGGCTCGCAGGAGATCGCCGGTCACCGCAAACGGTTCCAGCGATCCCAGCCTCAAGCGGCGCAATCCCTCGACGCGTGAAACTTCGCGCACGAGACCGGCGAGCGATACTTCCCCCGACTGATAACCCCCGAGCTGCACCCCCGTGAGTATTACCTCTTTCGCACCGTTCGCGGCAACACGGTTGATTTCGTCCAACACCTCGCGCGCGTCGCGCGACACCGCGCCTCCGCGCAGGAACGGCACGGCGCAGTAGCTGCATCTCCTGTCGCAGCCGTCCTGCACTTTGATAAAAGCTCTCGTCAGGATGCGTGTTCTGTCCAGCGACATAGGATCCCAATCGCGGTATTTCGTCACATCGGTTCTTCTTTCAACGACGGCGCGCGTGATTTGTTTCCCCTCAGCGGCGCGCGCGTACCATTTTTCAAGTTCCTCCGCTATACATCCTTTGAGCCGGCTGCCGATGACGATATCCGCCCCCGACGAGGAGACATCGCCGGACGAAGCGCTTTGCGCCCAGCAACCGCACGCCACTATCACGGAATCGGGGTGAAGCCGTCTCGCCCTGCGGATTATCTTGCGCGTCTTGGCGTCGGCCGCGGATGTCACCGAACAGGTGACAATGACCGCGATATCGGGCGATTCTCTCCCATCCCCGCGCGCAAAGACAGCGCCCCGAGCCTCCAGCATGGAAGCTATCGCTTCGGCCTCGTAATGGTTCACCCTGCATCCCAGGGTCGTCACCGAAAATATTTTGCCGGTCAGGCAGGAATCCGCTGGCATATCCCCAGACGAAACCAAGCGCAGCCCGCCACGGCGGCGGTGGACGCCCTCAGAATTCTTTCTCCCAGCGTGACCGGGATGAAGTTACGGCTCAGCAGGGCCGATGTTTCCCCATTGCTCCAATCGCCCTCCGGGCCGACGGCATATACTATCTGCCCTTCGCGCGCCGCGATCTCCGATATGGGGCGGGAAACGGGCGAAATGACGGCGGCTATCCGGTTGTCGGGAAGGCTGTCCCATGATATCTCGGCGAACTTCACGGGCGGATTTATTTTCGTGGGGGATGCGGAGCCGGCGACCAGAGAGCCCTCGTCCAGTATCTTCTGCCAGCGGAGAGTTTTTTGCGGGAGGTTCGCCCCTGTCCTGGGCACGGAACGCTCGCACTCCACGGGCAGAATTTCCTTGACGCCCAGTTCCGCCGACGCGCGAAGCACCACGTCAAACTGGGGCGCTTTGAGAAGGGCGATCAGGAGCGTCATCCCGAGTTTATCGGGAGTCTGCGGCAACGCGCCGGCTTCGCGAAGATAATACGCGCCGTCCCTCGATTCGAGTCTCATGAGCAGTTTAGTACCGCCGCCCTCTTCCAAAAGCCCTTCGACCGCGGCTCCGTCGTAAGAGCGAAAGCTTTTTACGAGATGACGAACCTGCGGCGCGTCGAGCCTCCAGAGACCGCCGTCCTCGCGCGCGCGGCTATCTAGCCGGACTCTGGGCAGCGACACCCCACCACTCCCCTTTGGTCAGTTCATCGGACATTACGAGACCGGTATCCCCTAAAGCGGCCATGAAAGATTCCTTCTCCCTCGCCGTCATGCCGGAAAAGATAACGGTTCCGTCCAGGGCGAGTATGCCGCGCACCGAAGGGAGCATTTCGCGCAGCGGGTCGAGGAGGAGATTCGCGAAAATCACGCCGAAAGAACCATTCACGCCCGTAAGCAAATCCCCCGTTTCGAGCGTCACGAGCGACGTATCGATGCCGTTCTGCGCCAGGTTGCACTCGATTTCTTCTATCACGGCCGGGTCGATGTCGCGCGAACGCGCCGACGCGGCCCCGAGTTTCAGTGCCGCTATCGTCAGAATGCCCGACCCGGCTCCGATGTCGATGACGTTTCCGGCTTTGCCGCCCCCGTCCAGATACCGTTCGAACAGCTCCAAAGCTATCTGTGTGCTCTCATGATACCCCGTTCCGAAGGCGCTTCCGGGGTTGATGTATATCGGCGTCCTGTCCTCGGGCTCTTTACCCTTATGCCACGGGGCCATGACCACCATGCGCCTGCCCACGCGGAGCGGAGGAAAAGCGTCCTCGTTCCGCGTTGCCCACTGCTGGTTCTCCACCCTTCCCATGTCCTCGACGCGCACCTCCGGCCAAGGGGCCAGCGCGTCGAGCAGCCTGCCGCGCCACAGGGCAATATCCTCGTCGGAGCGGTAATATATCCGCATACGCACGCCGTTCGGCAATTCCTGGACTTCAGTCCCTATGCTGCCCGATATCTCAGCCGCGGAGTAAAGTATCTCCTCGTTCTCCTCGTGCCCGCTTTCCCCGTTACGGAGCAACACCGTCACGTACCACCAGTAGTTCCCCATTCCGCATTCCTCCAATCGGAAAAAAATGGAGAGAGGACTGTCTAAATCCTCTCTCCATTTTACCATCATATCGTGTGCGGTTATTGATATCGAATCGCAATCAAAAACGTATTAATCGAGTGTTAATTCCCAACGATCACGCCGGACATCCTTGATCATAGCCGCGACATCGTCCTCATTTTGAAGACCTAAACGCTCCGTTTCACCCGCAAAAGCTTCTTGCATCCGGTTGATTGCGACCATCGCGGCGTTCTCAACGTAGTACCTGTCACCCTCTTGGATAAACAGCACCTTACCGCCGTCTTTCAGCTTCATATTCCTGCGGACACAGGATAAAGTCGCCGCGCGTCAGCCGGCGAATTTATCTTTTATCCGGTCAAATATTCCCTTGTTCTCGGCGACATCCACTTTCATTTCAGCGGCGAGTTCTGCCATCAACTGTTTGCCGCGCGCTGATAGATTCTTCGGGATGTTCACGCGGACGTGAACGTGCAGGTCGCCATTGCCGGAGCCTCGCAATTTCGGCATACCGCGGTTTTTTATCCTCAAGACCGAACCGGGCTGAGTGCCGGGCGGAACGTCGAGTTTTTCCGTGCCGTCGAAGGTCGATATCGACACCGTTGTGCCCAGCGCCGCCTGCGGAACCTCGATATCCGCCCGGACATGGAGGTCCGCGCCGTCGCGCTGAAAACGCGAGTCGCTCGTCACCTCAATGTGAATGAACAGATCGCCCGCAGGGCCTCCGTTGCGTCCGGCCTCGCCTTCGCCCGAGATACGCAGCCTGGTGCCCGTGTCCACGCCGGACGGTATCTTAACATCTATCTTGCGGCTGCGCTTGACGCGTTTAGCGCCGCCACACTCCTTGCATGGCATCTCTATCTTCTTGCCGCGCCCGCCGCATGCCGTGCAGGGAACCACCTGTACCATTCTGCCGAACGGGGTGTTCGCGGCACGTTCCACCTTTCCGCTGCCGCCGCAAGCGGAACAGGTCGTGATCTTGCTGCCCGGTTCGGCGCCCGAGCCGTCGCAATGGGGACAGTTTTCCTCGCGCGGAACCTCGACCTCGCGCGAAGCTCCCCTGTATGCGGTCTCCATGGTGACGCGCATGGTCATCTCAAGGTCGGAACCTCGGCGCGGACCGTTCGAGTTGCCGCCCCTCGCTCCCGCGCCGCCGAAAAAGTTCTCGAATATGTCGCCGAAGAGGTCCCCTCCGAAGTTGAAACCTCCTCCCGCGAAGGGGTCTCCGTATCCGCCGCCGGGGGGAGCGTCGCCGACAAAGCCGAACTGGTCGTACTGCGCTCTCTTCTGCGGGTCGCTCAGGACATCGTTCGCCTCGTTGATCTCCTTGAACTTACGTTCGGCGTCCGCGTTCCCCGGGTTGGCGTCCGGATGATATTTCCTGGTCAGCTTCCTGTAGGCGCGCTTTATATCGTTCGCAGTGGCTTCTCTCGAAACGCCCAGTACTTCATAATAGTCTTTTTTGTCCGGCGCAGCCACCGCAAATCACCTCTCGCCCCGTGTCCTCAGTTATTGTCGTGCGTATTGAAATCCGCGTCCACAGTCTGACCGTCGGCACTGCCGGCGTCCGGCTGCTCCGGCGCGCCATTCGCTGTGCCAGCGGCGTTTTCCTGCGCTTTCGTCGCGTAGAGTTTCTCCGCTATCGGGTGCATCGCGGAGGCGAGCTCCTCCCGGGCCGAGTTGATACGGTCCACGTCCTCGGAGGCAATCGCATCGCGCAGGATGTTTATCTTGCCCTCTACAGCTGCTTTCTCGGACTCTGTCACCTTGTCGCCGAGGTCCTTGAGGCTCTTTTCGGCGTTGTACACGAAGGAGTCGGCTTCGTTGCGCGCCTCGATGAGTTCCTTCTTGCGCTTGTCCTCGTCCTCGTGGCTCTCGGCGTCGCGGCGCATCTTGTCGATGTCGGCCTCCGTGAGGCGCGACGACTGAATCGTGATGTGCTGAGCCTTGCCGGTGCCCTTGTCCTTCGCCGTGACGTTCACTATGCCGTTCGCGTCGATGTCGAACGTCACCTCTATCTGCGGAATACCTCTCGGCGCCGGCAGAATGCCGTCGAGCGTGAACTTGCCCAGCGTCACGTTGTCGGCGGCCATCGCGCGCTCGCCCTGGAGCACGTGTACTTCGACCTGCGGCTGATTGTCCGCCGCGGTGGTGAAAACCTGATTCCTCGACGCCGGTATGGCCGTGTTACGGTCGATTATCTTGGTGAACACTCCGCCCATGGTCTCGAGCCCGAGTGAGAGCGGTGTGACGTCGACGAGGACGATGTCCTTGTGCTCTCCCGAGAGCACCGCGCCCTGGATCGCCGCGCCCACGGCGACACATTCGTCCGGGTTGATGCCCTTCGTCGGTTCGTGCCCGAGCAGCTCCTTGACTTTTTTCTGCACCATCGGCATACGGGTGGAACCGCCCACCAGAAGCACCTTGCTCACTTCCGAGGCGGCGAGCCCCGCGTCTTTCAGCGCCGAGCGCGTCGGCATGACGACGCGCTCCAGCAGGTCGCGCGTCAAATCCTCGAACTTGGCCCGCGTGAGGGTGAGTTCCAGGTGTTTGGGGCCGTTCTGGTCGGCGGTGATAAACGGCAGGGATATCGTTGTCTCGGCCATGGCGGACAACTCCACCTTCGCCTTCTCCGCCGCCTCGCGCAGGCGCTGCACCGCCATTTTGTCGCGGCTCAGGTCGACGCCTTCGGACTTCTTGAACTCGGCGGTCATCCACTCCACTACCCTGTTGTCCCAGTCGTCACCGCCGAGCATGTTATCGCCCGATGTCGCGAGCACTTCGAACACCCCGTCGCCCACGTCGAGTATCGACACGTCGAACGTGCCTCCGCCGAGGTCGAAAACCAGTATCTTATGTTCCCCCTCCTTGTCGGCGCCGTAGGCGAGACATGCCGCGGTCGGTTCATTTATCACGCGCAGGACTTCGAGGCCCGCTATGGTGCCGGCATCCTTCGTGGCCTGGCGCTGCGCGTCGGTGAAGTACGCGGGGCATGTGATGACCGCCTGGGTGACGGTCGAGCCCAGATACTCCTCCGCGTCGCGCTTCAGCTTCTGAAGTATCATGGCGGAAATTTCCTGCGGGCTGTAGGACTTGTCGTCGATCCTGACCTTGTGATCGGAGCCCATCTTCCTCTTTATGGATATGATGGTGCGCTCGGTGTTGACTATGGCCTGCCGTTTGGCGAGCTGGCCGACGAGGCGCTCGCCCTCTTTTGTGAAAGCCACCACCGACGGCGTCGTCCTATTTCCCTCGGTATTCGGTATAACGGTTATATTGTCGCCTTCCTTGACCGCCACACAGCTATTTGTGGTGCCAAGGTCGATTCCTATGACTTTTCCCGCTGTTTTTGCCATGTTGGATCCCTTCCTTCCCCTTTTGGGCAGTGAAATTTTTTAATCCTATTTATCGTTTTCTTCGGTTTTTTTCCTGCCGACCTTGACCTTCGCGGCCTGCAGAACCTTGTCGCCAAGCATGTATCCCTTGTGAAACACTTCCACGACCGCTCCGTCCCGCTCGTCGTCATCGACGTCCACGATAGAGATCGCGTCGTGCAGCGCCGGGTCGAAAGCGCCCGAGGCGTTTATTACCTTGAGCCCCAGGCCCTGCAGCACAGAGAAAAATTGTCTCTGGACCATGGAGACCCCTTTGTACATGGAAGAATCCTTGTCGCTCTCGGCTTCCAGCGCGCGTTCGAGGTTATCCAGCACCGGCAGCAGGCTCATCACGGCGTTTTCTGCCGCGAGTTCCCTGTCGCGCTTTCTGTCGCGTTCCACTCTGGCGCGGTAATTATACAAATCTGCCTTCGCCCGCGCGGCCTCGTTTTTAAGGGCATCCGCTTCCGCGCGGAGCGCCTCGAAATCCGCCCTCAAAATATCGGCATCCGCCGCGCCTTCAGTTTCACGCGCCTCGGCGTCCTGATTGAGTTCGCCGTTTCCGTCCAACAAATCATTCATCTCCTTCCACGCCCCCCATGTCGCACAGCACCCTGTCGAGTACGGCAATGACGCGCTCGTAGTTCATCCGCTTGGGCCCGATCACTCCGAGTATCGTGCGCGCGCCTTCGTCGCTTGAGCTGGAGAACACCATCGAGCAGTTTTGCAACTCGGGGGCGGCGTTTTCCTCTCCTATCACGACGCCTATTCCATCCTTCATGCCGTATTGGGCGAGCAGTTTGGCCAATTCGCTCTCCTGTTCCAAAATGGAAAACAGCGCCCTGAATTTTCCTATATCCTGAAAATCCGGCACGTTGAAAAGGTTCGACATGGATCCCGTGTAAAGTTTGGTCCGTTCGCCCGCCAGTATCGCGTCGAGTTCGGTCAGGGCGTTCACGCACGAATCCGCGTAGCGCCCCAGCTCGCCGGAAATATAATTGCGGAGCATCTCACGCACTTCGTTCCATTCGTAACCGGCGAGAGTATTGATATTTCTCGCGAGGTCTTCAAGGATATCCTGCGACAGGTCGTAAGGCATTGTGACTATCTTGTGATGAACGACGCCGCCTTCCAAAATGACGAGGAGCAGGGCGTGTGCGCTGTCAACGCGGACAAAATCTATCTTTCTAAGGTGAATCTGTTCCAACTGCGTCACGGCGGCCATTCCCACGTAATTCGACAACTGCGACATCATCTCGGACGCCTTCGCCAACGCGCCTCTCAGACCATCCCTGTGCGCTTCGAGGTGTTTTATCCACCCATGCCCGCGCTCGTTGTGAGGCAGACGCTGAAGCATCGTGTCGACGAAAATCCTGTAAGCCCTGGTCGTGGGCACCCTCCCCGCCGAAGTGTACGGCTGCATAAGATAGCCCATTTCCTCCAGATCCGCCATTTCATTTCTTATCGTGGCCGCGCTACGTCCCTTGAGGTAACGCTTGGAAAGCGTCCGCGACCCGACCTCCTCGCCGCTCTCGATGAACTCGTGAACGACGGAAAGTATCACTTCCAATTGCCGTTCGGTCAGCATACGGACGCCCCCTTCGCGTGGTGTTTTTACTGGCTATTAGCACTCGTCTGCGGTGAGTGCTAAGTGCCGGCAATTTCGTAAAGAATATCAGTCATTCAGGGAATTGTCAAGACAAGTCAAAAAAATTGATTATCGGATGGTTCAAGTTACGGTCAAAACATTTCCGTTGCAAAATCGCCGTATACGCGCTATTATACTTGTATCTGGAGGATGTTGCCTTGACTGAACTGAAATACAAATTCACTTACGACACACTTTTTAAGCTGTTGTTTGTGAAATATCCGGATTTGTTAAAATGGTTTGTGGCGGCGGTTCTCGGAATAGCCGTCGACAGCATAACGGAGTTCAAAATCACGAACCCCGAAATACCGCCGGAAGCGCTGGGCGATAAATTCTGCCGTCTTGACGTCAATATGGCCGTTGATGGAATCCGCGTTAATTTGGAGGTGCAGGTCGAAAACGAGGGGGATTATCCTGAACGCTCCTTGTACCATTGGGCGCGCGTGTACTCGTCGGCACTCCCTGTGGGCAGGACATATTCCGAATTGCCGCGCGTGATAATAATCAGCATAATCGACGAATCGGTGTTTGACTGCGAAGAATACCATTCCGAATTTCAGCCGCTTGAAGTAACCCGCCGCGTGCCACTCACGGACAGGATGGTCCTGCACTATTTTGAAGTACGCAAACTGCCGAAAGACGTTGACGTTAAAAACGAATTACAGCTTATGTTGTCGCTGTTCCGCGCAAAAACGGAGGAAGAACTGAAACAGCTTGAAAGATCGGGGGTGCCCATCGTGACGCAAGCAGTCGGGGCATATCGTGAAGTTACAGTGTCGCCGGAATTTAAGGAGTTGGAGCGTCTGCGTACTCTTGCCCGGCATAACGAAGCGTCGGCGTTGTGCAATGCCCGGCGCAAGGAAAGCGAAAAGTGGCAGAAAGTTGTCGAAAAAAAAGACGCCGCTCTTGCGGACAGCAATGCCGCTCTTGCGCTCAGAGACGCCGCTCTTGCGGACAGCAACGCCGCTCTTGCGAACAAAGACGCTGAGATAGCGCGGCTTCGCGCGTTGCTCGGCGGGGACAGATAATCGCCCGACGAAGACGAGCCCTCGCGGAACTGCTCCGCATCATCCTCAAAGCGTAGTCCACCACATTAGGGCGTAAGTCCGAGGTGGGGATAACAGCCCCGCTTCGGCAGCCCAGAAACACCCGGCTGACCTCTCCCAGCCGATTGTTCCACTCAGAGTTATATCCCAACTTTCGCCGCCGTCAATCACTCGCGTGTTTTCGTTCCAGGAAACCGCGACGATCGCGTATAATGGGGCGCAGGAGAGGCCCTCGGAACATCGGGGTGAAGCTGCCTGGGGGTTATAGTACAGTGGGGCGTCGTCGCGGAACGGACAAAACGGAAACGGGCAGGTCTTTTGCAACGCAAGCGCGACTGTGGCATAATATTACATCATATATAGCGAGGTGTATCTGTGGAGCGGCTCGAATATACGTTCAAGAACGACACGCTGTTCAAAATGGTATTTGTGAAATACCCCGATCTGCTGAAACGGCTCGTCGCGAAGCTGATCGATATTCCGTACGAGAGTATCGGACAGTTTGTGATAACGAACCCTGAAATGCCGCCGGAAGCTCTTGGGGACAAATTTTGCCGGCTCGACATCAATATGACGGTCGACGGCCGGCGGGTCGATTTGGAGATACAAGTCAGAGATGA
>JAISXR010000089.1 GCA_031270375.1 Synergistaceae bacterium | reverse complement strand
GCCGTTCGTTATGCGCACCCGCGCTATTTCGTCGTCGTCGCGGACGCCCAGAACGCGCCTGCCGATCTTGGGCACGCCGTCGAGTTCCTCTATGGGCAGCCGCTTGGCCTGTCCCTGTTTGGTCACCAGGAACACGAACTTGGCGCCGCCGTGGTTCATGTCGCGGAAAGCGACCACTTTTTCGCCCTGGTCGAGGGATACTATCGAACCTATCAGCTTGCCCTTGCCGGTCTTGGGTTCCGGCAGCACGTGGCATTTCACGCCGAATATCCTTCCTCGGCTGGTGAAAAGACAGAGCGTGTTGTGCGTCGTGGTGGTCTTTATGAGGGATATTTCGTCCTCCGGCTTTGGTGTGGCGCCCTTGACGCCCTTTCCTCCGCGCGATTGGACGTGGTAGTCCTGAAGCGGCATCCGCCTGATGTAACCGTCACGGCTCAGCACCACCACGATCTCGGCTTCGGGAATGAGGTCCTCCACGGAAAAATCGTCCATTGCGTCCTGTATCTCGGTGCGCCTCTTGTCCGTGTAATTTTTCTTGACCTGTCTGAGTTCGTCCGCGACCACCGCGTCAAGGACTGACGGATTGCCGAGGATCGTGCGGTATCTTTCGATGTCGGCGAGAAGCGCCGCGAGTTCTTCCTCCAGCTTGCGGCGCTCCAGCCCCGTGAGGCGCTGCAGGCGCATCTCCAGAATGGCGGAAGCCTGTATCTCGCTGAAGCCAAGTTCGGCCACGAGGCCGGCGCGCGCGGCGGTAACGTCGGGGGCCGCGCGGATAATGCGAATCACTTCGTCGATGAAGTCGAGGGCCTTTACCAGCCCTTCGACTATGTGCGCCCTTTCCTCGGCTTTGCGGAGGCGGTATTCCGTGCGCCTGCGGACGACGGAGCGCCTGTGCCCCAAAAAGATTTCCAGCAGTTGTTTGAGTCCCAGTTCCAGCGGGCGGCCGTTCACCAAAACGAGATTTATCACGCCGAAAGTGGTCTGAAGCTGCGTGCGGTTGTAAAGCTGCCTTATCACCAGGTTCGGGTCGGCGTCGCGGTGCAGTTCCATCACGATGCGCATACCCTTTCTGTCGGACTCGTCCCTCATTTCGGTGATGCCGTCGATGAGCCCGTTCTGCGCGCACTTCGCGATCGTCTCCACCAAATTCAGCTTGTTGACCATATAGGGAATTTCGGTGATGATCACGGCGTTTTTGCCGCGTTTCAGTTCCTCGATCTCGGCTTTTCCACGACAGGTTAGCTTGCCTCGGCCGGTGGCGTAAGCGTCGGCTATGCCGTCGCGCCCCAGGATCACGCCCCCGGTGGGGAAATCCGGGCCGGGGATTATCCTCATGAGTTCCGACAGCTCGATATCGGGATTCGCGAGCGTCGCCAGGCAGGCGTCGATCGCCTCGCCGATATTGTGCGGCGGTATATTCGAGGCCATGCCCACCGCTATGCCGGAACTTCCGTTCACCAGCAGGTTGGGAACCATGGAGGGAAGAAGCGTCGGCTCCCGCAGCGACTCGTCGAAATTGGGCGCCCAGTCGACCGTCTCCTCGTCGATGTCCGCCAGCATCTCCTCGCCTACGGCGTCGAGCCGCGCCTCCGTGTAACGCATCGCGGCCGGCTCGTCTCCGTCTATGGAGCCGAAATTTCCCTGCCCGTCGACCAGAGGATACCTCATGCTGAAATCCTGGGCCATGCGGGCCATAGTTCCGTATAAGGCGGAGTCGCCGTGAGGGTGATATTTACCCATCGTCTCGCCGACGACGGTAGCGGACTTTTTGAACGGCTGGTTGTGTCTCAGGCCGAGTTCGTTCATGGCGAAAAGGATTCTTCTCTGAACCGGCTTGAGGCCGTCCCGCGCGTCGGGTATTGCCCTGCCCACTATCACGCTCATGGCGTAGTCGAGATAGCTGTGTTTTATCTCCTCTTCAATAGGCAACGGAACGACTTTGCCGAAAAGTTCCCGCTGTCTGGGATCGTCATCCATCAAAATACCTCCACAGAAACCGCGCTTTCTTCAAAAATCAAGCGGCGGAATACCGCCGCTTGCATTGACCGCGTCTCAATTGTACCACGTTTTGAGGAAAACGACGCGAATTATTCCGATATCGGGAAATATGGGGTGAGAACGCGGGCCTCGACCGGAGAGGACAGAACTATCGACGTGGTCGTCTGCCCGTAATTACCCATCTGGTTGATTATCTGTTCGAGATGCCCGACGGACGCCACCACGACTTTGAGGATAAAACCGTCGGTGCCGGTGAGATGATGTCCTTCGACTACCTCGGTGATGGTGCGGGCTATTTCGTCCGCTTCCTTGAGTTTGCCCGCGATCGGGGCCACGCGGATGAACGCTGTGATCGGAAAACCCAGTTTTTCCTGGTCCACGACGGCCCTGTATCCTTTTACATATCCGGCTTCTTCCATCCGATGAACCCTCTCGGCAACAGCCGGGGAAGATAAGCCGACACGCCGGCCCAGTTCACTGAATGAAATTCTGGCGTTTTCCTGCAAGGCCCTCAGGATTTGTCTGCCTATGTCGTCCAACAGTTTGTCTGTCTGCATTTCTTTCTCCTCCTGGCAAATATCGGTGATAAAAAATTTTTTATGTTATCTGGTTTTGCTGAAATCTTTATTCGAAAACCGCTTCGAATTCCACTTCGAAAATCGTGAACGGCGAAAAATAGAGTATTCAAAATAACACTAAGCTATCCTTTCATTTTAACAGTATTTTGGATATACGATTTCGGAGCTGGTGAATCAGAACCGTTACAATGCAAAAAAATGTAACCCACTATTTCTTTTTAAATTAACAGAAATACTAAAAAAAATCAAGGTGTTCGGAGTGTTATTTTTGAGATTGTGTAAAAAAAGTTTGTCGACTGAGAAGAAGAGGAAATTGTTTCACCGGCGCGCGGAATTGTTATGTGAAATCCCCGCCATGTTACACGGCGTTTTACGGGACGCCAGGGGGCGCCGAGGGCAGCGTTACCTACTTGCAAATCGGCTTCAATGACAGTATAGTTTTGCTGCGGCCTGTACAGCACGCGGCGGATATCGGCGAATTTGCCCCGTGTCCGGAACCGCGAGGCCGAAATGTCCGAATTATCGACTGCGAGGAGGATATGCGTTGAAAAAACTGGTGAACAAGGTTGACGACGCGGTGGTCGAATCCCTTGCGGGACTGTGCGCGGCGCACAGCGACCTGATAAGGTTTCTGCCGGAGTACAAAACGGTGATCCGCGCTGACACGCGGACGCGCAGCGCGAAAGTCGCCGTAATCTCGGGAGGCGGAAGCGGACACGAACCCCTGCACTGCGGCTGCGTCGGTTTCGGAATGTTGGACGCCGCATGTGCCGGCGAGATATTCACGTCCCCGACGCCCGAGCAGATTTGCGAAGCGGTGCGCGCCGCGGACGGAGGCAAGGGCGTCCTCCTGCTCGTCAAAAATTACACGGGCGACGTCATGAATTTTCAAATGGCCTCCGATATTCTGAGGGCGGAAGGGCGCGAAATCGAGCAAGTCATCATCGACGATGATGTTTCCGTGAAGGATTCCACATGGACAGCCGGCCGCCGCGGCGTGGCCGGAACTTTTCTCGCGGAGAAGATAGTCGGCGCCGGGGCCGAAAGCGGGACCGCGCTCGGCGAGCTGAAAGAATTGGCGGAACGGGTCAACGCTAACGTCCGCACCATGGGAGTGGCGCTCACGAGCTGCACGGTCCCGGCCGTTGGGAAACCGACGTTCGATCTTCCCGACGACGAGATCGAGCTTGGGATCGGCATCCACGGCGAACCGGGGCGCGAACGGATGAAGTTGGCGATGTCGAGGGAGATGGTCGAATATCTGGCGAACGCCGTATTGGACGATCTGCCTTTCAACGAGGGCGACGAGGTCCTGGCGTTCGTCAACGGTATGGGCGGAACCCCCTTGAGCGAACTCTGCATAGTCTACGGCGACCTCAAAAAAATTCTCGACGGACGCGGTATAATCACAACCCGCAGTCTGGTGGGAAATTACGTTACCAGTCTCGACATGCAGGGTTGTTCCATTACGGTTATGAAGCTTGACGCAATGTCGCGGGCGCTCTGGGATTATCCCGTGCAAACGCCGGCGTTGCGGTGGGGGAGGTAGCGAAACAATGCCGTTCGATGTAAAAATGGCGATATCAGCGCTCAAAAAATTCAACCAACTGATCGAGGAAAAAAAAGAGTACCTGACAGACCTCGACGCGGCAATAGGGGACGCCGATCACGGAATAAACATGAACCGCGGGATGAAGAGGGTCATCGAAAAGCTGGGCGCGAAGGAATACGCGACTTTCGGGGCGCTCTATCGCGATGTCGCCATGACGATCATGAGCGTGGTGGGAGGCTCGGCCGGCCCGCTTTACGGAACGTTTTTAATGAAATTGGGACAGAGGCTGTCCGAGTCGGGCGAAGTATCGGCGGACGAGTTGGCAGACGCTATGCGGGAGGGTTTGGGAGGCGTGATGTCCCTGGGAAAGTCGGCGGTCGGCGACAAGACGATGGTCGACACTCTCGCCCCCGCGATCAAGGCATTGAAGGACAACGCCGGAGGATCCGAGAAAGACGCGTGGGACGCCTGCGCCGACGCGGCGGAAAAGGGTATGAAAGACACCATACCGATGCTCGCCCGCCGTGGACGAAGCAGTTATCAGGGCGAACGCTCCATAGGACATCAGGATCCGGGGGCGACATCGGCGTTTTATTTGATTTCCTGCATTCGCGACGCGTTCACGGAGAGGTGACATGATAGGCGTGCTGGTGGTATCGCACAGCGCGGACGCGGCTAAGGGCATCATGGATATCGCCGTGGAAATGTCCGGCGGCGCGCGGGGAGTTCTTATAACCGGCATTGGCGGTGACGGTGAGGGCGGCCTGGGAGTGTCCGTGTCGAGGATATTCGGCGTTCTCGCCGACATGCTCTCGAAGACCGACGGAGTGGTGATAGTGCCGGATCTGGGTAGTTCCGTCCTCTCCGCGAGAGCCGCCGTAGAGCTGCTCGACCCCGAGGACGCGGCGAGGTCGGTAATCGCGGACGCCCCCGCGCTCGAAGGCGCGATGATGGCCGCCGTGGAGGCGAGCATAGGTTCCGATCTGGCCGCCGTAGCGGAATGCGCGATCGAGGCGAGGAATCTGAGGAAAAACGATCGTTGACCGCCGCGCCGCGTAAACGGATAGATGTCGCCGTGATTGGAGCGGGGCCGGCCGGGCTCGCGGCGGCCTGCGCGGCGCGGACGGCGGGAGCGGATCGGGTGGTGGTGTTCGACCGTGACGCCGAGTTTGGCGGAATACTTCAGCAGTGCGTACACACGGGATTTGGTTTGCACACGTTCGGCGAGGAACTGACCGGGCCCGAATATATACACCGATATATAGAACGCGCGTGCCGCGCCGGGGTGGAGTTTGAGCCTGGCGCGACTGTTTTTGCGGTGGAGTGTCCGGAATCGCGCGCCAGCGGGCGGCGCGCCGCTTTTTGGATATCGAGCGCGCGGCGCGGCGTGGAGCGTGCGGAAGCCGGAGCCGTAGTGCTCGCGATGGGCTGCCGCGAACGTCCGGCCGGAGCGCTCGGGCTGGCCGGAACGAGGCCGTCCGGAGTGTACACGGCCGGCGCCGCTCAGAGGCTGGTGAACATGGAGGGCCTCCTGCCGGGGCGCCGTGCCGTCGTGATGGGAACGGGCGACATTGGCCTCATAATGGCGCGCCGCATGACGCTCGAAGGAGCCTCCGTCGTGGGCGTATTCGAGATAATGCCGTGGGTTTCCGGGCTTCGCAGGAATATCGCCCAATGCCTCGACGATTTTGGAATTCCGTATTATTTGAACCGTAGCGTACGCGAATTCAGAGGTTACCCGAGGCTCGAGGGCATCGTCGCGGGGAAAATGGATCGAGACGGCAAGCTGGTACAGGACTCGGATGAATTTATTCCCTGCGATACGCTGCTGCTGGCAGTCGGTCTCATACCGGAGAACGAGTTGACCCGCATGGCAGGGATCGAGATTGACCCTCGGACAAACGGCCCGATCGTGAACGACCTCATGCAGACGAAAAACGAATGCGTTTTCGCGGCCGGAAACGCCGTAACGGTTTACGACCTCGTGGATTT
>JAISXR010000032.1 GCA_031270375.1 Synergistaceae bacterium | reverse complement strand
CGCGCGAATGTCCGTCCGTCCGCGCGGCACTGAGACGACGTAAAATACCGCCGCGCTGATCGCGGCGATGCACAAAAGAGTCAGAAGAAAGCGTCTCATGCGTCCACCTCGGAATTTATCGCAGCCTTTCAACGGAACAATATTAACTTTATTGCCGCGGATTTTCAACGCCGCGCTGGGCGTTGACTGAGACAAAGAGACATTTTTTACTTGACAAACGCAAACTCGCGTTAAGTTGACGGCGTTACTTCAAAAGAATTTCACTGTATGCGGACTGGTTGTCGTTTGACGCGATGGCAGACATAAAGTTCTTTTTGAGATTGCTTCGAAGGATAACTTCGGGTCTTATCTTAAGCTGTCCGCTAGTAGGATACTCGCCTTTCACCACGAAATCGAACAGGATTTTCGCGGAGAGATAACTCTGCCGCGCGATTTTCTTGTCGATGATGGCCGTCAGGTCGCCCTTTTCCAACGCTTCCAGGCTCTCTTCGAAACTGTCGTTTCCGATGAGTTTGAGCCGGTCTTTCATGCCCAGCTCCTCTATCACTTGCAGCATATACATGGTGCAGCGGGCGCTGCTGGAGTAGACGGCGTAGATATCCCGAACCTCCAGCAATGTCCGCCTCAGTTCGCGGCAAATCTCAATTCGATCCGCTGACCGAAGCTGAACCAGCGTAAGATATGGGGCGTTTTCTCTCAGGTAGGTCTCGAATCCCCTCGCGTTATGTATCTGATCCGTCATTCCCAACAGACCGAAATGTCCTACGAGTACCGCTTTTTTCTCCGTCTTGTCCTCGTGAAACGCCGTAAGAAGCTCCGCCGCGAGGCTTCCCGCCATTTCATCGTACGATTTTACGCAGCAAAACCTGTTGCCCCCGGGGACATCGCTGCCCACGTACACCACGGGAACGCCCCGTTCGGTAAATTTTTCGGCGAAATACATTGATTGTCCCTGGTCCACGCCCATAGTGATCAAACCGTCGAGGTCCCCGATATGGTTTTGATATAAATTTTCCAGCACCGCTCCATTCGCCCCGTAGGTAAAAGCATAAGTTCTCTCTATGGGCACGATGGGAAACTCGGAGACCTCGCCCAAAAAATTGTGTATGCCAAGCCACATATTGCCGTAATAATACCTGTTGTCACCGACCGGCTCCGGCAGAACGACGGCGATGCGAATGCTCTTGCGCTTCAAGGCGGAGGCGAGATAATTCGAGCGATAACCCATTTTCGCCGCCATTTCCCGAATGGCCCGCCGGATATCCTCGCTGACACCCTCCTTGCCCTTCAGCGCGCGGTGCACCGTGGTCGACGTCACCCCCACCGCCTCGGCTATATCCTTCAGTGTCGTTTTTGCCATCATCGAAACAGTCCTCTTCTCTCAAATTCACCCGGCATTAGTATACGACGCGACAGAGTATTTGTAATGCGATATCGCGATATTTACTTTAACGATTACGTTGTGACTCGCCAAAATTTCGCGGCAAATGAAGAAAAAATTTGAAACGCTGAAGTGGAATCAAGCGCTTTGTATCAGGTATTATACCGATAAATGGCGCCCAAAACTTTCGCTTGACAGGCGTGTGTTTCGATGATAATATCTAATTAAACGATAACGTTGCAATACTTTACTGATGTGTGTTTTGACCTATCCGTTGCGTGAGCGATAACGTAACGCAAAGGACGGAATATTTGGACGCTGCGCACTGGCGTGCCTGGTATATTCGGGGCATTTGTGCGTTCTGTCTCAGCTATAAAGTTCCACAATCAAAATCAATTTTCAGGAGGGTGTTGTTTGATGAAGAAGTTCGCGCGTATCGTATTGTTGGTGTCTTTCGTCATCTTTTGTCTCGTCCCTGGCGCGGGCGCCGCGGAACCCGGCGTGAAGCTGGTCTACGCGGAGGTCAATCCGGCGGGTTCTCTGATGGGGCAGACGGCGCAGGCTTTCAAGGAGAAGGTCGAGGAACTTTCCAACGGGTCCGTCGTCATCGATATTCAGTTCAGCGGAGTGCTGGGAGCGGAAAACGACGTGCTCGACACCATGATCGGGGGCGGCGGCACGGTCGATATGTCCCGCATCGCGACTTACAGCCTCAACAGTTACGGCTCCAAGAGCCTGTCGCTCCTCAGCATCCCCTATACCTTCACGGGGCGGGAGCACTTCTGGAAGGTCGCGAACAGCGACCTGGGCGCGAAACTGCTGAACGAGTCGTCGGAACTGGGTCTCGGCGTCAAAGGATTGTTCTACGCCGAGGAGGGTTTCCGGCATTTCTTCTTCAACAGCAAAGTGGAGAGTATCGCGGATCTCGCCGGCAAAAAAATCCGCGTTTCCAACGACCCGATCATGACCGGCATGGTCAACGGCCTCAAGGCGTCTCCCACAGTGGTGTCGTTCAACGAACTCTATTCCTCGCTCTCGTCAAAAGTCGTCGACGGCGCGGAGCAGCCCATCGTCAATTATCAGAGCAACTCGTTCTACGAAGTCGCGCCTTATATGATTCTCGACGGGCATACGCTGGGATGCGCCGAGGTTCTGATCACTGAGAGCGCATGGGGCAAACTGACGGACGCCCAGAAAGCGGTCATCGTCGAAGCCGGAAAATACGCCAGCGAGTTCAACGCCAGTCTTTCGGCGAAGATCGAGAACGACTGCAAGGCCGAGTTGCAGGCGGCGGGCGTCACCTTCACAGAGGTGAACGATCTCAAGGCATGGCAGGACGCCTGCGCGGAGATTATCTCCCAATTCTCCAAGGGCATGGAGGAAGACTACAAGGCCATTCTCGACATGGCGCGTTAGGTCGCGCCAACCGGAAGATGACGAACAGCGCGGCGCGGTTTTGGTTTTCCGCGCCGCGCTTTTTCGTACACAGCGAACAGGGGGGAATGTCATGACATCCTATATTCAAAGACTCGATCGGACAAGGCCGTTTTTCGACGCCGTGCATAGATGCGTCATGTTCTTCTGTAAACTGCTGCTTGTCGCCGATATCCTGATCACTACCATGGCGGTGATGGGAAGATATATATCCTTCATCCCGGATCCGGCATGGAGCGAGGAGATCGTGCTGACCTGCATGATATACATGGCGATAATCAGCGCGTCGACGGCACTGAGGCGAAACGCGCATATTCGTGTGACCGCCATGGACAGATACTTGCCGGCGAGGGTTGTGCAAGTTCTAGACGTGACGGCCGATATCGGCGTGATCGCGTTTTCCGTCATGATGCTCGTGGCCGGCTGGAAGTACAGCACAGGGCTGGGCAGCAAAGCTTTTTACACGAGCATTCCCACGCTTTCCAAGTTTTGGCTTTATTTTCCAATACCGTTGGCGGGGGCGTGTATGCTCGTCTTCGAGGCGGAGATTTTATGCCGGCACATTGGGGCTTTTTTCGTGAAGGAGGCGGCGGAGAATGAGTCCCGATAACATTGCCATCCTGATACTGTTGGGGGGGTTCTTCCTCATGGTTTTGCTGCGGTTCCCAATCGCTTACGCGGTCGGGATTTCGTCCACCCTGTGCCTGCTGTACCTCGGCAAACCGGTCTCCGTAGTCTGTCAGCAGATGGTGAAGGGAGTCAATTCGTTCAGCCTGATGGCGGTTCCGTTTTTCATAACGATGGGTGTCCTGATGGGTTCGGGCGGCATTTCCGAGAAACTGATCGCCCTTGCCGACGCGCTCGTCGGCTGGATGCGCGGGGGCATGGCGATGGTGAACATCGTCGCGTCGTATTTCTTCGGCGGGATTTCCGGGTCCGCCGCGGCCGACACCGCGTCGCTCGGTTCCATACTGATCCCCATGATGGTGGAACAGGGGTATGACGACGATTTTTCCACCGCTGTCACGATCACCTCCTCATGCGAGGGGCTGCTGGTTCCGCCCAGCCACAACATGGTAATTTACGCGACCACGGCGGGCGGCGTTTCGGTCGGCAGCCTTTTTCTGGCCGGGTACATCCCCGGCGCGGTTCTGGCGGTCTCGCTGATGATCGGGTCTTACATCATTTCGGTGAGGCGAAATTATCCGAAGGGCGCCAAGTTCAGCGCGAGCAACTTCGTAAAACAGTCGCTCCGGTCGTTCTGGGCGCTCGCGGCGGTGGTGATAGTGGTCATAGGGGTGGTGCTGGGGTGGTTCACGGCCACGGAGTCGGCCGCCATCGCGGTCATCTACAGCCTCTTTGTCAGTCTGTTCATCTACAAGGGCCTCGACTGGAAGGGTGTGTGGCGCGTCTTAGGCGAATGCGTGGAAACTCTGTCCATCGTGCTGATCATGATCGCCACATCGTGCATCTTCGGTTACTGCCTCACTCTCCTGCACGTGCCGGAACTCGCGGCAAGCGCGATCACGAGCGTGACGAAAAACCCGATCCTGCTGGCCCTGATGCTAAACGCGATTTTGCTGGTTCTGGGCTGTATCATGGACATGGCGCCGATCATCCTGATCGCAACGCCGATCCTGCTGCCTCTCGCCACCTCGATCGGCATCGACCCGATTCAGTTCGGCATCATCATCGTGCTCAACTGCGGAATAGGTCTCCTGACCCCTCCGGTGGGCACGGTGCTGTTCATAGGATCGGCCGTATCCCATGTGCCGATGGAGCGAGTCGTAAAGGCCACCCTTCCGTTCTATATCTGCATGATCGCTGCCCTTCTGCTGGTCACGTTCATTCCCGGCATCAGCATGTTTTTGCCGAGCCTTTTGAAGTAGGGGGCGGGACGCATGAAGAGGTTTCTGGATGAAAATTTCCTGCTGCCGAACCGTTCCGCCGAGAGGCTCTTTCACGAGTACGCGAAGGACATGCCCATCTTCGACTATCATTCGCATCTGCCGGTCTCGCAGATTGAGGGCGACACGAACTTCGAGAACCTGACGCAGGCGTGGCTCTACGGCGACCATTATAAATGGCGCGCCATGAGGGCCTGCGGCGTGCCCGAACGCCTGGTTTCCGGCATCCCAGACGCGGCGCCCGACTGGGAGAGGTTTGCCGCCTGGGCGGAGGCGCTGCCGCAGACCTTGGGCAATCCGCTCTATCACTGGTCGCATCTGGAGTTGAGGCGTTATTTCGGCGTGGACGATCTCCTGTCCCCCGCGACCGCGAGGAAGATTTACGATCATTGCGCGGAAAAACTAAAGCGTCCGGAGTTTTCCGTGCGATCCATCATCGTGCGCAGCAACGCGTCGGTCATATGCACGACCGACGACCCGACGGACGACCTCGCGAGCCACGCCGCGCTGTCGCGCGAAGACTGGGGCTGCGCCGTGTACCCGGCATGGCGGCCGGACAAGGCGCTCGCCGGCAATGACGCGCCGGCGCTGAACGCGTGGCTGGATAAACTGACATCCGCGTCGGGACATGACATCTCATCCTATTCCGATCTGCTCGAAGCCCTGGAGGCGCGGCACCGATTCTTCGAGAGCCGCCGGTGCAAGCTGTCCGACTACGGCATCGAAAGACCTTACGCCGCGCCTTATACCGACTCGTCCGTCGCCGCTTCGTTCGTGAAGCTGCGCTCAGGCAAATCCCTGGAGGGGGACGAGCTGGAGCGATACCGCTCCTCCCTGCTCTACGAGCTGCTCAAAATGGACGCCCGCGCCGGCTGGACACAGCAGCTTCACCTCGGCGCTAGACGCAACAACAACTCCGCCGCGTTCAAACTCCGCGGCCCCGATACCGGCTATGATTCGATCGGGCAATTTCCAGCCGGCGACGCCCTCGTCTCTCTGCTGGACAGGCTTGATTCCGAGGATTCGCTGGCCCGCACGATCATCTACGTCCTGAATCCCTGCGACAACGACATGACCGCCTCCATCGCCGGGTCGTTCATGGACGGGCGGACGCCCGGCAAGATACAGTTCGGCGCCGCGTGGTGGTTCAACGACAACAAAGACGGCATGAACCGTCAACTCAGCGCCCTCTCGAACATTGGCCTGCTCTCGCGTTTCGTCGGGATGCTCACCGATTCGCGCAGCTTCCTCTCTTACCCGAGACACGAATATTTTCGCAGGCTGCTCTGCGCCAAGTTCGGAACGGAGATGGAATCCGGCGAGCTGCCCGACGATTTCGGCCTCGTCGGCGGCGTCGTGAAAGACGTCTGTTTCGGCAACGCGGTGAAATATTTTGGAATGCCGATACCGGAAAGGGTTCTGTGACGATGAAAACGGTGAATATTCTTCAATTCGGCGGAGGTAATTTTCTCCGGTGTTTTTTCGACTGGATGCTCCAGAAAGTATCCGACGCCGCGGGCGTACGGTACAACGTGACGCTCGCCCAGCTCACCCCCGGCGAGCCGGTGGACGCGATAGCGGCCGCCGGCGGCTATCATGTGCTGCTTCGCGGCTATGAGGGAGACGAGTACGTCGAGACGCTGGACTCGGTCGACGTGATCAAAAACGCGGTCAGCCCGATAACCGGGGCGGACGAATATCTGCGAATCGGGTGCGGGGATCTGTCCCTGATCGTCTCTAACAGCACGGAAGCCGGAATATTTTTCGATCCGGACGCCGCGGAACCCCACAACTACCCGTCCCGACTGGCGCTGCTGCTGAACGAGCGCGCGAAGCGCCGCCTGCCGCCGCTGATGGTGATGGCGCTGGAACTCAACGATCGGAGCGGCGACCTCCTGAGGCGCGCCCTGTTCCAATATGGGGAACTGTTCGGATACGGGCGTGAATATTTCGATTACCTTTCCGCGTGCGATTTTTACAACACGCTGGTCGACAGGATCGTCCCCGGATATCCCAGGGACGCGGCGGAGCGCGTGACCTCCGAAATAGGTCATGAGGACAAATGGCTCACCAGCGGGGAGAGATTCCATCTGTTCGTCATTGAGGGAAACGAAAAAATATTAAACGATATCCCATTTGACAGGGCGGGCCTCAACGTCATCGTGACGACTGACAAACTCGGCTTTTACCACGACAGAAAAGTCCGCGTCCTGAACGGCGCGCACACCGCCTCCGTTCCCGTCGCGCTTCTGTCGGGAATCGAGAACGTCGACGCGTTCGTTTCGGGCGAACCACACGCGTCATGGCTGTCGGGCATGATTCACGGCGAAATATGCCTGGCGATGGACGGCTCCGCGGAGACCCACGCCTACGCCGATGACGTGATGGCGCGGTTCAGAAACCCGGCGCTCGGCCACAAGTTTCGCTCCATCGCCCTCAATTCCGTCTCCAAGGCGGACACGAGGATGGCGCCCACCATATCCGACTACTTCAAAAAGACCGGCGAGGTTCCTCCCAGAATGACCGAGGCTGCGGGGCGGCTGGCCGAACTCTACGGACGCGGGCCTGTCGCGCGCCTGCCCGGCGGTCCGCTCGAACTCGGCGATTATTCAAGCATAAAGGGCTCTTCGCTCCGCGAGATGCTGGACAGTTTCTTTCCGTCCCTCGGATCCGATATAAAGGAAGCGATGCTGCGTGCGCTCTCGTGACGTCATCAGGCTCAACGCGGCCGACAACGCGGTGGTACTGCCGCGGGGCGGAGACGCAGGCGGCACGGCGGCCGGAATCACCATATTGGACGACATCCCGCCGGGACATAAGATCGCCGCGGCGCCGATAAAGGAGGGCGAACCGGTCGTCAAATACGGCCGCAAGATAGGCGCGGCACTGTCGGACATCCGCCCCGGCGAGTGGATACACGAACACAACACGCGCACGGGGCTGGGCGGCGGCGACGATCTGCCGGCTTGGAACGACTCCGCCCGGACAGACACAGAACCGAAGCCGTCCGGAGAGCGCAAATTTTTTATGGGCTATCCCAGAGAGGGCGGGCCTCCTGGCGTCAGAAACGACTTATGGATCATACCGACCGTCGGCTGCATCAACGGCGAGATGCGGTCGGCCGTATCGGAATACCGGGCGCCTGAGTGGATCACCTCCGTAAAGGTGCTGGGGCATCCATACGGCTGTTCTCAGCTGGGCGGCGACCTGGCGATGACGGGGCGGATATTGGCGGGCCTCGCGGCCAATCCCAACGCGGCAGGCGTATTGCTCGTCGGTCTGGGCTGCGAAAACCTGGCGCTCCCGGCGCTGGAAGAGATCGTCCGCGGACGTCTGCCTTCGTCACGGTTCAGGAGTCTGGAGCTGCAATCTTCCTCCGCGGACGATGCCGGCCGCTTGCTCGGCGAGCTTGCGGAATCCGCTCCGCGAGAGCGCGTGAGATGCGGCGCGGGTGAACTCTGCGTCGGAGTGAAATGCGGAGGCAGCGACGGATATTCGGGGCTTACCGCCAATCCTCTCGTCGGACGCTTTGCCGATCGCCTCGTGTCCTGGGGAGGCGCGCTGCTCGCCACCGAAATACCGGAGATGTTCGGAGCGGAAGACGAGATAGTGGGGCGCATACGCGAGAGGGACGTTTACGACAGCTTCATCGCCCTGGATATGTGGTTTCGCGACTATTTCAGACGGCATGGACAGCCCATATATGAAAACCCGTCGCCCGGCAACAGGGCGGGGGGAATCACCACTCTGGAGGAGAAATCCCTCGGAGCGGCGGAAAAGATGGGGTCGTCTCCGATAACGGCGGTTCTCGAATACGGCGAGCCGAAACGCGGAGGAGGAGTACAGATCACCTTCGGGCCCGGCAACGACCTGGTCTCATGCACGGCGCTGGCCGGGAGCGGCGCGCAGATCATCCTCTTCACCACGGGGCGCGGAACGCCCTTCGGTTCCGTCGTGCCCACCCTGAAGATATCGACGAACAGCGATCTCGCCAGACATCATCCGGATTGGATCGACTTCGACGCCGGCGCGCTGCTCGAGGGGGGATCCTGGAACGAGGCGACGGAGCGGCTGACCGACTGCGTTCTCCGCGCCGCGTCGGGGGAGAGGACGCAAAACGAGCGTAAAAACATCGCGGATATCGCCGTCTTCAAGGACGGCGTGACGCTATAATCGGAGGAGGCATTGTGATATGAAGATGACGTTGAGGTGGTACGGGTCGAAATTCGATCCGATACCGCTCGAGTATATCAAGCAGATACCGGGCGTATCCGGCGTCGTGGGTTGTCTCATGGATATACCGGCGGGGGAAGTCTGGCCCGGGGACAGGATCATGGAACTCAAGCGCGAGGTCGAGGACGCCGGGCTCACGCTCGAGGTCATTGAGAGCGTCAACGTTCACGAGGATATAAAGATGGGACTGCCATCCAGGGACCGTTACATCGCCGCTTACATCGACACCCTCCGAAATCTGGCGCCGGCCGGTATCAAGGTCGTCTGCTACAATTTCATGCCGGTGTTCGACTGGACGCGCTCCGACCTGGCAAAATCGCTCCCGGACGGTTCCACGGCCCTGTCGTACGACAAAAATATCATCGAAAAAATCCGCGATCCCCAGGAGTTTGCCGACCAGATACAGAAGAACTCCGCCGGCTTCGAGATGCCCGGCTGGGAATCCGAACGCATGAGCGAACTCAAGAAACTGTTCAAAGGCTACGAGGCCATCGGAACCGCAGAACTGCGAAACAACCTCAAATACTTCCTGGAGGCGGTGATACCGGTCGCCGCTGAGCTGGACATCAGGATGGCCATACACGCGGACGATCCGCCGTGGGAAATATTCGGGTTGCCGCGCATCGCGACCGGCAAAGAGGACTTCGACGCCATCATCGGACTGACGGACAGTCCTTATAACGGCATCACGCTCTGCAGTGGTTCGCTCGGGGCCAATCCGGACAACGATATACCGACGATAGTCCGTCATTTCGGCGAGAAGGGGCGCATACACTTCGCCCATGTCCGCAACATAAAGATACACGAACGCGGGGTCTTTCAGGAATCCGCGCATCTCTCGTCCGAGGGAAGCCTCGATCTGTACGAGATCATGCGCGCATACTTCGAGACGGGTTTCGACGGATACTTCAGGCCGGATCACGGAAGGATGATATGGGACGAAAAGGGGCGCGCCGGTTACGGGCTCTATGACAGGGCGTTGGGGGCGGTATATCTCGAAGGCCTCTGGGAAGCCCTGGAGAAAAACGCCGGAGGGGGACGGATATGAAGTTGAACGGACGCGCTCTCTCGGATCCGGCCCAGAGGCGCGATTGGATATCGGCAGGAGTTTCGCTGCCGTCCTACGACGTAGCGGCAATGTCGGAGCGGACCGCCCTGAACCCGGCGTGGCTCCATTTCGGCGCCGGAAACCTCTTTCGGAGTTTCATAGCCCGGCTGAATCACTCTCTGCTCGGCCGCGGGCTTGCCGATTCGGGGATAATCGCCGTTGAAACCTTCGACTATGAGATCATAGACAGAATATACCATCCGTTCGACAACCTGGCGTTGTCCGTGGGAATGGCCGCCGATGGTTCGCTCGAACTCGACATGGTCGCGTCCGTGGCGGAAGCCATACGGGCAGACAAAGGCACGGACCGGTTGGCGGAGATATTTCGAAGCACTTCGCTCCAGATGGCGAGTTTTACGATCACCGAGAAGGGTTACGCGTTGACGGACATGAAAGGGAAGTTGACCGCGGCAGCCCGGGAGGATATGGCATCCCCTCCCGAAAACGCGAAGGGCGTCATGGCCCTCGCCGCGCGGCTGCTCTGGGAGCGTTTCAAATCGGGAGGAGCGCCCGTGGCGATGGTAAGCATGGACAATTGCAGCCACAACGGGGAAAAACTGCGCGGCGCGGTGCTCGGGATCGCGGAAGCCTGGCGAAAGTCGGGCTTCGTCGGCGACAATTTCGTCTCGTGGCTGACGGATGAAAACCGTGTATCGTTCCCCTGGAGCATGATCGACAAGATAACGCCGCGCCCGTCCAAAACCGTGTACGACGCGCTGACCGGTCTTGGCGCGGAGGACATGGAGACGGTCGTCACATCGCGCGGAACGTACATCGCCCCATTCGCGAACGCCGAAATACCTCAATATCTGGTGATAGAGGACCGTTTTCCGGCGGGGCGGCCGAAGCTCGAAAGCGCCGGGGTCTACTTCACGGATCGGGAGACGGTGAACAGGACGGAGACGATGAAGGTATGCGCTTGCCTCAATCCTCTGCACACGTCTCTCGCTATTTTTGGCTGCCTGCTGGGATATAACGGCATAGCCTCGGAGATGAGCGACCCGCTGTTGAAAGGCTTGGTCGAACGGATCGGCTACAGTGAAGGGCTGCCCGTGGCGGTGGATCCGGGGATATTCAGCCCGCGGGATTTCCTCCGTGAAGTCCTGGAGGAGCGTCTGCCAAACCCGTACATTCCGGACACGCCGCAGAGGATCGCCACAGACACGAGCCAGAAGATAATCATTCGCTACGGCGAGACGATCAAGGCCTATATGGCGCACCCCGATCTGGACACCACCGCCCTGACCGCAATCCCACTGGTGATCGCCGCGTGGTTCCGATATCTCTTGGGCATTGACGACGATCTTCGCCCCATGGAGATAAGCGGCGACCCGCTGCTTCCTGAACTTCAAAAGGGCCTGGATGGAATTGATCCCGGATCGCCCGGCAGTTACCGGGGCCAACTGAAACCCTTTTTGTCGAATAAAGGGCTCTTCGCGGTCGATCTGTTCGAAGCGGGCCTGGGGGAGAGAATCGAAAATTTATTTGTCGGAATGCTGGACGGCAAAGGAGCTGTGCGGCGGACTCTGGAAGATACCCTGGCATCTTGAGATAAAACCCCCTATAATTTTTTTCACCCGAAGGGTGAAATAAAAATTATTGGGGGCCGGGCGTGTCCCGTCGCTCTTCGCGGGGGAACTGGTTCCCCGCGTGGTTTGGGGCGGCGCCTCGAGGTTTTGTTCGTTAATCACGCTTCAACGGCATCGACATGCATCTGGGACCGCCTCTGCCTTTGCCCAGCTCGGCTCCGTTTATCTCGAAGACATCAATACCGTTGTCGCGCAGGGCACGGTTGGATGCCTCGTTGATCTCGTAGGTGACCACCACGCCGGGGGCAATCGCCAATGTGTTCGTGCCGTCGTTCCACTGATCTCTCGACGCGGCTTAGATATACATTGATTAGGGCGACATTTTCTTATATATTTCTATAATTATGACTGGTCTGCCTATAGATTCGTTTTAACGGCGGGTAGCGTTTTACCCGCCGTTTCTTCGTTTTGTCACGTTCTATACCGTCAGCTACCTCAATGAAAGTATGGAGCTTTCATCCAAACCTGTGTACTTCTTGATGGTTTCAGCAGGAAGGCCGTCGGCGAGCATTGAGCGCGCGACATCAAAAGCCTTTTCCGCTTTACCTTTTTCCAACCCCTCTTCTTTGCCTATCATTATCCCTTCTTCTTTTGAGAGTGCGTTTGAAAGCTCTTTTAGCGATACGGTTTTCATGTTGTAAGCCTCCCTTAATTCATCGCTCATTTTGGAATCCTTCAACCGGAATATCCTTTCAGCGAACTCAAGGATATATCTTCTTTGATTATTATCATAACTCATTTCGTCAGCCATATTCAAGAGTTCCCACGCAAATTTTTCACGAAGCGCCACGTCGTCCCCGCTCTCATACGACAGACGCCCGGCGTACATCACGCGCGCGAAAGGGCGCTTGTCATCCCGCAGTTCCTCTATCCTGC
>JAISXR010000225.1 GCA_031270375.1 Synergistaceae bacterium | reverse complement strand
CAATCTTAAACTCGATAAGGCGTCTGTCGATCTTTCTGAGCTTGCCAAAAAAACGCTCCGCGATTTCGAGGGAGAAATTTCCCGCAAGGCCCTGTCCGTTTCAGCCGAGGGGAGCTGTCCGGCGATTCCCGCCGATCGAAGCAGGATTCAGCAGGTCTTGACCAATCTCATGTCCAACGCTGTCAAATATACCAAAACGAACGGAACGATTCGCGTTGTCCTTGCGGACGAGGTTGATGCCGTGCTCCTCTCTGTGGAGGATAACGGCATAGGCATAGCGAGTGATGAGGCGCCATTTATTTTCGAGCGGTTTTACCGCGCGGACAAGTCTCGCAACCGCCTTTCGGGGGGTTCTGGAATAGGACTCGCTATCGTAAAGTCGATAGTGACGGCGCACGGCGGTAAAATTGAGGCAGAGAGCTGTGTGGACAAAGGCAGCCGTTTTCAGGTAACGCTGCCCAAATAAAAAAAATAAAAGAGACTACATATTTTTTACACAACCTTTCGGTATATTTCCAATAAAGGAATTGGAGACTGAAAATCAATACACAATAAGGAAGTGTTTTTCATGAATCGGAAAATCAGGACGGAAACGTTGCGTATCGGTGGAATGACTTGCGCGAGCTGCGAAAATAGAATCCTCAAGAAATTGAAAGCCGTAAACGGGGTTGTTTCGGCCGATGTGAGCTACGCAAAGGGAACCGCGCGCGTCGATTTCAACGACGAAACGAAATTGGAAACCATAATATCGGCGATAGAAAGCCTCGATTACAAAGTAGCGGGCCCTGGAGAGCAAAAGAATTCGAAAACCGAACGGAATAATTTTATAGGCGCGTTAATGCTGATAGCCGCCCTCTACCTCTTTTTGAACGGCATGGGCGGCGGCATTCTCGGAGGGATATTCAATTTCTTCCCGCAGGCGGAGGCCGGAATGGGATACTGGATGCTCTTTACCGTGGGGCTTCTGACATCGGTGCATTGTATCGCCATGTGCGGTGGAATAAATCTTTCGCAGTCTCTTTCGGAGAGAAACGGGCCCGCCGCCGGAAGAAATCTCGTGTCCTACGCCAATTTCAGGCCAACGGTTTTATACAACGCCGGCAGAGTGATTTCTTACACGGCGGTGGGGGGAATAGTCGGGGCGCTTGGTTCGGTCGTCAGTTTTTCCGGCGCAATGAAGGGCGCGGTTCAGATCGCGGCGGGGATTTTTATGGTGATACTCGGCTTGAACATGCTCGGGATGTTCGGATTTTTGAGAGTGTTGACGCCGAGACTGCCTAAATTTCTGACGTCGCGGATGGAGCGGAAAAAGAAGGGCAAAGGCCCGCTGTTCGTCGGCTTGCTGAACGGTTTGATGCCCTGCGGGCCGTTGCAGGCGATGCAGATTTACGCGCTTTCCACTGGAAGCCCGGTCAAAGGCGCGCTGTCCATGCTTGCCTTCAGTCTGGGCACGGTTCCTCTGATGTTCGGGCTCGGAGCGTTCGGCTCACTGATGAGCAAACGGTTCGCGGGCAGGGTGATGAAAGCCGGGGCAGTATTGGTGATAATCATGGGAGTTGTCATGCTCAATAACGGAACCGCGTTGTCGGGGCTGGATCTCGTCGGATTCGATTTTTCCGGCGGTTCTGTCTCAAACGCGCCCGACTCGCCGCCGCGGGCGAATTCTCCGGCGGCAATAACGGTAAACGCGGACGGGATTCAGGAGATAACGACCCCGCTTCAGAGAAGAGGATACCCGTCCGTCACGGTGAAAACCGGGACTCCCGTCCGCTGGAACCTGTCCGCTGAAAAAGGAACGATAAACGGCTGCAACAACGCGATCGTCATACGTGAATTCAATATAGAAAAAAGACTTCAGGTCGGCGATAACATCATCGAGTTTACCCCGACAAAAGCGGGTAAATATAGATATAGCTGCTGGATGGGCATGATAAGGGGAACAATAACGGTAGTGGATGCGGATACAACAAACATACCGCGGACAACGGCGGCAACCGAGGTATCGCCGGGAGCGGCGGAAGCCGCGGAGCCAAATTTCGAGGATGATGATTTAGCGGCCCCGGCATGTGCTTGTTGCGGCGGTTTCTAAAAAATATATTCTGTGAAAGGAGAGGGTTTATATATGACACGGGAAACGATTCGGATAAACGGCATGGCGTGTCCGGCGTGCGCCAAAGGAATTGAAAAAACGGTCGGCGGCTTGAATGGGGTCGTGATGGCGTCGGTCAGCTTTGACAAAGGGGAACTGTCGCTGGAATACGACGAGCGGAGATTGCCCGGAGCCTTGCTGCGCAAAACCATAGGCGAGATCGTGAACGACGTGGTGGAGCAGACCAGGCGCATGTCGCTTGATGTTCCGGTTTATGGGTTGAGCTGTCCCGAGTGTGCCGCGAGAATTGAAGAAATCCTCGCGGAGAGAGACGGCGTGATAGGCGCGTCCGTCAATTTGAGGAAAGGAAGAGCTAAAGTGGTTTACGACCCGAAAAAAACAGATTTCCAACATTTAAAACACGTCATTGAAAACGCGCAGTGCAACGGCAAAAATCACAGGGAAATAGTGATAAACGGAAATTATTCTTGCGGGTGCTGCGATTAGTTTAGCTCGTATTTAATTTGACAGGGGGAATTCATACAATGCGGAATACTTTGACTATAAGCGGAATGACATGCGCGGCTTGCGCGAAAAGGATAGAAAAAGTCACCGGCAAACTCGCGGGAGTGGCGAAAGCGACCGTAAATTTCGCCACTGAAAAATTGACGGTCGAGTACGACGAGGCCGCCCTCAAGTTGTCGGCCATAGAGGACGCGATAACCGGAATAGGTTACGGCGTGGTT
>JAISXR010000182.1 GCA_031270375.1 Synergistaceae bacterium | reverse complement strand
GGCGGTGGGGATGTGGAAGGCTCCGGCAAGCGGAACGGCAAAAGAATACTAGCGGCGCTCGCCGCGGACGATGGAATGGGTATGGTTCTGACGATCGACGGAAGCGCCGAGGTCATACGCGGAGACAAGAAGTGACGATTCGAGATATCGCTCGCGGATAATTATTTTTTCAGCACAATATCCAGATTTCCCCAACCGTTCGGTTCCAACGACAGCTCGACGCGCTCCATACTCTTCAGCGCGCCGAGGAGAAACTCCGGGATTTCGCGCGCGGATGCGTGTTCGGCCAGTATTTCGCCGATGGTTTTGCCTCCTTCTGAAGACTTCATAGAGAAGAGCCCGGAGGAGATAAAAAATGCCAGCGCCCCGGACGAAGAGACTAAAGAAGCGTCCTCGCGGGTTGATTCATTTTTTTTACCATGCGCGCGCAGATCGCCCACGCCCAACAGAGCCATGCCTTTTTTCGCGGCGAGCGACGCGCTGAAGCCTCGTCCGGAAGGCACGGCGTAAGCCTCGTTCCATCCTTCGGCGGCCGTCTCCGGACTGAAAAACAGGGCGGCAAAGTTTATGAGTTTTTGGAGGGCTTCATCTTCCGCGGTCTGAAGGATCAGGTAAGCGGCGGAAGGCGAGGTTTCTTCCCTGACGATCACGGCGGACAACCGGCAATTTCCGAGAACCCTCTCCAGTTCCGCCGATACCAGCGCCGGAAGCGCCGATGCCGCGCGTCCCAGCGCGAACTTTATGGGGTCGCTCTCCTGTGGAAAAGCGGCGTGCAGTATGAACGCCGGATTGATCGACGCGTACATCACAGCCTCGCCTTCGCCGAGTATGGGGGCCGTCTCCCCGGCGATATCCCTTCCGGCCAGGCTGAACGCCGCGCGGCTGTATATATCTGAATAGGTCTTTACGCCGATTCCGCGTTCGTCCCTGACCCATGAGGCTTCTAAAACCCCGGGAGACAGCCCGTTCGCGATTGGCGCGGCGAATCTTAACTGGACGCGGTTTCCCCCCTCTGTGTACAAAGCCGGCGTCATACGCTTCGACGGGTCGTCGATCGCGTCATTCATCGCTTCGATCGAGCCTTCGTCCGAAGCGGCCATGACAACGTCCTTTTCCGCGATTCTCCTTCTTGCGACGTAACATAAATCGGAGCTGACATCGCCGCTCACAATTCTCAATTTCCAGACATCCGGGCCATCACGGGTTTCGCCCGTCAATTCGTCCAGCCTGTACCCTCGGCGTTCATTCACGCCGGCCGCGAACGCGTCAAATTTTTCTCCGCGCATCACAAACGAAGCGTATGTCTCGGCGCGGTCTCCCGACGTTACGCATAGCGCCATACCCTCCGATGAATCCGCGGCGTCCGCCAGAAACCTGAAAAGGCCGGCCGCTTCGCCGAGGTCTCCCGAAACTGGGCGCGATCGGACCGGGTCCGCTTCGAAAGCCGCTTCCGACAGCCACGACAGGAAGGACGAAATCGTTTTTACGTCGGAAGCGCTCATATAAAAATACGCGGGTTCAAGAAGCGCGGGCAGTGAATCCGCCGGCGATACGCTCTCCGGCTTGACGGGAGGTTGAAACGAGACGGGGGACCGCCGCGCGGATGACAAACCGGCGTTTTTCGGCGCGTGAAACAACCCTCGCGCTGAAAAAACCGCGATCGCAATCGATAAAACCAACACTGCCGCCGCCCAAAATTTTTCTCTCAATATGCCGCCTCCGGCCCAATTCTATGGAGATACCGGATACATTGTATATTTTTATATGAAAATTCAGAGATTTTTAAAATCATTTTTCCGTGATATTCGCGGCGTCCTTATCGTCATTCGGTAGCCGCCATATCTTTCCGACTTGATTTCGAGACCTTCGCATTGGTTCAATTTTTTTCTTAAGCAGTAGATTTTCTGCCTTACGGCGCGCAAGTCGTTCACCGGCTCCATCGTCCAAACAGTCTTGTAAATTTCGTCCGCTTGGACGTAGCGATTCATGTTTTGGGCAAGCAGTTTCAGTATGGCGAACTCTTTTGGAGTCAGAAGGATATCCGTATCGCCGAAGAACGCGCGTCCGGCTTCCACATTCAGCTTCAAATCGCCGAAGGCAAGTTCTTCACGCGATTTGCGCGCGTATCTTTTCAACAGGGCTTCGATACGCGCCTCCAACACGTTGAAATTGAACGGCTTCGGCATGTAATCGTCTCCGCCCGCCCGCAGGCCCGCCACGATGTCGTCGTTTTCTCCCAACGCGGTCAGGAATAACACAGGGATGTCCGCCGCGACGCGAATCTCGCGGCACAGGTCGAGCCCGCTGCCGTCGGGCAGTATTATATCCATCACGATCAGGTCCGGGCGCGGCAAGCCGGCGGAGACGGGCAAAGCTAAAATCTCTCTCGCGCTTCCGGCGCCGGACGCGCTCAGAATCTCATATCCGCGCATAGTCAGCCACTGCTTTATCGTATCGAGAATATCATCGTTATCGTCAACAAACAAAATAGTTCCCTTGCCGCTCAGGTTTTATTCCCCCTCCGGGCGGGAAGCGTAAAGCACACGGCGGTTCCAACGCCGGGCGAACTCTCCATCCAGATACGGCCGCCAAAGAGGTTATATCATTTTTGGAAGAGGATTTGTAAAAGGTTACCAAATTTTCACCTTTTGGCGCGGCTGCTTAAAAATGACGCCAGGATCCTGATCGTTGGGCGTAGTCCGGTTTGAATATCTTAAATTTCAGCAATACGGCGTTGTTCTCTCTCAAACTTGTATCCCTCGCCGTAGACCGAGCTGATCGTGTAGCCGCTGCCCTCGTCCTCCAAACGCTTCCGGAGCGCGGAAATGTGTTTTTTCAGCGTCCTGTTGTCGCCCGCCATCGGGGTTTCCCATACCGTTTCGTACAGGCGCTCCGCGCTGACGACGCGCCCCTCGTTCTCGGCGAGTTCGAGCAGCAGGGCAAACTCCTTCGGTTTCAGCCGCATATCCTCGCCTCTGATATTTGCCCGCGCCGTTCTCGCTTTCAGCGTCAGCGGGCCTTTTGTGATAACCCCCGGCACGGTCTCCACGTTGCGGAACATGGCTTCCACCCGTGCCAGCAACACCTCGTACTCGAAGGGCTTGGAGAGATAGTCGTTCGCGCCGAGCCGAAGGCCATTGGAAACATCCCGCGGTTCGCCCCACGCCGTCAGCATGATGACCGGTATTTTGTTCCCCGCCGCCCGAAGTTCCGTGAGAAACTCCAGCCCGTTTCCGTCCGGCAGCATGATGTCCAACACAATTGCGTCAGGCGTGAAGCTCGATAAATGTTCGTGCGCGTGAGCGAGATTTTCGGCGGGCAGGACGGCATATCCGTGTTTTTCCAGAAAATCACGGTGATTTTTCAAAATATCGAGCTCGTCCTCCACGACGAGAAGGGTTTTCATCCGTCACGATCCTCCTCGTCGCGGCCTTTCCGCAGGGCGCGGTTTATCATTTCCGCCATTTTCATGATTTCCGCCTGCGATTTGACAAGACGCTCGTGGTCGGTATCAGGTTTTATGTTCGCCACCTGAATATTGGTGGACACCACAGTCAGCGGCGTTAGCAGGTCGTGGCTCAAGCCGCGGTATAAATCGGTTCTGGCGGCCAGCTCCCTCGCTCTGCGCCGCGCGTCGTAATATTCCCGCGACAACATGGCGAACTGCGAGAGCATCAGGAATACGCTTCCCGGCAGAGTGGCTATGAAATATCTGGAATCGAGCAAGATATTAGCCAACGGCGCCCAGACGGCGAAGAAGACAAGAGAGGCGAGGTACAGCACTAAATACGGACGATTTCTGGCTCGCTCGAACGAAAGGGTTCGCGCGGCCAGTACCACGGTTATGACGAATAGGAGGTGAAACGGGTATATGAAACGATACCCCGTGGGAGGGGGTAAAAATTGCGCGGCCAGGACGACTGATACCGCCGCCGCGTAAAATGCCTTACCGATGCGGCCGAGCCTGACTTCGAACGCGTTCAGAGTGAAAAGAATGACGAAAACGCTGTAGAGGACGAGAAGGGCCAGATAGGCGCGTAACCAATGGCGCGCCCAGCCCGGAACCGCGTAGATCAAGAAACTGTTAGACTCCATGAGAAAACGTATACCGACGACGAAGCTCGCCGCGGCGAAAAACAGATAGATAATCTCGTTCCTCCCACGACGGAAACCCCACAACATAAGGTGATAAAGGGCGATTACGGCACAGGCGCCGCTAATCCCAGCGACCGCCGCCCATCGCGAGAGCATGACGCGAGAGAGCACGCTCCCCCGCCCGACGAGGAAGTTGAACCTCAGCCCCGAAACGAACATCCTCTCAAAATTCGATACCTGCACTACGATCTCGGCAGCGCCCTCTCTTGTCGGAAGATTCAGTATGTCGTTCATTTTAGCTGTTATCTCCTCGCCGCGGGAACGACCGACCCGTCCCGCTCGATGAACGAGTTCGCCGTTTATCCAGACAGACGCCGCGAACGTTATCTCCGGAACATAAATCATGAGATCGTCGGCATCCCCAGTCAAAATTATTATCCTGTATGTCGCGTATCCAAAGTTTGGATAGCCGGCCTCCGTCCATGACGAAGGGACATCGATCAGACTTTTCCCGTCCTCGGCTCCGCCGCCAGCCGCGAAATCCGCGGGGTCGAGGAGGCGTTTCCAGTAGAACTCCCACTCTCCCGCGAGCGCGTACACACCGCCACGCAAATCGGCGCCCCTCAAATCGAAGACACCAGCTGATGCCAGCGCGAAGGAACGCTCGTGCGGCACGGAGACCACGTAAAACGCGCCCCCACTGAGCGCGGCGAGGCAGATAAAAGTCAAAAGAAAGCGAAACGACCGCATTGGCGGACGATATCCTACTTGATGCCCAGCAACGCGGCTATTTTGAAATTACGATTCTCCAGGGCGACATCCAGGGCGGTCTTGCCTTCGTCGTTTCTCGCGTCTTTATCGGCTCCCGCGTCGATCAGCATTTCAGCGATCCTGGGACTGATCCGCGACAAATACCCGGAGGGCAGGCCGTTATTGGTTCCGTCGCCCAGGATTTCACGTTCGGCGGACGCGGCGAGGTGGAGCTGCGTTATGCTCGGATCGAAAAAAAACTCCAGTGAAACGGACGCCGATACCATATCTATTTCGCAAAAGACGAAACAGAGCAACAACACCAAAGCAAATAACCTGGAAACCTTCAAAAGCTCGCCCTCCTATAAATATGGATTCCCTCTCGCTCCTTGAAACTCCAATCCGGCGAGACATAACAGATGAGAGTATAACAGTTCTGAATGATAGATATACGGCGTAATTGAAAGACATGTTGTTCATTGTGGATCGCGGATTTTACAGCGCGGAGAATTTGGAACTATTCACGTCAAACGGAAATTCCTACATTATTCCTCTATTATGAAATCATTTTGGGGCTGATTCGAAGCATCTCTCGTCTTTATGGGTAATACAACATCATACCCCCACCTATAGTGGCGAAATAAACCCTATTATACCATTTTCGATTTCGTT
>JAISXR010000283.1 GCA_031270375.1 Synergistaceae bacterium | reverse complement strand
GAGGACCGCCGCCGACTTCGGCAACGCGGCCGGGGCTTTGGCAGTAGCGAAACGCGGCCCGATGGAGGGCAACTCCGCTCCCTCCGAGATTGAGGCTTTCAGGGCGAAATCGGGCGCGGTGGTCATCGCGGACATCGCCAACCCTTATGCCGGTTGACGCCCGGAGTGAGCGCGCAATGAACGCGGAGACCGCTTGGGGGAAAGGCCCGTCCTGAGCCCCTCGCTCATCTGCCTGGATATGTGCAATCTGCAGTCGCAGGCGGAGACGCTCGAACGCGCCGGTACGGACGTGTTGCACGCGGACATCGTCGACGGGCATTTCAGTCCCAGCCTGCCGTTGGGGCTCGAAACGGTAAAACAGCTCAAAAGCCGCACCGATATGGTGATTGATTCCCATGTAATGGCGACGGAGAACGATTATTTCGTGGACGAGCTTCTCGACATCGGCGCGGCTCAGATAGTGTTTCACATGGAGACGGAGCCCCACGCCGACCATCAATTGAAGAAAATAAAGGAACGGGGCGTCCGGGCGGGCGTGGCGTTGAAACCCGCTACGCCCCTATGTGAACTGGAATACATCCTCGAATATTGCGACAGCGTGCTTTTGATGCTGATAAACCCCGGATACGCGTGGAGCGCGTACGAACGGCAGGTACCCTACGCTGAGCGGAAGATAAAATTGCTTGCGGCTATGATTCGCGAGCGCGGGCTCGAGATTGACATAATCGTGGACGGCCGCATATCGCTTCAAAACGTGGCGGATTTTACGGCGCTCGGGGTCTCTCAGTTCGTGCTGGGCAGCACGTGCCTCAAAACGGACGACCTGGGCGGCAGCATGGAAAAATTACGCGGCGCGGCTGGCTTGGCTTAATCGGGCCGCATTTGATCAGGAGGTAATGACCTTGGAACCGTTCGGCGAAAAATATCGCGGATACGCGGCGCTCGTTCTGGATGAGAACGGGACCGCGCTGAGGAACATAGAGCCGTCACAGGTGGAGGCGCTCGTGGGCGGCATTCTGGACGCCCGCAAAGTATTCGCCGTCGGTGTCGGGCGCGTGATGCTCTCTCTTCAGATGTTCGTGAAGCGCCTGGCCCATCTCGGCGTCGACGCGCATTGCGTCGGCGAGATAACGGAACCGGCGATAACGCCGGACGACCTGTTGATAGTGGCTTCGGGCAGCGGGGAGTCGATATTCCCCAAGGGTATCGCGCAAAAAGCCAAAAGCCTTGGCGCGCGCGTCATTCACATAGGCTCGAACGCCGACAGCGGCATAAAGCCTTACTGCTACGGAATGGTGCGGATACCCGTGCGCACGAAACTGGCCCTGCCGGATGAAATACCGTCCCGGCAGCCCATGTCGTCGCTGTTCGAACAGTCGCTGTTTCTGCTGGGAGATATAGTCGCGCTCGCGATAATAGACAAAAAGGGCCTCGATATGTCCTCTCTGTGGGAATATCACGCCAATCTGGAATGACATGAGGTGGAGACACCGCGAAAAATATAGCCGACGTGTAGCGCGCGGAAATTGATATCGCGGTCGCCGGGGAGACGGTGACGCCAGCGGTTTCGATAGGGAGCCTCTTTTCGACCCGCACGCGAATCTTGAGTGATATCGAAGCTGATATCGAATCGCAATCAAACGCTGACCGTTATTTTTGCATAACTTACGTATTTCTGGCATAATATGGTAACGCGCAGACGGCGCGAAATTTGTGTTTGCTTTCAAAATATACGGAGGTGTGTAATTGTGAGAAAGTTTTTCGCTTTTGTTGTTGTATGCTCTCTTTTGCTCTTTGCGGGATGTAGCTTTGGCGCAACGGAAATTAAGCTCGGACACGCCATCAACGAACAGGACGTGTTCCACGCGGCGGCGCTTCATTTCAAGGACGGCGTGGAGTCCAAAACGAACGGTGAATTGACCGTCAGCATCTATCCCAATGCCACGCTTGGCGACGAACGCAACCTGCTCGAAAGCCTCAGAATGGGCACCGTTGACATGGGCATCATCACGGGTGGTCCTGTCGTCAATTTCCTTCCCGGCTTCGGCGTCGTCGACCTGCCGTTTCTATTCTCCAGTCCAGAGCACGCTTACAAAGTGTTTGACGGCCCGATAGGGCAGGGCTTCATGAAGGACATGGAGAAACTCGGCTGGAAATGCCTCGCCTATGGCGAGCGCGGATTTCGCAACCTGACCAACAGCAAGCGTCCGGTGGCCAAGCCGGAGGACATGAAAGACCTGAAGATACGCGTGATGCAGAATCAAATTTACATCGACGCGTTTACGGCTCTCGGCGCCAACGCAGTGCCCATGGCCTGGACCGAAGCCTTGACCGCTCTACAGCAGGGAACGATCGACGGACAGGAGAACCCGCTCAACGTCATTGCGGCGTACAACATCAACGAGTCCAATAAATACCTGACGATCAGCCGTCACGCATATGCTCCCAACCTCATAATAATGAGCATGCGCACGTGGAATAAACTCACCCCCGAGCAGCAGGCCGCGGTGCGGGACAGCGCTGCCGCCGCCGCAAAATATAACCGCGAAATAGACAACGAAAGCGAGGCCGAATGGCTGCAGAAACTGAAGGACGCGGGCATGGAGGCAGTCGAGCCTGACATAGCCGCTTTCCGCGAGGCCGTGGCGGATGTGTACGCCAAGTACGAGCCCCAGTTCGGCAAGGACCTGATTCAGTCAATTCTCGACACAAAGTAAAAAGCGGGACGAAATCGGAATGAGCGAATGCCGGCCCCCCACCCTGCTCATGAAAGCGAGCGAAAAGATAAACTTTCTCTGTGAGGCGGTTCTTTTCGTCACATTGGCGCTCATGACCTTGCTCGTCATGCTCCAGATAATATGCCGCCTGAAGTTCAAGGCGCTCACATGGTCGGAGGAACTGACGTGCTTTTTGCTGGTGTTCGCCTCGTTCTTCGGGGTATGCGTCGCGTTCAGGCGCGGCGCTAACATCACCGTGAACTTTCTGCGCGACGCGCTGCCTCGGGCCGTGCGCCGTTATGTCCTCGCGGCTACGGAACTCATCGGCATAATTTTCTTTGCAGCTGTCGGGTGGTATGGGGCTGTGCTCTGTATCTCAGAGCGCTTTCAAACGGCCTCGTCGATGCCCATTTCGATGAGCTGGATGTATCTCGTTTTTCCGTTGTCAAGCGCTATAACCATACTTCATCTCGCGGCCAGACTCGACATCCTGATAAGGCGTCCCGAAGAATGGGAGGCGAAGTGACATGGGTGCGCTGCTCGTAATCTCGTTTTTGATTTTGCTCGCGGCCGGCGTGCCGATAGCGCTTTCGATCGGCGTGTCGGCTCTCATTGTGTCGGCCATTTCCGGCATGCCGATCGAGGCCGTTCCGCAGACGATGTTCGCTGGGGCCAATTCGTTCTCGCTCGTCGCCGTGCCGTTCTTCATCCTCGCGGGCGATATTTTGGCTCAGGGCGGCATATCCGACCGCATAGTCGCCTTCGCCGAAGCCACGCTGGGGCGTATTCGCGGAGGGCTTTCGATCGTTTCGATAGTCGCGTCCATGTTCATAGCCGCCATATCAGGGAGTGGAGCGGCGACTACGGCCGCCGTCGGTTCGGCTCTTCTGCCTCAGCTCAAGAGCAAGGGCTACGACCTGGATTTTTCGTCGGCCCTGATAGCCGCCGCCGGGACAATAGGAGTGGTCATTCCCCCGAGCGTTCCGATGGTCCTTTACGCCGTTATCAGCGGAGTTCCCGTGCACAAATTGTTCATGGCCGGCTTTGTACCCGGTTTTCTGATGGGTGGAATTTTGATCGCCTACGCGATCTACATCGCGCGTAAACGCGGATACCCGGCGAGTGAGAAAGTGAGTTTCTCCAGAAAGATAAGACTCTTCTTCAACGCACTGTGGGGAATAATAACGCCGGTGCTGATACTCGGCGGCATTTTTTCCGGCTACTTCACTCCGTCGGAGGCAGCGGCCGTGGCGGTGGTGTATTCGCTTGGAGTGGCGTTCTTCATTTACAAGGCCATCGACCTCAAGAAACTGTATAGGATCGTCGTAAACGCTGGTGTCACGAGTTCTCTCATAATGTTCATCATCGCGGCGTCGAAGATATTCGGATGGCACCTCGCCTTCTACAGGATACCGGACAAGGTCGCTTCCACCGTTTTGGGCGTCACCGGCGGGATACCGGCGATGGTGTATCTCGTCATCGTCGTTTTGCTGCTGATAGCCGGAATGTTTATGGAAACCGCGTCGGCCCTCATAATACTGACGCCGATATTTCTGCCCGCCATCAACGGCCTCGGAGGCAACCTCGTCCATTTCGGCCTCCTCATGACTGTCGGCTTGGCAATAGGCATGGCGACACCGCCGGTGGCGATTGATATATACGTCGCAAGCGCCATCACGGGGCTCTCCCTGGAGGAAATAAGCAAGCCCATAATCCCGATGATAATCGCGCTGGTGCTGATCTTTTTGATAGTCACATATTTCCCGCTCTTCTCGCTCGCTTTGCCGAAACTGGTTTATGGAGCCATATAAAAACAAGCCGGAGGAAGAAGTATGAATGACCAAATAGACCAGATTATAAAACATCATGGTTTTACGGATTATAAATGGATAGTTCCTCAAAAAAATATAGTCGTCTCAAGATGGGTTAGATTCCATTGTGAATTTGGCTGTAAAAATTATGGAAAGAACGGAAGCTGCCCTCCTGCCGTGCCCTCCATTGAAGAATGCCGTAAAATGATTTATGAATATGAAAATGCGGTTATTTTCCATTTTCTCATACAGTTCGAAGATGAAAAAGACCATATCAAGCGGATGTCGAATCTTTATGAATTAGAACGGGAAATATTTCTCGCCGGTTATTATAAAGTATTTTTATTGCAATACGGTTCGTGTAATTTATGCAATGACTGTCATGCGGAAGGCAGCCGCGCAAAGTGTGTCAACAAGGTAAAATCCCGTCCCGGCGCCGACGCCATGGGCATCGACATATATCAAACCGCTCACAATGTCGGTTATCCGGTTCAAGTGGTCAAAAGTCATGATGAATCCACCAACCGGTTTGGATTTTTATTGCTTGATTAATTCAGTCACCAATCAATTTGGAATGACCCGAGGAGTGGTTTCATGAAACTTCAGGCGGCTTTGGATTATCTTTCTATCGACGAGGCGCTCGGTGCTTTGGGGGAGGTCGCACGTTTCGTGGATATAGCGGAAATAGGCACTCCGCTCTTGTTGTCGTGCGGAGCCGACGCGGTTCGGCGCGTGAGGGAGGCGTTTCCTGCGCTCGAAGTTTTCGCCGACGCCAAGATAATGGACGGCGGCGAGATAGAGGCCGATATGCTGTACCGAAGCGGAGCGGATTTCGTCAGCGTGATGGGCATCACGAACGACGCCACGGTTATGGGCGTGGCGAGAGCGGCGCGCGTGGCCGGCAGGCGTTTCATGGCGGATATGATGCTGGTTCGCGATTTACCCGAAAGGGCGCGCGAGCTGGTCGAAATGGGAGCCGGAATTCTGTGCGTCCATACCGCTTACGACGTGCGCGGCGCGCAGGCGAGCCCGCTGTCGGAACTCCGCGCGTTAAAGTCCTTTTCGGGACATACGGCGCTCGCCATAGCGGGCGGGGTCAACGCGAAAAATATAGCCGACGTGTCGCGCGCGGGAGCGGATATCGCGGTCGTCGGCGGGGCGATAACCGCGGCGCCGGATAGAGCCGCGGCGGCCGAAGAATTGCGCGAACTCATGGAGGCCGAAGGATGAAGCATGGAGTGACCGGATTTATGCGGCAGGCGCTAGCCGAACAGGCCGATTTGCTCGGCATGGTCAATGACGCTCAGGTAGACGCGGTTGTGGACATGATGGCCGCCGCCCCGAGGGTTTTCGTGGCGGGCGTGGGCCGTTCCGGAAACGTGGCGCGGTGCTTCGCCATGAGGATGATGCACATGGGCGTCGAAACCTACGTCGTCGGCGAGACGGTGACGCCCGCGATAAAGGAGGGCGACTTACTGCTGATCTCCTCCGGTTCGGGAGAGACGGGGGCGTTGCTGAACTATGCCTCCCGGGGTAGGCGTTTCGGCGCGAAAATCGCGCTGGTCACGATATTCCCGGATTCGAGCATCGGAAAGATGTCCGACGCGGTGATTCGGCTGCCGGGCGTCACCTTCAAGAGCGACGCGGCCCCGACGACTAAATCGTCGCAGCCGCACGGCGTATTGTACGAACATATGTCGTTCCTGCTCTTCGACTGCATGATACTCGCCCTGATGGACTCCCGCGGTTTCGACAGGGAACGGCTTTTCGACCGTCACGCGAATCTTGAGTGATGCCGGATTGCGGCTAAATCGTTATGAAACCCAGTCCTACTCGGTCTTGAGGGTCATGTCGGAAGCCCCTATGAGATTTTTTTTGCGGAACGCTTCCGCGAAAATATACGATATGACGGCTGGGAGGACGAAGTGAAGCAGTATCACTCCCGGCCAGGCGGCCTGTCCCATTACGGCGAACGTCCCAACCTGGCCCACTAGTCCGCTCGTGCCCATGCCGGCGCCGACGCTGTTGTTCCGCATTTTGAAAGCCATTGTGGCCACAGGGCCGAGAATGGCCGAAGTGAGCGTTGGCGGCAGCCATATCCAGGGATTTTTTACGATGTTGGGCATCTGTATCATGGAGGTTCCAAGTCCCTGCGATACGAGCCCGCCGACGCCGTTCTCGCGGAAACTCATCGCGGCAAATCCAATCATCTGACACGAACACCCGACAGTGGCGGCGCCGGCGGCGAGCCCGGAGAGGCCGAGCGAAATGGCAAGCGCCGCGCTCGAAATCGGAAGGGTGAGAATTACACCCATGACGGAGGATATAATTATGCCCATCATAAAAGGATGGAGAGTCGTCGCCGTGTTTATCACCGATCCAAGCCAGTTCATCAATGCCGCGGCGTACGGAGCGAAAAAAACGCCGGCAAGCCCTCCGGCAATAATAGTACCAAGCGGAATGAGCAGAATGTCCATACTCCCTTTGCTCTTGCTTTGAATCATCTTGCCGGCCATAGCGCCGATGACGGCGGCTACCGCCGCTCCCATGGGCTCCCCGGCAGCGGGGGAGGCGCCGCTGAAAGTGCCCGCGCCTATCGCGCCCACCACGAGTACGGACAAAATCGCCAAAGGAGGGGCGTCGATGCTGCGCGCCACCCCTGCCGCTATCGCCGGGCCCATCATGTACTGCGCCGCGGTACCCAGTTTGACGAGCAATTCCAGATCAGCGAACGTCCCAATCTGTTTCAATATCAATCCGACAATAAGCGAGGAAAAGAGACCCAACCCCATTCCGTTGAGAACTTTTACCCAGTATGAAGAATAATTCCCTTTCAAATTCTGTCGCCCCTTTCGCGGCTATGCTGGAAATCTTTGAATTTATATTTACATTATAGCCCGTTAAGCATTAATATGCAATAAAAATTCAAGACACCAAATCCGCAGTCAAAACCTTGGGGCTCCGCCCCAAACCCCGACAGGGAGCAAGCTCCCTGTACCCTCTTCATAAATTTTTTCTTTCACCCTTAGGGTGAAAGAAAAAATTTGTAAAAGGGGTCAAGGGGGCGAGCCCCCTTGCGGGGTTTGGGGCGGAGCCCCAAGGTGTTATCTGTATTAATCCCTTCGCGAGCGGGAATATTCGAAACCTGTCTTGCGGCGGCGCGATGAGCGATCGCGATCCCGGCGTTCGGCCGCGGGGCGTTCCGATCTTTCGCGGTATGGCGCTTTGGCGCGTTCGGTCGGTTTCTCGTCCTCTTCCATGAGTTTGACCGACGCAATCACCAAGCCTTCCTTTATCATGCGGGCTTTTCTCGATTCCAGCATCTCGGCGGCGCGCGGGGAGAGTTCGATCGACGCGGAAGTCTCGCGGAGTTTTATGTTCCCCACGTCCTCACGGGAAATGCCCATCGAGCGGCAAAACGCGCCCAAAAGCGCGCCGACCTCCCACCCGTCGTCGCGGCCCGCGGCTATGCGCACCTGCACGCCTCCCGCCATACTGCGGCGGACGGAGCCTCCCTGAACGCGTCCGCGATCGGGCGCGCCGTCGCGCGTGAGCGGGCGTCTGTCGCGGCTCATCTCCGCCTGCACGTCAGTACGGATCGAGTACCCGCGGGGCTGTTCGCCGTAAGCGCACGCGAGCAGGCCGGCCACCATGAGCGCGGCGTCTTCGCGTTCGAGCACTTCGGCCGCCCATTTCCGATATTCGTCGCCCTCGATCGAGCGCTCGATAAGCGCCGTTTCGAAACGGGATTTCTGCGTGCCCTCTATCTCGGACGCGTCGGGCGCGGGGATCACCTGCACCTGGAGGTTCGACCCCTGCACCATCTGTTTGAACGAGCGAAGCTCCCTGCCCGTCAACAGCGCGAGGTTCGCTCCCTCGTGTCCCGCCCTGCCCGTCCTGCCGCTGCGGTGGACGAACGTCTCAAGGTTGCCCGGAAGCCCGAACTGTATCACGTGGCTGATCCCGTCAATGTCGAGCCCGCGGGCGGCGACGTCCGTGGCGACAAGTATATCAACCCTGCCCCCGCGAAGCGAGGCGAGGGCGTTGTTGCGCTCACGCTGGCTCATGTCGCCGTGTATCGCGCAAGCCCTGAATCCCTCGTCGCACAGCTTGTCGGCTATTTCCTGCGTCTCGATTTTCGTCGCGCAAAACATGAGCGTCCGCGCGGGATTTTCCCAGAGCAAAACATTTGCCAGGCCCTCGAAACGTTTGCGCGCCGGTATCACGTATGTCTTCTGCGATATGTCGTCATGACAGGTGATGTCGGCGACGAGGGATATCTTTCTGGGCGCGTCGAGGTATCTGCGGGCGAGCGACACCACTTCCGGCGGCATGGTGGCGGAGAAGAGCCAGGTCTTGTCCAGATTCTCCATGCCGCTCAAGATGGCTTCCAGTTCGTCGCGGAAACCCATGTCGAGCATGTGGTCTCCCTCGTCGAGGACGAGTATGCGCACGCCCGTGGTGACGAAAGAGCCCCTTCTGATGTGGTCGAGCACACGGCCGGGGGTGCCGACCACCACTGAAGCCCCGTCTTTGAGGGAGCGAACCTGCCGCTCCATGTCGAGCCCGCCG
>JAISXR010000275.1 GCA_031270375.1 Synergistaceae bacterium | reverse complement strand
AAGGCCGCGAAAAAAATAAACCGCCGCTGGTTTCTCGCGGGAACACGTGCTAAGCTATGTTCGCGACGATAAAAGTTTTCACCGGCGAGGTGCGAATATCATGCCGGAAAAACATGGGTTGATTTTGGAAGCGTTATTTTGGCCGTTTCGATGTTGATTTTGGCGCGCCATTATCTTTTGCGATATCGGGGAAACGCGGAATGAACGCTGGAAAAGATATTGCCCGTTTGTTGAATGCGCGGGAGGAAAGGGCTTACTTTCAGGGATTTCTGATGTCATGTTCCGGGACCGATTTCGTGGTCCAGGTATCGCTCAACATACCCGGGCTTCCCAAGAGCGTATCGGGCGACTCCAAGGCGATTTTTTCCGCGTGTCGGTTTCTGTTGGGCCGGCTTGGCTATGTTCCCTCGGCAAGCGTTCAACTGAGAAATCACGCCGGTCTCGCCTGTTTGATGTCGTTCCGCGGAGACGCGATACGCGCCAAAAAGACGGCCATTTCCGTGGAAGAGGGCGCCGATTGGGGAAGGGTCTTCGACATCGATGTCTTGACCGCGGGAGGGGTGTTATCTGGAAATGACTTCGGCAGAGCGCAAAGAAAATGCTTCCTCTGCGCGGAGAGTGCCAAAGTGTGCGCACGAGCCGGGACGCACGATATGGATAAACTCAGGGAGAAGGCCCTTCGTCTTCTCGTCCTCGCGCGTTTGCGGCAGTGACATCCTCAAGGTAGTTTTTCCAGACGGCGACCGCGGCGTATGAGAAGGCGGCGGCGCCGCACAGCCCCAACAGCACGTACATCGGACGCCCTCGGCCGACGAGGTAGCCGCCCATTCCCGCGATTGCCCGACCCAGACATACCATCACCATCATGGAGCAGATCAGGGTGATTATTCTTTTCAGGATGATTTTACGTTCGATGTTCATTAATAATTGTACTGTCGGGCTTCCCCTACCATCAAGGAGAGCCCTTCAAAATTCCACAATCCCCGGCTCGCCCGTCCCGGTGAACGAGTAAAATCTGGCGACGGCGTAAGACACGCCGCACATCCCCGCGAACAATACCGCCACAAAAAACAACAAAACAAACGCGAATCCCTTTTCCATTTCCGACCACCTCTTATGTATTTTGATTTTTTGATCGAGCGAGCGCCGGCATCGGCTGATTGCCTCAAATATAGATTATCGATGATGCCGTGTCAACACATGCGACGCGGGTCAGGGCGTTATCAATCAAATAAAATTCTGATATAATGGCTCTTGACGGGGCCCGTGGCAGCGGTCACATGAGGGGCCTGAATCCTCCAGAGGGAGGTGATTTGAATGGACGATGAACGTCCTGAGGATCACCAAACCACAGATAGCAAAGAGGAGCAGGGCACCCTCTCCAAGGCGAAAGCCCTCGCTCCTCTGGCTAACACGGTTATCCACTTAATCGAGTTAACGCTCAAATTAATTGGAATGATCCTCTAGCATCTTCCGCGGGTAAATTGTACTACCGGGCTTCCCCTACCGTCAAGGGGAGCCACTCAGAAGTCCACGGATAAATTCTATTGTATATAGAGGAATTTCACGATTTTAGGCGGCCTTTTATTTTCTCAGAAGAGGGTTTGATTCGGTGAAAAATATAGCAAAGACATTCATGGCACGCGTGAAGGACGCTTTCGATAAGTTCGGACTGGGCATGAGGGCGAAACTCATCATAATATTCGTCATCATCAAGGTGATTCCCCTCTTGATACTTACAGTTCTGGCGTGGATGCAGTCGCGGTCGCTGGGGGAGGAATTAGGCGTGCGCACCGCCGAGCTGACCGTGAAGGCAAATTCCTCGCTCGAGACGATGAGCGGCATCGCGGTCAACGACAGCGTAAACGCGCTGAACGAGCGCGCGACCGACGACATAGAGAGGATGACCACCGATACCGCGCGCCGCATAGCCGATTTTCTGTACAGCCGCGACGACGATATATTGGCGGCGGCGGCTTTGGTTCCCGACGAAAATAATTACCGCGTGTTCGTGGAGAACAGACGCGGGCTTCTGGTCAAGGAGGGCGAGTGGGAACTGGCCGAAGACGGCAAATCGTGGGTGCCGAAGAAAAACCGGGAACAGGGAGTCCCGGTGAAGTCATCGAACGCGGAGAACGACGTCGCGTTTCATTACCGCCCTCCGGATTCGTTTGAATATGAGAACAGGCCGCTGTATCTGGAAATAACCTTCGTCGACACCGAGGGCTTCGAGAGGATAAAGGTGACCACGTCGGGCCAGGTGAGCCCCGAACTCAAAAATGTGTCCGACCGCCTGAATACCTATGTGCGCGCGGAGACGTACTTCCCGGAGTTCAAAAAACTCAAGCCGGGCGAGATATACGTGTCGGACGTGATAGGCGCTTACGTGAAATCTCACGTTATCGGCATGTACACACCCGAAAACGCGGCAAATAAGGGCGTGGAATACAAACCCGAGGAAGAGGCCTATGCCGGCGAGGAGAACCCGATGGGGAAGCGTTTCAAGGGGATAGTACGCTGGGGCACGCCCGTGACCGGCGAAAACGGTGAGATAGCCGGATACGTCACGCTGGCGCTGGATCACGACCATATCATGGAGTTCACGTCGCACCTCATGCCCACGTCCGAACGTTACACCGAGACGCCCAGCGCCTACGAGGGAAATTACGCTTTTATATGGGACTACAAATGCCGCAGCATCGTCCACCCGAGGCACCATTCGATAGCGGGATACAATCCCGAGACCGGCCTGCCCGAAATACCCTGGCTTGAACAGAGCATTTATGACGAATGGCAGGCGAGCGGCAAAAGTTACGTCGATTTCATAAAGGACGTGCCGGTTTTTCATGGGCAGTCGCGATCCAAAAAACCGGCCGAAGAGCTGACAAAAGCCGGCTTGGTGGGGCTCGACGGCAGATATCTGAATAACGCGCCGCAGTGCACCGGCTGGATGGATCTGACGAGCGAGGGCGGCTCCGGCTCGTTTACCATTCTCTGGAGCGGCCTGATGAAACTCACCACGGCAGCGGCGATTCCCTACTACACCGGCCAGTATGGACAGTCGAAACGCGGATTCGCGATGGTGACCGTCGGCGCGGGGCTCGACGATTTCCACGGCCCGGCCCTTGAGATGGAAAAACTGCTCGACGAGGTGACTTCTTCCACGAACGAGGAATTGACGGAAATGGCGGGCGACACTCAGAACTCGATCATAAAAAATCTGGCGGATACGGAGGTCCAGCTCGGGGTGTCCGCGGGCCTGATGGTAATTCTGGTCGTGTTTATAGCTATTTGGATGGCATCCGTATTCACGAGCAGCATCACGGATTTGATAAACGGCATCTCGCGCTTTCGCGCCGGCGAACGGCATTTTCGCTTCCATTCCGGCACGAAAGACGAAATAGGTATGCTAGCCGATTCGTTCGACGAAATGGCCGACAGGCTGGTGGAAAGCGTGAGTGGTCCCCTGGTCATAGCCGATATGGACATCAAGACAATCTACGTAAACGGGCACGGCTTGAACATGACCGGCAAGACGATAGACGAAGTCACTGGAATGCCCTACAGCGAAATCAGCATATATCCGGTAGGTTCGCGGTATTGTCCGCTGACGGCGCTCATGGAGAATCGCGAAGCGGAGGTCATGTTCATTCCGAAGAGCGGCCGTTATATAAAGGGCAAGGCAACGTACCTCTACGACAAAGACGGTAAAAAAACCGGATACATAATCAATTCGGAAGACGTGACTGATATGGCGCTCGAACAGAAACAGTTGAGAGAGACCAAGCTGGAACTCGAAAAAGCCGTGAACGACGCGAACAGGGCCAACGAATACAAGGGCGAGTTTCTGGCCCGAATGAGCCACGAAATAAGAACCCCGATGAACGCTATCATAGGAATGACGAATATAGTCAAGAGAAAACTGACCGATGAGAACGAAGCCGAGCCCGAGGTCATCTCCAACCTGCGGCAGATAGAGGAATCGTCGCAGCATCTTCTGGGGCTGCTGAACGACATACTGGATTTATCCAAGATAGACGCCGGCAAGATAGAGATGTCGATGGAAACCGTTAACATTCACAAGCTCGCCAATACGGTGGCGTCGATAATCAAGCCCAGATGCGCCGAGAAAAACATAGATTTTGAGATGATACTGGAAACGCCCCCAACGACTCTCGCCGTGACCGACCCCCTGCGGCTGAGGCAAGTGCTGATTAACTTGCTTGGCAACGCGGTCAAATTCACGCCGGAGCTGGGCCGCATAGTTTTCGACATCAGGAAGCTCGAATCCGAAAACGGCAAGATAAAATTCTCGTTCGCCGTGAAGGACAACGGCGTCGGCATATCCGACGAGGCCAAACGGACACTCTTTCAGCCGTTCGAACAGGGCGGCGCCGGCGTGGCCAGGCGCTACGGCGGTACCGGACTGGGACTTGCCATAAGCAGGAGCATCGTACGACTGCTGGGGGGAGACATTGCCGTCGAGAGCGAGCCGGACGAGGGCAGCACGTTCAGTTTCAGCCTGTGGATGAAAGAGGCCGGCTTCGAGATGGCCGCGGAGGACGTTCAGATCGAGGGTAAGGGCCTCTTCACGGGCAGACGCGCCCTGCTGGTAGACGATGTCGCCATCAACAGGATCATCGCGGCCGATTTGCTGGAGTTCACCGGTATAGATATAGACGAAGCGGAGGACGGAGAGGAGGCGGTCAGGATGTTCGAGGCGTCGGAGCCGGGGACTTACGATATCATTTACATGGACATTCAGATGCCCAGGATGGACGGCTACGAGGCCTCGTCGCGGATTCGCGCGGCAGCGAGGGAGGACGCGGATACCGTCCCGATAGTCGCGCTTACCGCCAATGCTTTCAAGGACGACATAGACAACGCCATCCGAAACGGTATGAACGCCCACCTGGCAAAGCCACTCGACATCCGTAAGCTGATAGAGACCACGTTTAGGCTGATAAAGAGCTCGAAATAAAAATGGTCAGATTTCCGTGCGGCTCACTTCGGCCTCGGCGGAGCCGGCGTGAAACCGTATGAAGAGTTTGTTCCCGGGCGAGAGGGAGGAGGCGTCCATGACCGCGCGTCCCTGCTCGTTCTTGCAGATGGAAAAACCGCGGCCCAGCACCGCGAGCGGCGACATCGCGTCCAAAGCGGCGGCGGCGTTGGTCAAAAACGATTCGCTCCGCTCCATCGAAGCGCTCATCATGCGCGTGATGTCGAGCGATTTTTCCCGCAGATAGTTTTCGTTTTCGTCCAAAACCGAGCGCATCGCGCGCATAAGTTTTTCCGACGCCTGACGCGCGAACGTCCGGTTTCTGAACATCGTGGTTCTCACGCGCGCAAGCATGTTATCCCCGCACGCGGACAGGAACGCCCTCGTCTCTGCCGTGTTGGGGAAAACACATTCGGCGGCCGCTGAGGGCGTCGGCAGGGCGGCGTCGGCAGCAAGGTCGGCGAGCGAACTGTCAATCTGATGTCCGACGCCGGTCACGACCGGCAGCGGACAGTTCCGCACCGCGCGCGCTATCCTCTCGTCGTCGAAGGGCGACAGATCATCCCTCGTGCCTCCGCCCCTCGCTAAGATCACGCATTCGGCGCCCGGAACCCTTCCGGCGAGTGCCAAAGCACGCGAGACCTGGGCGGGTGCGTCGAGGCCTTGAACGGTTGCCGGGATTATCACGATATCTATATGTGGCGCTCGTTTGGAGGAGACCTCGAGGATATCTCTGACGGCGGCGCCAGTGGGACTCGTCACGACGGCGATTTTCGACGGGTATTTCGGAATGGGGCGCTTGTGGCGCGGATCGAACAATCCCTCATTTTCGAGCAGCCTTCTCAATTCCTCGCGCGCTCTCTGCTGAGCCCCGACGCCGAGCGGCGTCAGACGGGTGGCGTAGAGCTGGTAGGAACCGGTTTTCGTATATACGTCCACGCTCCCGGCGACTATCACCTCGTCGCCGTCGCGCGGCCACGAGATCACGTTCACGGAATAAGAACGCCACAGGACGGCGGCTATCCTCGATTCTTCCCCGGCAAGGGTGAAATATACGTGCCCGCTGCCGTGACGCTTGAAGTTCTGGATTTCCCCTCGCACCGTGACCGTTTTGAGCAGGACGGAGCGGTTGATCACTGCCCTTATCGCGTTAGACAGTTCATCTACCGTCTGTATTCTGGCGGATGGCGCGACATCAGAGAGCATTGGAATCCGCGTTTTCCGTTTTTTCGGAGCCGCCTTCCGAGTTTTCGACGGAGCGGACAATCCTGCCCAGTACGCCGTTCACAAAACTGCTGGATTCCACCGTGCCGAACATTTTGGTGAGTTCCACGGCCTCGGATATCGCCACGGCCAGAGGCACCTTGCGCTCGATGAGGCCCTCGCACAGCGCAAGCCGTATTGAAGCCCGGTCTACGGCGACCATCCGCTCGGTTCTCCAGCCCACGATGTATTCCCTCAGCATGGAATCAATATCGTCGGTGTGACGCGCCACGGCCCGCACGAGAAATGCGGCATACTCGGCCACGTCCTCCACCTCTCCGTCCCACGGAAACATCTCAATGGCTTCTTCCGTGGTGAGCGCCGGCCGGAGATCCAGTTCATAAATCAGTTGCAGGGCGATTTCCCTCGCCCTGCGTCTTCGTTGAGGCAGTGAACCTTTGCCCAAAAAATCATCTCCTGAAATCTTTCACTATTTTTTTTATGATATTTTTCCCCTCTTCGGAGAGTATCATCCAAGAGACGGCGTAGCCGATGAGCGCCGCGCCGGCCGCCCATAAAACGCCCCGTATGCCAAGGTTGGCGACAGCCGCGATTCCCCCGACCATGCCCGCCCAGAATATCGGTTTTTTGAGAATAGGATAGGCGGAGACGTATTCCTCAGGAGTCTTTCGTATCCAGTTGATGTGTATCGCAATCCCCATCGTATCGAAAAACTGTTCGAAACTGTCGGTGACCGCGAGCCTCTTCTGGGGATCGTCACGTTCCGGCAAAGTGATGTAGATGTTCATGAGGCTCTGATCCCCGACGAAAGATACTTCCTGACACACAAATTCGGAAGGCAGGCGATTTACGACAATCCGACGAAAAGCCTCTCCGTCCAGCCATATTTTTCCGTGCTTGGTTATCGTCCAGAGAAATAGCATCGCGTGCCTCCAATCTTGCGGCAAACCGCGTTTGTGACGTCAAATATTTTCGACGCTGGCCGTGTTGTCCTGAGCCGCGGATTCTTCCGAATTGACCGGTTTGTCGTTGAAAGTTATTCCCTGAACGTAGACATTTACCGATTTGACCGTATATCCAGTGAACCTTTCGATCTGGTCCTTCACTGCTTCCTGCACGTCCCAGCATACATCAGGAATGCGGAGGCTGTATTTTACGGACACGTATGTATCTACCTGGATCTCCGGCGTGTCTCCGTCGGAAATAGCGATCCTGACACCGTTCGCCGCTTTTCTGCCCATTCTGAGGTTCGCCATGAGACCGGGATTCGCGGGTTGAATGCCCTCCACCGAAGTCAGCGCCTTTATGGCGAGCTGAGAGATGACGTCCTCGGAGATGCGGATTTTTCCCTCGAGCCCCGTCTGCTCGACGGTATGGCTTTCGGGCATTTCTCCCTCGACCGCGGAATTTTCAAACTCTTCGTTGTTATCCACCAGTGATACCTCCTTTTAATTGAAGCGATATATCGGTGAAATATTTGGAAACCGCGGGTGCGGCTTACCGCTTGAAAGGCTTTCCGCAATTGGGGCAGAGAACGTCTTCGTCTTCCTCATAAACGTCCGGTTGGTAAAAAAAGTCTTTCCCGCATTCCGGACAGGTGACCGGCTCATATTCTTCCTCTTCGTCCTCTTCATCGAACGCGTCCTCGTCGTCCGCATCATAATCATCATCATCGTCGTCATCGTCATCGAGCGACAGCAATTCGTCCTCCAGGTCCTCAACGTATTCCCGCAGGTTGGCCTGCTCTGACGCAATCTCATCGAGTTCCTCGGTTATCGCCTCGAACACATCCAGAAGCGCCTCGTGAAATTTCGACAATCCGGCGTTTTCCGTTGTATTCTGACCCTCTATCAAACCACGCAAATAAGCCAACTTTTCACGCGCGCTCATTTTTTTCCCCTCCATGTTTTCGGGTTGCCTCCCGCACATCAGTTTTTTTTGGCCCGTTCCAGATATTCGCCCGTACGCGTATCGACTACAACTGTTTCTCCATTTTCTATGAAAAAAGGAACCGTTATGACAAGGCCCGTCTCGGTGGTCGCGGGTTTTCCTCCTCCCGAAGCAGTGTCTCCCTTGAAACCCGGCGGTGTGTCCGTGATGACGAGTCCCACGGATTTCGGCAATTCTATACCCATTACCCTGCCTTCGTACATATCGAAGCTGACTTCTAGGTTGTCAGTGAGGTATTTCGCGGCATCAGCGAGGATCTCAGCGGATAAAAACACCTGGTCGTAAGTCTCCATGTCCATGAAGACGTAGTCGCCGCCGTCGCGGTACTGGTATTGCGCCGGTTTTTCGTCGAAGATGATCCTTTCAAAACGCTCGCCGGATTTAAACGACTGCTCTACCGACGACCCCGTTTCCAGGTTCCGAAGTTTGCCGCGGACGATGGCTCCCCCTCGTCCCATTTTATGATGGGAGCACTCGATGATCGTCCACATTCCGCCCTCCCATTTTATCTTGAGTCCTGGTCTGAAATCGCTAGTATCCACTACCTGCGCCATATAAAAACCTCCCGTTGCCTGCAGAGTATCAAATTTTTCCGCTGGTTCAATTTATCCGAGAAGCCTCTCCAGTTCTTTCGTATCGTAAGAATACGTGAAGGCATCTGCTCTAGTGATGTATCCCTCCGACACGAGGCGCGCGAGATCCTGATCCATGGTGTGCATGGCCATGGCCGCTCCGGTTTGCATGATGCCTTTTATCTGCGATGTCTTGGCCTCTCTGACGCAGTTCCGTACAGCCGGATTCGCGAGGAGCAGCTCAGTCGCCACCATCCGCCCGCCGCCGGGAAGGGGCAGCAATTGCTGGGAGCAAACGCCCACCATGATATTCGCGAGCTGTATCCTGACTTGGTCCTGCTGATGCGGGGGGAATACATCTATTATACGGTCGATCGTCTGGGCGGCGTCCGGGGTGTGCAACGTTCCGAATACCAAGTGTCCGGTTTCGGCGGCGGTTACCGCGGCCGAAACGGTCTCGAGGTCTCGCATCTCTCCGATGAGAATGACGTCTGGGTCCTGTCTCAAAGCCCTTTTGAGGGCCTCGGAAAAACTCTTTGTGTCGCTTCCTATTTCGCGCTGATGGATTATGGATCGCTCCGAGATATACAGATATTCAATGGGATCCTCGATTGTGATTATGTGACAGAATCGCGTCATGTTGATCTGTTGCACAATGGCGGCGAGTGTGGTCGATTTTCCCGAGCCGGTGGGCCCTGTCACAAGGAAAAGTCCTCTCATCTTATTGGCTATTTCCTCGATCGCCGGCGAAAGCATCAACTGTTTCGTGGTACGGATGTTGGATGTAATGACGCGCAGCGCCGTACAAAGGTTGCCGCGTTCGTAGGCGCAGTTGCCCCTGAAACGGGAGTTCAACTCCTCCGAAGCGTGGAACGTGAAACTGAAGTCGAGCTCCTTGTCTCTTTGAAGCGCCTCCATCTGGCTGGGGGACAATATCGCGGTCAGCATCTCCAGATGTTCCGTAGAGGTAATCGGTTCGCCTATGAAGTTCAATGTTCCGTCCATCCTGATGGCGGCCGGAATACCCACGCTCAAATGAAGATCGCTTCCTTTTCTTTTCAGCGTTTCCACGAGCAATACATGAATCGGATAAGCCATTTAAACAGACGCTCCTTATTCGCTGTGGACGGACAGAGCCAGCATTTCTTCGATGGATGTGACGCCGGAAATTACGTTTCTCATGGCACTCTGTACCAATACGTGCATGCCGCTTTCCATAGCGGCCTGACGTATCATTGGCACCGGAGCGCTCGAGTTTATCAGGTCTTTCACCCTGTCGTTCACTTCCATGACCTCGACTATCGCGATACGTCCTTTATACCCCGTGTTGCGGCAGTTGTCGCACCCCACTGGCGCGTATACCGGAATGCCGGGCTGGAGCCCATATTCGGCCGCTATGTTCTCGGGGAGCGGATACTCTGCCTTGCACATCGGACAGAGTCTGCGCAGGAGCCGCTGCGCGACTACGGCAACGAGCGATGTCGAAATCAAATACGCCGCCACTCCCATGTCTATGAGCCTGACCACGGAACTGGGCGCGTCGTTCGTGTGAAGCGTGGACAGCACCAGGTGTCCGGTGAGAGCCGCGCGTATCGCGAGTTCGGCTGTCGGGTAGTCGCGAATTTCTCCGACCATTATCTTGTCCGGGTCTTGCCGCAAGATCGAACGGAGGGCCTCGGTAAATGTGAGGCCGGCTTTTTCGTTGACCTGAACCTGGTTGATTCCAGGCATTGTGTATTCGACCGGGTCTTCCACAGTGATGACGTTCACGTCCGGCTGATTTAAGATTTCGAGCAGGGAGTAGAGCGTGGTGGATTTGCCGGAACCGGTGGGGCCCGTTATGAGGAATATTCCGTGGGGAGCCTCGATGTTTCTCATGAGGACCGATATGTCGTCCTCGAACAGCCCCAGATTCGTGAGGCCCACTTTTGAGGCGCTCTGGTCGAGGAGGCGCATGACGACCTTTTCGCCGAATATGGTGGGCAGCGTGTTGACACGAAGGTCAATGCGTTTGTCGAGGACTTTGACTATGATGCGTCCGTCCTGGGGTTTCCTTCGTTCCGATATGTCCATGCCGGCTATTATCTTCAGACGCGAGATGACGGCCGGATGAAGCGATGCCGGATACTCGACGTATTCGAAAAGTGCTCCGTCGACGCGGAAACGCACTTTCGACACCTTTTCGTAAACCTCTATGTGGACGTCGGATACCTGGTCTTTGACGGCCTGCTCCAAGATGTTGCTCACGAGCCGAACGACCGGAGCGTCCTCGGCGGAGACGCCCGCCACATCCTGCGCGAGCCCCGCCGCGGTGATTGATGTAGCGAAATCCTCCGACGACGCCTCGTATTCGTCTATGGCGGATTTCAGGCTTCCCTGCATCTTGTAGAAATTCATCAGCGCGCGCCTTACATCCGACGCGGTGGCTACATTTATATCGAATTCGGCGTTGGTTATCATCCTCAGCTCGTCGACCGCGATGACGTTCAGTGGGTCCGACATCGCTATGGCTATCTTTCCGGAGTCGAGAATAGCGAGCGGCACAATTTCGAGCCTTTGAGCCACCGCTTCGGGTATGATTTTAATGGCTTCCGGCGCCGGCTTGTATTTCGCGAGCGATATAAGCGGCAATTTCAACTGCCGGCTGAGCGCGTCGGCCAACTGACGCTCGGTCAGCCATCCGTTCTTGAGCAGGATTTCCCCAAGACGCATCCTGGAAATTTTTTGCTCTTCAAGCGAAGCGGCAAGCGTCTCTTTTGAAATAGCCCCGGCGTCGACCAGCAGGTCGCCAAGTTTAAGATGTCTCCACTCTTCACTCAATGGTTTGTTCATTGAGGTCACTCCGTTCTATGCGATATCGCACGAAAAAACTGAAGTTTATTATATCTTAACAGAAGGGCAACGCGCAACAAAAACATTTTCCAAACATTTTCACATTTTCAGGCATTTTCTGTTTTTTTAGCGATGCTATCTATCGTGCGGTGAAATAAACTGATGCTGTGATATTGACGAGGGAGGCTTGCCGCCTCCCTTCCGATGATCTTTTCATCTTCCCCGCGGCGCCTTTTGTTGGTCAAGCGCCGCACTTTTTTACGAGCCGGCCGCGTCGACGCGGTATAGCACCAAGAATCACTTTTACTTCGCGGCTTCATCAAAATCACCCCATTTCATTCCCTCACCTTTATTATCTTTACCCAAGCGCCTATTGTCAAATTTTCGACAGGGATATAATGTATAAGCGCAAGGAGTCCGAGATGGGAGGAATCTCGATGAAAACAGCCTTGAGCGTCGCCGGTTCGGATTGCGGCGGCGGTACCGGCATCCAGGCCGATATTGAGACGTTTTCGTCATGAGCGTCATCGCATCGTTCGAGGAATGCCGCGGATGAAGGCGTATATCTTCGACCTCGACGGCACCCTCGTGGATTCCACCGGCGTGTGGGAACAAATAGACGTCGATTTTCTGAACAAGCGCGAAATACCGGCGCCGCCGGACTATGCCTCGATCGTAGCGCCGATGAGCTTTCGGGAGGCCGCGGAATACACCATAGCGAGATTTCATCTGCCCGACGCCCCGGACGCCCTGTGCGGCGAGTGGTTCGACATGGCCCTGTACGCCTACGGGCACACAATAAAACTCAAGCCCAATGTCAGGGAATATCTCACCGCCCTCGCGTCACGCGGCAAAAAACTCGCCATCGCTACGTCCTCCACGCCTCAATTATATGATGCCGTCCTGAGAAATCTGGATATCCCGCATTTTTTCGACGCGGTATGTTCCGCCGATGAAGTGGGATGCGGAAAGTCGCGCCCTGACATTTTCGTGCTGGCGGCGAAAAAATTGGGCGTTTCCCCGCACGACTGCGCGGCGTTCGAGGATGTCCTGCAGGCGGTTCAAAGCGCCAAAAACGCCGGAATGACGGTCTACGGTGTATACGACGAGGCCTCCAAAGCGGATTGGGAAGAGATAAAAAAAATAGCCGACGGCGCGTTCATCGACTTCAAAGACGCGCCATTGCCGGAATAACCTCAATAAACGCCCTCCGCCTGAAATACAGATGAAATACGCCGTCACTCTCAAACCGCATGAGATTCCAATAAAGCATAAAGACATTTTGCGATTCGCGGCATTACGTTATAATAGTCTTCGGTGTTTTAATGAAGCATCTGTTGGACTGGAGGAATGTCGTGTTGTCTGAATCGCGTCGAATATTGGGGCATTTCATGCTTGGGCTTTGTGTTGCGCGGTTCCGCGCTCGGATTTCGAGCGGGTTGTCGTCCGATGTTCAATAAAATAGAAATTTCGTTGTGGCGAGCGTTTTTCTGGCCTGTGGCAAACCTGATTTACTGGGGTCTCATTTTTCTGGCTTGGTGGGACACTAGATTCAAGGTATTTCTCGGTGTTTCCATCATCGAAAAAGTCGGCGAACTGAGAAGTTTTTCCGCGGCGATGGCAAACATGGCGGAACTGGAAAGCGGCGCGCATATCGCGGTCGCCGAGAGCGGGGTCATGCCGGGCGAGTTCATAATGATTCCCCTCGTAATGTCGGTGGTGCTGTTTTTGGTGCCGTTTGTAGTGCGGAGGGACCACAAGGGGCCCGTCGGCGGCGTGATCGTCCTTCCCTCGATGACGCTGCTCTGCTATATTTTCGCCTCGTTTTTGAACATCATAGTCGTCGCGGCGATGAGCGCGGGGATTCACTACCTGCTGTTTAGGGTTCCGGGGCCAGATATGTTCATGTTCATGGTGCATCCCCTTTACCTGATATTTCCGATTTTTCGAAACGTCCCAGGATTTCTCTCGCAGTGCCTCTATCTGGTCTACGCGGCGACCGTCCTCTGCGCCGACTCCCGCTTAGAGGATGAGGATGAAGAATTCGATGACTACGGTGAATACGTCGATTCAGATGGGGAAGACGACTGGGACCGCTCGGCCTGTGTCATGGAGATGGACCGCCTCACGCGCATCCTCAACACGAAGTTCGAGGCGCCGCCTTTCATTGATCGGCTGAGGGGCGATATCGCGAAGAGTATCAACGAGCCCGGCATGGTGAAGGACGAAACGAGGATGGGGCAGACTCATTATCATATAATCCTCACGGAGACGAAAAACAGCCTTATGGAAATTTTGAGCGAGGACCCCGAGACGCCGAAGGCGCGCGAGGCTTTCGCGTTTGTGGTGAACGAAATGGCGCGCATGCAGTTTATATCGCCTGAGGACGCCACTGCCATGAAAAATTTCCAAATGTCATCATCCGGCTCTAGCTCTAAACCGGATGTTCCCGGTCTTTGAAGCGGCAGGGTATCATTTGTAAAGGCGCGTTTGGTGACGCTTTGCGGCGCTTTGAAGCAGAGTTTCCGAAGGATGAAACTATATGACCAAATCGTCGGTGAATGTGAATGGCTAACGAAATTGCTTTGAGCGATGTCTGGACGGAAGAAGCGGCTAAGGTTTACGCGTACGAGGAGCTTGTGGGAGCGCTCAGCGATCAGTTGGCGCGTGTCGAGGAGGAATATCAGTCGCTCGGCCTGGAGTTGAATCAGTTCAAGGCATTCTATCTCGACCGCCTGGAGCCGCTCTTTCATTTCAACGACATGCTGGATGCCGCGATAAGGGCGGAGGAACTGCGCCGGTGCCCCGACAAGCACAGTATACCGGGCGACGAAGGATCTTACGTCCGCGCGAACGAAAGCTGGAGCGAACAGTACGAAAAAGTTTTCGTCGCGTCCGAGGCCGTCATAACGCCCGACGTGCGCGCGGCATACCGCGAGGCGATGAAGATAATTCATCCGGATCTCGCTGACAGCGACGAGGACCGCGGATACAGGACAGAAATGGCGACGCGCATCAACGAAGCCTACGCCAGGGGCGACGCGGAACTGATCAGAAGCCTTGTGGAGGATTTCAAACTATCCGAGCGGACAGGTGATTTCACAGCCAAACGCCTGGCGCTTCTCATCAAACAGGAATTCGCGCTCAAAAAGAGGCTCGAACAGCGCAAACTCGATCTTGACGTGCTCAGGAACAGCGAGATATCGTCGTTACATAACGCCTTCGAGGCAAAATTCAATAACGAGGAGGAATCGTTCACCGCACTCGCCGACACAATTCTCAACACGATAGCGAGCAATGCCCGAAAGGCGGCTGTCATGGGCCTGGTTCCCGACGGCTTTAAACGGATGAAAACATGACGCCCGCAGCCCGAGTGTCCGGCTTTTAAGGTGATGTCCGCCTTGACCGAGGCAAAACGCGCTTTATCGGGAAAGAAACTGGCGCGCCTCGTAGGGCGCGCGGTTGGTGATTTTTCGATGATACGGAGCGGCGACACGATAGCCGTCGGCCTGTCGGGCGGAAAGGACAGCGCCTTTTTGCTTCACGCGCTCTGCGGCTTGAGGGACCGAAGCCCGATACCGTTCACGGTGCGGGCGCTCACGGTCGATCCCACCGACGGCGTCAGGGACGCGGCCCCCCTTGAAAAGCTGACGCGCTCGTACGGGGTGGATTTCAGGATAGTACGGTATCCCATTTTCGATATCCTGAAAAAATCGGATGCGCCGTCTCCATGCAGTCTGTGCGCGAACCTGCGACGCGGCATACTCGCCTCTTCCGCCGCCGAGGAAGGATGCACGACGCTTGCGCTTGGGCACCACCGGGACGACGTGATCGAGACCGTATTCCTCAACCTGATGTACGAGGGCCGATTTAGGTGCTTTTCCCCAAATATGTACATGACGCGCTCGAAGGTGAGGGTCATCCGCCCTCTCGTCTACGTGCCCGAGTCGGCGATACGGGAACAGGCGGAGAAATTGGCGTTTCCGATGGTGAACTTCTGCTGCGGTTACGAGTCGTCGTCCATGAGGGCCTATGTGAAGGTCATCCTCCGACGGATATCGAGAAAGGCCCCTTATCTGCACAACAACGTGATTCACGCGCTGAAAAACCCCGACACTGACCGCGGGTGGCGCGATTCGCGCCGGCCGGAGGAAACGAATGGAGAGGAGGCGGAACTTTGAAATCCGCGTGCAGGCTCGTCGCGTTCGCGGCGTTGTTTTTGTCCGTTATGGCGTGTTCGTCCGCGTCAGCGGATACGATAAAGGCGAGGGTAGTGTTCGTCGGAGATATCATGGTACACACCGAGCAGTTGGAGGCAGCAAGATATGAGACGTCGTGGGATTTCAGGCCTCAGTTCAGGAGGGTGAGGCCGCTTTTCTGGAAAGCGCTGGCGGTGGCCAACCTCGAAACCGTGTTCGCCGGTGACACGTATGGGTTCGAGGGATATCCCGTGTTCAACACGCCGGACGAACTGGCCTCCGCGCTCTCCGATTTGGAGATCGACATAGTGACGCTCGCCAACAACCACATACTCGACATGGGATACGACACCGCGGAACGCACGGCGGACGTCCTGGACAATGCCGGCATATTCTGGACAGGCCTCTCGACACAAGACGACCCGGACGAGCCCCTGGTCGTCGAATACGCGGGCCTGCGATGGGCTTTCGTCAATTTCAGCTACGGCAGCAACAACAAAACCACGCCGGCCTCCGGCGATCTGCGGCTCAATATTATCTCCGAGAAAGCCGTCGTCTCGGCGCTGCAATGGGCCGCCTCATACGAGCCGGACGTGACGGTCGCCGTTTTGCACTGGGGCCTCGAATATCAATACGCGCCAGCCAGAAGCCAGAGGAACATCGCGGCGCTCTGCGTACAAAACGGCGCCGACATCGTCGTCGGTTCGCATCCCCATGTTCTTCAGCCTTTCGAGATAACCAGCGGCGACAAGGGATATGCGGCCGTCGCGTATTCACTCGGAAATTTCATCTCGTTTCTCAGGAACGCGCCGAGCGAGCGAAGCGTAGTCCTGGCGGTCGAGATCGAAAAGAACGAGGGGGAACGCGCGCGCATATCGCGCGTCTCGGTCGCGCCGACGTGGGTATCAGCACGCGACGCGAACGGCAGGCGGATAATCGAGGTCGTGTACGCGGGAACCGGAGGCCCGTTCAACCACAGCGGCCTGCCGGAAACGGAACTGGTGTCGGCGCGGTACGCCGGCGAGCGGGTGCTCGAATTTCTGGGCGCGTCGGGCCAGCCCGACAAAGAGGGATTCTACACGCTGTGGGACGCCGCCTCGCCCGACGCGACACCGCGTCCCGCGCGAGAGACCCCCGATTGAGTCACAGCGGCGTAGGAGGCTGACGCCACGCGACCGATCACGACAAGATTATCGAAAGCTTCGCCCTGTAAGTGTCCAGGATCACGGCGCCGACAATAATTGCCCCTGTCACGATCTGCCGCGCGAAATCGCTCATCCCCAGAAGCAGGAGCCCATTATTCAAGACACCGATGATAGCCGCGCCGAAGAGCGTCCCGATAAGGCTTCCCTTTCCTCCGCTCATGCTGGTGCCGCCTATCACCACCGCGGCTATCGCGGACAGTTCGAAGCCGGAACCCAGTATGGGAGAAGCGATGTTGAGGCGCAGCATGTACAAAATCGCCGCCATGCCCACTGTCGCCCCGCATATCACGAAAGCGGCAACCTTGTATATTTTCGTGTTGTGGCCGGAGAGCCGGACCGCTTCTTCGTTGTTCCCTATGGCGTAGATCATCCGTCCAAAGACGGTTTTTTTGAGAACAAAATGTCCCACTGCTGCCAAGAGTATGGCCATTATAAAGATGACGGGTATTCCGAAGCAGGAGATGGTTCCGAAAGAATTGAACGCTCTCGGAAAGGAGAAAATCGTTCGAGAACCGCTTACCTGAAGCGCCGCGCCGCGCGCCATGTTGAGCATCCCCAGCGTGACGACGAAAGAGTGTATTTTCCATCGCTCGCAGACCCATCCGTTGAAAAGCCCGCACGCCATCCCCGCCGCCATCGACGCGAGGACGGCCAGGACGATGGCGCTCCACACGGAGAGTGACTTGTCCGTGATGACAAGGCCGGCGAGTATCGTACACAAGGCGAGCACCGATCCCACGGATAGGTCTATTCCTCCCAGCAGTATGACGAAGGTCATTCCGACCGCGATTACCGTGTTGATGCTGATCTGTGTGAAAATATTCGAGATGTTGTTGATGGACGCGAAAGCCGGCACAAAATAAGAGAACAGAAAGCAGAGCAGAACGAGGACCACACCAATCCCCGCCTCGTTGAGCATCAGATAGACGATTCGTTTGGTGTTCATTCCGCATGGCCCCCTTCATCCGATACCCGATATGCGTACTTCAAAATCCTCTCCTGCTCGAAATCAGGCCGCAAAACTTCGCCCGATACGGCGCCGCCCGAGAACACGACGATTCTGTGACATATCCCTATGAGTTCGTTCAAATCCGAGGAGACGATCATAATCCCCTTGCCTTCCGCGAGAAGCCGCCAGAGAAGCAGATATATCTCGTATTTCGCTCCCACGTCTATGCCTCGTGTGGGTTCGTCAAATATCAACACCTTCGCGTCGCGCAAAATCCACTTTGCCAGAACGACCTTCTGCTGGTTTCCCCCCGACAGGTTCCGCGTCAACTGGATCATCGACGGCGTTTTTACCGCCAGTTCGCCGGCTATACGCTCGGAAGCGCCGCGCTCCGCTTTTTTGTCGATTAACCCGAAACGCGAAAATTTATTCAGGGCGGCGAGGGATATATTGGCCTCGACCGACATGTCCAGGACGAGCCCCTGAGATTTCCGGTCCTCGGTGAGAAGGCATATCCCCTCCCTCACCGCGTCTTTCGGCGACGCGACGTCGAGCTGCCTGCCCTCCAGCAGCACTGAGCCTCCGAGTTTTTTATCAGCGCCGAAGATAGCCCGGACGGTTTCGGTTCGCCTCGATCCAACGAGCCCCGATATCCCCAGAATCTCGCCTTTTTTCAAACGAAACGATATTTCATGAGGGCTGCTGGCGATACGAAGGCCCTTCACTTCCAGCAGCGGTTCGTCGGCTGGCGTCGGAGAATCCATGAAAGGGTATTCGGCGTCCATTTGCCGCCCCACCATCATGGATACGATCTGGGGAACGTCGATTTCCGCGGTTTTTTTTGTGCCGACGAGTTCTCCGTTGCGCAGCACCGTTATACGGTCGCCGATCTCGTAGATTTCTTTCAGGCGGTGCGAGATATAAATGACGGTCAGTCCCTGTTTTTTCTCGGTCTCGATGATCTCAAAAAGTCGGGATATCTCGCCCGGTGACAGGGTAGCCGTCGGTTCGTCCAAGATCAGCACCCCGCACTTGGAGGACAAAGCTTTGGCGATTTCCACGAGCTGCATCTGCGCCACACCCAAAAGCTCCACCGGCGTCCACGGATCGGCGTCGAGTCCCACACGTCGCATTGTTTCCGCCGCGTCCCGAAAAAGTTTTTTCCTGTCGACCAGCATTCCATTACGCGGAAGCCGGTCGAAAAAGATATTTTCGGCGATCGACAGGTAGGAGAGAAGGTTGAATTCCTGGTAAACCACACGGATACCTCGATCCATCGCTTCTCTGGTAGTGCGCGGAGTGTAGGGTTCACCGTCCAGGAACATTTTGCCGCTATCGGGAGAGTAAATACCACATATGATTTTGATCAGCGTCGACTTGCCGGCCCCGTTCTCCCCCACCAGAACGTGGACCTCCCCTTTTTGGATGGACAGGACGATATCCGAAAGGGCACGCACTCCGGGAAAATATTTCGATACGTTCTGTATGGAAAGGATGTCCGTTTCCATGTCTACGCCTCCCTTGACTGGGCGCGAACTAAACACACTTATGCTTTACTGACGTGCCTTGTTTGATCTAAAAAAAGCCAAACTGAAAAAGCCCCCCGGCTCCAAATTGTACTGTGCCGAGTCTGAAAAAACGGAGCCTTGGGGGCGTGTTTTATAGCGGCGTTTTATTTGAGATCCGTGGCGGAGACGACCTTCACTTCCGTTTTCGACCAGCCGGAGATTTTCTCTCCGCCCAAAATGCGGAATCCGACCTTGATCGCGTTGGCTGCCATCTCAGGCCCAAACTGATCCACCGTGGCAAGCATCTTGCCCTCTTTGATCAGTTCCTGACAGGCGCCGATGTTGTCGAAACCGACGACCTGAATTTGTCCGGACTTGCCCGCGGCCTCTATCGCGCGGACCACGCCCAAAGCCATGGAGTCGTTGGCGCACATGACGCCCTGGACATCGGGGAACCGCGTCAGGAGGTTCGTCATGACCGTGTTCGCCTCCTCGGTTTCCCAGTGGGCCGTCGTGGATTCGAGCAGTTGGAATTCGTAATCCGCGACGCTCTTCATGAACCCGGCTTTGCGTTGTTTCGCGTTATCCGCGCCGGGGTTTCCTTCGATGATGATGACCTTCGCGCCTTTGCCCAGTTTCTCTCCGAGGAAGTTCCCGACGAGGTACGATCCTTCTTCGTTGTCGGGCCCGACAAAAAGGAAATCCTCGGGCAGATCGTTGTCCTTGAGAGCTTGCTTGTCCAGCGTGACGTCAAAATTGATGACCAGGATTCCGGCGTCCACGGCTTTCTTAACCGACGGAACAAGGCCCACGGAGTCAGCCGGCGCCAGGATGATCATGTTAACATTCTGCGAAATGAAATTCTCCACGGCGTTTATCTGCGTGTCGATATCCGTTTCCGAGTTCATACCCACCGGAATGAGTTCGAACGTGCCATCCTCCGCCGCGAACTTGCGAGCGCCTTCTTCCATCGTCTTGAAAAACTCGTTGGCAAGCGATTTCATAACCAGTCCGACAACCGGCTTTTTATCAGCCGCGAAAGCCGTTCCGCCCAAACACATTACAAATGCTATCAACAAGACAACAGCAAATATTCTTTTCATCGCCAAAAACCTCCCTCGAAATTAGACGCGTCGGACAAACTCGACAGGCCAAGACATGGTGACAAATCCTATCATCCACGAACACCAATAACTTTCCTCGGCATGAACCACCCCCTCAGACCCATTGCAACCGTGATACGCAAGCATAAACACACGTATCGACTTTCATCTACAATACCCGCGCATTTTCCGGGCGGAGAAGTTTCAGTTGCAAAAACATTTTACGAAAGAATTTTCTTAACTAAATTATACAGGCTGTTTTAGTCTGCTGTCAATATATTTTTGTCATTCGTATCATCCTGTTTTATCCTGTTTTTTTCGTCGAAAAAAATTTGTTTCTCGTACAGGCATCGTCTGAAACCGGACGAGAAATCCAGAAACGGGAGAATTTTTTTCCTGATAACGCAACCTATGCGCTGATGGCCTAAATCGATGAGTTTTTTCGTTGCCTTGTATCCCAACGTCGAATAGTCTATGCCGGACAGTTCGCGGCTGCGGCCGGACGCTGAGCCGCCGATACTCGCAAACGGAATGCCGTGCCGCTCGAAATACATCTCAGTCTCCTGATTTTCCGGTTCCAGCTTTTCCCATAAAACCCCATCGACCCTACTGCGGCACAACATGGCTATGTGCTTGGACTCAATGGCCGGGTCGCCGTCGCTTTTACATGGAATGACGCATTAATTGAGCGCCAGCGCACATTTCATAACACCTTCGAGACAGTCGACATCAAAACACGCGCGAGTTTGGCGTTTATCTTATATTCCGGGATATCACCGATAAGAGTGATGACAGCCCTTTGATTCATCGCCGCCGTTATTTGATCTAATTAACCCCTAATGAATAAATATACTTATGCTTATATTTATTGCCGTTAAATTCCAACGCCGCAAATGTACCATTAACTTTGGGACCGATTATCGCGTCACATTCTGACAACAACGCTGTGTCAACAATATACTCCAATCCTCTCAAATATTTATCGTTTTTGCGCCCAAAACCAACCTCGGAAGAATAGCCCATTTTGGTCACGTAATTATCAATCCTCTCATTTTCACTCACAATAAGTTTATCCGGGAAATGTTTTTGGAATAATTCTACCGCTTCTTTTGCTTCTGTGCTTAAGTAAATCCAATCCATTTTCCATTCTTCAAAATATTTTTTGGTTTTATCAATATAATCATTTATCGGAGCAATGATTGAATGTCCCTTAGAGTGTTTTTTTAGATAATCTGTCCCCCTGTATTTCACTCCGATTATATTCTTTTTATCTCCAAATAAATTATCTTTTGCCTCTTTTATTTTATTCACAGTTATATCGTTAAATTGCAAGTATTTAAGAATAAGCTTGTGAAAATACTCTATTTGCTCTTCAAACTCTAAAAAGTGCGGTATTTTTCCACCAAAGTATGTCATTTCTGATAAAATCACGTTTTTACTTTTATACGCTTCGTCAAGATTGTAATTCATCGGCTGCTTAAAATAATACTCCCATGCGTTTTTCGTTCCATTAATCAACGTGTTTTCATTAAAATATGTTCTGTAATTTTCCATATCTACGACTGGGATATAATGCCTTTCAAGCGCATATATAATATGTCCCAAAACCCAATGAAAATTAGAAAACAAGCCGGCGCCTGGTTCGGGCCTCCTGATAATGTAAAAAATTTTATCGTCATTTATAGTGCCGAATGTCATCCAGCGTTCCTTTTCGTATTGATTTCTATCGTGAATACTCCGCAGCAAGATGACAATCCCATATGGGGCACATGCCTTAATTGTCTTTTTGATTGTCTTTTTGATAAAAAATTTCAGATCCATCGCATAAACCTTCTAAACATTTCTCATGTATTCCTCGCATTGACATCCAAAAATAAATTGTATAATAACATAAACACCTGCTTTACCAACAGGTGTGATGATAAAATATCTTATTTTCCGCTAATAGTCAAGCCTGACAACAAAAATTCACCGTTACGTTTCTATAAAAAGTCAAACGTTCGTTGTGATCGAAGATCATGGATAGTTACCTATAAATTTGTCGCGCACTCCATTCATAATTCACAGGCGTTCGACTATTTTAACGCCCTTCTCGGGCTGCAACAGCTCGGTGTCATCGAGAGCGTTCGCTTCGATAAAAATTCCGGCTTCCCTGACGCGCGCCGGAACGTCGAGCTTCTGAGGGCACATGTCCGCGCAGCGCCCGCATCCCGTGCAGCGTTCGGCCCCATGATCCGCGCCTATTGACCGGTAATCCTGCGCCAGGTGCACGCTTCTGCCGCGCGATTTGTACTGGTTATATATGGCGAAAACCTTTGGGATGTCCACGCCGAAAGGACAATCCATGCAATAGCCGCACGCGGTGCACGGAACCGGCGAATTGCGCCTGTGCGCCTCCAGTGCCGCGTTTATGGTGGCGTAATCGTCGCCGGAGAGGGGAATCAACGGCGAAACGGTCGCTGCGTTGTCCTTCATCTGCGCGAGCGACGACATGCCGCTCAAAACCGTGAGCACGCCCGGCAGAGAAGCCGCGTAACGAACGGCCCAGGACGCCACGCTCATTTGAGGGGCCGCGCTCTTGAAAATCATCGTGCTCTCCGCGCACATATTGGCGAGCGTGCCGCCGCGCACAGGTTCCATGACGATGACCGGAATGCCGCGCCCGGCCGCGAATTCGTACTTTTCACGCGCGTTCTGGCCATCCCAATCCAAATAATTCAACTGAATTTGGACGAAATCCCAGTCGTATTTCGCGAGGGTGGATTTGAAAAGCTCGTTATCGTCGTGCATCGAAAAACCGAGGCGGCGAATTCTCCCTTCGCGTTTTTTTGCCGCTAGGAACTCGTACACGCGCAGGCGTTCTTCCAGTTCCAGGGTTTTCGAACTCAAATTGTGTATCAGGTAACAGTCGAAAAATTCCACGCGGCATTTTTCGAGCTGCTCCGCGAATATGGCTTCCATCCCCTCAGCCGTTTCGAGCATCCATATCGGCATCTTCGTGGCAAGGTTGAAGCGGTCTCTGGGATACCGCGAAAGCGCGCGTCCGATGAACGCCTCGGACGTGCAGCCGTGGTAAATATACGCAGTGTCGAAATAGTTTATCCCATTTGAAATGGCGTAATCCACCATCTCAACCCCCAATTTCTCGTCGATGAACTTGCGCCCCTCGCGGGCATACGGCATACGCATTACCCCGAGGCCCAAAATGGAAACTTCCTCCCCGCCCCTGAAACGCCTGTAATCCATTCAGTCATCCCCCGAACAACATCGCTGTTACTTTATTATACATAAATCGCGCGTCATTTGCGAAAAATGGGGCGAAAAATGTGATGGAAGCGCGGCGATCAAAAAAACAAAAAAAACATATTAAAATTTTCGGTATATAATCACAGGAATTCGTGCTTTGTCTGATTTTCAAGTCTGTAGCGGGAGGTTTTGCGATTGTCAAACGTGTCTTTCTGTACCTGCGTCGACCATGAATGTTCCTGCCATCCGGTCAATCACGAACATGGCTGCACTCCGTGCATTGCAAAAAATTTAAAAGACGGCGAAATCCCCGTATGTTTTTTCAGAAAGATAGAGCCTGACATGGACAGAAAACAAGATTACTCCATGCTGGGATACGCAAGATTTGTAAGAAATCATATGGAAATCTGAAAATATCCGAAAAAATTTCCAAACAACATATACCCAACCCCGCCGGGAAACCAGTTCCCCGGACCACTTTTTGTTAATTTTTCATTCACCCGAGGGGTGGAGGAAAAATATAAAAGAGATCAAGGGGACTTATCCCCTTGCGAGGTTTGGGTACTCATAGGTAGGATGTACCCGCGGAGAGCCCCAAGATTCTGCGCGCTCAGCTTCACTCAAGTTTTTCAGCCAGCAGTGAGGCGGCTTCCCGTGGGTCGGCCTGGCCTTTGGCTTCCTTCATGATCTGTCCCTGAAGGAATTTCAGCTTTCCGCCTTTTTTATCCTGACCGGATTTTATCGTCTCGACTACGTCTGAGTTCGCGGATATTATCCTGCCTATCAGGGTTTCGAGCGCGCCGCCGGTGAGGCGTCCGGCCCGCGCGCCGGTTCTTTTCAACGCTTCATCGAACGGGACGTCCTCGCGCGCCAGGATATCCAGAACTTCCTTGCCTACGGTGCTGGACAGCTCTTTCGCCTCGACCTTCTTCACCAGTTCCGCCAGCGTCTCCGGCTTGACCTTGAACTCACCGATGCCGCACGACAGCTCGTTCAACACACGCAACACCTCCATCCGCACCCAGTTGGCCGCGCGGGCGGGCGGGGCGCCGGACGAGACAGCGGCCTCGTAATATTCGGCCAGATCCTTCTGTTCGGTCAGAATCGCTATCTCCTCCTTGGAAAGCCCGTATTCGGCAAAACGCGCGCGCTTCTCCCAGGGGAGTTCCGGCA
>JAISXR010000145.1 GCA_031270375.1 Synergistaceae bacterium | reverse complement strand
GAATCCTCGCGAGCCGGCGCGCCAGTTTATGCGCGAGCGCTATCGGCGCCGGCATCAGTTCCGGGGTTTCGTCGCAGGCGTAACCGATCATCATGCCCTGGTCCCCCGCGCCGATCCTGTCGATATCCTCGTCCGCCATCTCGCTCTCGCGTATCTCGAGCGCGCGGTCGACACCGCGCGCGATGTCGGGCGACTGTTCGTCTATCGCGGTGATGACGGCGCAGGTATCACCGTCGAACCCGTACTTCGCCCTGGTGTAACCGACATCCTTTATCGTCGAGCGCACAATCTTCGCGATATCCACGTAAACTCCGGTCGTTATCTCTCCCGTGACGACCACCAGCCCCGTGCTGACCAACGTCTCGCAAGCCACGCGGCCCATCGGTTCCTTCTCCAATATGGCATCGAGCACGCCATCGGAGATCTGGTCCGCGAGTTTGTCAGGATGCCCCTCAGTAACTGATTCAGAGGTCACAAGGTATCTTTCTTTGCTCATCGAACACGCCTCCCGCAATTCAATTAATTAATGAATATTACGACAGTCATTATAACACAAGCCGCAAACTCCCATAAATATCCTAGGGTATAATCTTTTATTTGTCAGGAATACGCTATCGGAACGCGCTGCAAGACCATCAGACCTTCGCGGTTCTCGAAGCCGCAGCGTTCCAGAAACGGCGTCAGGTCGCTCGCGAAGCTGGTGACCACCGGGATATCACGGACGGCTGGATGAGAGAGAGCGTAGCGCATCAAACGCGAGCCGACGCCGCGGCCCTGATGGTCGGGGTGCACGAGGATGTCCCACACCGACGCCCTGAATATGAAATCGGTGAGCATCCTGCAGAACGCCACGAGCTTAACATCGTGCCTTATGGAGAAGCAAAGGTCCGTGGCGTCGAGCATACGTTCGATTTGCTCTAGGGAGCGGCTGCGCCCCCAATGCGTGAAACGGTACAGCTCCTGAAGCTCTATGGCTTTCAAGGCCATACGGCTGTCGTAAAAGACATAGTCTCCGAACACGGGCGTTCTGGAATCGGCCCCGTCAGTCTCCGAAGCCATTCGCGCCCATACCCTCCAATTCGCCCATTCCCGAAATACCGCCGCCCCGCAGAGGCATGCCTCCGAGAATGCTGTGAAGATCCGCGGCCCGCACCGAAGGGGATACCTCCAATTGAAGCACTTGTCCCGCGCCGCAGTGAGGACATGTCCAGTTCATCCTCGCTACGCCGTCGCCGTCCGGCGTTCCGGCCAGTATTTTCGCTTCCCCGCATGATTGGCATCCGACGATTAACATTTGTCACTCTCCTCCCTGGGCTTCCTCATCCGGCCCGACTTCGATTTTCACCCTGACCGGCCCCTCGGTATATATATCCGCCGCCGCGGCTATCGTGACCTCAGCGGCTTTCAAGACTTCCCCAAAAACGACTATCTTATCCACCATGTCGTAAAAGTCCAGGCTGTCGAGATTGCCCACCGTCCCCGAAAACGGGTCCGGCAAAATGCCCTTCGAAACCGCTGACCGGTTTATCCTCTTCAGCATGGTATAAAGGATGTTCGCCCCATCCTCATGGCTGCGGACTCCGCTTACAAGCTCCCGCATGAGTATCTCGCCCTCCCGGAAAATGAGCCTGCTCTCGAACATACTCAGCACACCTTCGAGCGGCTGGCCAAGGACTATGTTCAACGGCGCTGTGAGCCTCAGCACCTTGCGCCCCTCGGCCTCTTTCAGGGTGTCCATGATTTTTCCCCTCATCTCGTCCGCGACAATGACCGTCGGAGCGTCCATGGAGGCGGCGATCGTCAGATCGGCCATCTTATTCTCGAGATATTCGTCGGACAACGCGACGAGCCGTTGAACGGCCCCATCGAGGTCGTATCCGTCCACGCCCGGCTCGATTGACGTCTGGGCCAGCATCTCGCCTTGGAAGACGATGACCCGCCCCTCTTTCATCTCCGCGAGTCCCCGCTTCAGAGATTCCGTCTCGTCCTTCAGGGCCATCACTTCCGCTTCCACAGTCTCTTTTTCGTTTTTGACCGATGAAAGCTCGTTCTCTGTGGCTATCAGGTCGAGGGTCATGTCGTCGAGTTCGTTCTGGCGGCTACGGACTTCGTTGGTGAGTTCCGTCATCTGGCGCGCCATTATGTTGGGGCCGAAGACCGCCATTTTGACTGAATCCGACGAATAGGCCGCCACCGCCAGCGTGAGCAGCGCCACCGCAACGCCCGTGAAGATGGTGATCACTGTGGACGTGTGCCTGGGACGCAAGCTCAGCAGAGAGATGCGTTTTTTGCCGATCTTCTTGCCCAGCATGTCGCCGACGTACGACACCGTAGCGCTCACCGCCGCGATCATTATGATGAGCGGCCAGTTATACTCCGACAGATTGAACCGCACCTGCCCACCTCCCCGATATCCCGCGCCTTTGGACAATAATACCAGCCAAACGTGTCCATGTAATTGTAACTTTACGTATAAGTCACATTAACAGTATCGGCAGAAATTCCGGCGAAGATACGGCCGCGGAATTAAACTTGATAAATTGCCTGTTTTGACGGATACTTGATGTGGCGCGCATATGGTGTTGGATTCAGTTCATTCTTGCCGGCGCGAGGTTTTTTAAAGTTGTTTTGAGAGTGGAAGGGCATATTTGATGTTGAGGATTTACGTTTCTTTCATAACGGCTTACGCGGTGACCTATTTGTGCGGCTATCCTCTCAAAGTGCCGCTGCTGAAGGATGAAATGAAGCGGTACGATTTGTACATCACGCCGTGGCTTGGCATGGGAATTATGATGATCGTGCTGTTTCCGCTGAGCCGCTTCGGATTTTCCGTGAAATCGGCCGCGCCGTATTTCACGCTGTGTATTTTGATTCTCGCGGCGGCATCTTGGTTCAAATTCAGGGAAACGCCCGTTTTCGAGCGCCGCGACGTGATTTTTTTGGTATGCGTCGCCCTGCTTACCGGCTTGATGTACGG
>JAISXR010000092.1 GCA_031270375.1 Synergistaceae bacterium | reverse complement strand
TACATCGAAAGATTTCCTTGCGATTATTTCTCGTCCTTGCGAAGTTATTCGCGGCTTTTACTGAATAAAGAGTTCTATACGCGTTATGGGCAATATGAGTATATGCTGTTATATCAGCTCGACGCTTGGGTTTTTAGAGATGAATTGGAGTATTGGTGCGATAAGGATTATGATCTTATTGGTGCTCCCTGGTTTGAAGGCTATGGGAACGCGGATGAGGATAGCCCCTTCATTGAACCTTCAGCTAACGGAGGTTTTTCATTGCGGAGAATTCCTAAATTTATCGCCGTATTGAGTGAACTTGAAACAAGATGGTGGGGTTTTTATTATAAAAAGAAATTCAACAAAGGTCATGAAGACACAAGGATTGTCAAATATTTCCCAAGGATTTCCCGTGATTTTAAAATAGCGCCTGCAAGCGAGGCCATGCGATTTTCGTTTGAAACGCTGCCTCACAGACTTTACAAAGAGATTGGCGGGTTGCCGTTTGGCTGTCACGCTTTTGAAAGGCACAATTGGAATTTCTGGAAAGATCATATAAATATAGACGGAATTTTAGAATGATAGGAACGCCAAAAACGGCGGGTCTGGACGCCGAAGGGCGCGCAACAACGGAACGCCGAGGGCGGCGTCCCCTACGATGGTGAAATTTTCCCGTTTTTCCCCATCTGGTCCCGCACCGCCGCCCTTATCACGAAGGACGCGACTATTGTGAGCGCCGCCGTAACGAGGAAAATCTGCGGTATCGTGAAACCGGCGCGCAGCATCGCCGCTGCGGTGAGGGACGAGAGCACCATGAACGCCGAATCCGTTATGTTGCAGCACGCCGTCACCCCGGCGAGCTTGTCCTCGCCGCTTCTGCTCTGGATGATGGCGTACAGCGGCACAATATAAAGCCCTCCGAAGAACGATATCGCGAGAAGGCACAGCAAAACCGCAATGTTTTGCGGGGAACGGACGAACTGCCCGACTGTCATCAGCACGCCTTCCGCCGCCGTCTCCCGGACGCTGGCGAAATAAAGCAGCACGCTCGAAGCGGCGATGCCCAAAGCGGCCCACGGGACATATTTCCCCGAGACCTCGCCCCGGAGCAATCCGTTGCAGGCAAGCGATCCGGCGCCGACGCCGACCGAAAAAACGGCGAGAAAGAGGGTGGCCACCATCTCGTCCGCCCCTATGACCATCTTGGCGTAAGTCGGAAACTGCGACAGGAATATCGTGCCGACGAAGTAAAACCAAGATATCGCTATTATCGACAGGAATATGTCGCGCCGCGGCCAGACGTTTTTCATCAGTTTCCACGTCTCGCCCGCGATGTTGAACCGAAACTCCAGAAACGGGTCGATGACCCGCGTCGGAGGGATGAACAAGCTCGCCGCCCAGCCCAGAACCGCTATGCCGACAACGAGGAAGCTGACCGCCGCGAGCCCCCATTTTCCGAGGACGAAGACACCTCCGAATATGGTGCCGAGCAGTATGGCCAAAAACGTCCCCATCTCGATGAGGGCATTGGCGCCAATCAGTTCGCCCGTCTCGATATGCTGGGGCAGGATGCTGTATTTCAGAGGCCCGAACAGGGCGCTCTGGGCTCCCATGAGGAACAGCACCGCCATCAGGAGCCATACGCTGCCGGAGTAAAATCCCGCCACGGCTCCGCACATCACGGCTATCTCCAATATTTTTACACGCTGGACCAACGACGAGCGCTCGTATTTATCGGCCATCTGTCCGGCAATGGCCGAGAAGAGCACGAAAGGCAAAATGAAAACACCCGCGGCGCCGGTGACGGCGATGCGGGCGTCGATGCCGGACTCGTCGGCCAGCCGGTAAGTTATCAGTATGACCATGGCGCTCTTGAAGAAATTATCGTTGAACGCCCCAAGAAACATGGTTATAAAAAGAGGCAGAAATTTTCGCGACTTGAAGAGGGAAAATTGACTCTGACTTTTTCTCACGATGTTCCTTTCGATCAATTGGCGAGTTCTTCGAATATCCCCGCCACAGTGTCTATTTTAGAACACCTCCACGCGTTGCTTCCGGCGAAGAAAAGACCGTTCTCCCAATCGCCGAGATAAGCGTCGACCAAAGCATGCGCTATGCAGAACGTCTCCCCGCTCTCCAGATATTTGCAATGCGACAGGCAAGCTGCCATACATGGCTTGCTCTGCGCCTCGCCCGACATGTATTTTTCCACGAAAGGTGTCTTGAGCGCCCTTCCCGGAATTCCGACAGGGCTCATTATCACTGTTATATCTTCCTCTTTGGCGTCGATGTAAGCCTGTTTGAATCTGTCGGACGCATCGCACTCCTCGGTGCACACGAAGCGCGTTCCCATTTGGACGCCTCTCGCACCTGAGGCGAATATCCCGTCCATGTCCTCGCGGTCCCAAATTCCGCCCCCGCCTATCACCGGTATGTCGGCTTCGAAATTGTCCGTCAGATACTTCACCAGTTCGGGAATCACCTGTTCGAGCGAAAAAGCCGCGTCCGTCACATGTTCCATCCTGGTCGCCCCGAGATGGCCTCCGGCGTAAAGGGGAGTCTCGACCACGATCGCGTCCGGCAGCCTGTCGTACTGCCTTTTCCATTTGCGGATCACGAGATCGGCGGCCCTCACGGAACTGACGATAGGAACCAGCGCCACGCCGGGGAAATCCTTCGTGTATTCGGGCAGTTTCATCGGAAGCCCGGCGCCCGAGAAGATGATGTCCACACCGGCACCGCAGGCGCTCTTTACCTGTCTGTCGTAATCGGTCAGCGCCGTCATGCAGTTCACGGCGATCACACCCCCGGGCGCCCTCATCCTGGCCGCCTCGACCGCCTCTCTCATCGCGATTTCATTTATGTCGAAGTAATTTATCCCGTCGAAAAGCGGATGGTCGCAGGCAAGTCCCACACTCGCGATGGTTCCGATGCCGCCGTTCGCGGCGACCGCGCCCGCGAGGCGGGAACTGGATATCTTCACTCCCATGCCGCCCTGTATTATCGGGTATTTTGGCGTATGTGCGCCTATTTTGAGCATTGGTAAATTCGCCAACACATCACTGCTCCTTCTTTGGTAAGCATACACGTTCGTTCACGCGACTATGAAGAGTATAGCACAGAATCGCGGGCAACGCCCGAGGTTTTGCCTGTAATGGCGCGGCATCGCGCTATTGCGGCGGCCAGTTCTTCGTCCAGCGCGGGATGACGTTCCATGATCTCGCTTTTCGCGCGTTCGAGTTCCGGCCCTTTCGCGGCCGGCGGCACTCGGCGTCTCCGTTTTTTCACACCGCCGCGCGGGGCTGTTTTTTTGAGCGGCAGGCCTACTTCCGCCCTGATATCCCTCAACGCCAAAACGGTGTTCGTGTTTATCTCCTTTATTATCGCGCTTTTCCTGAAATTGATGTCCTGTTGGACAAGTTTATTTTGGACGGTCACGACGAGCACGCCGTCCTCGTATGAACGCGGCGCGCTTCTCCGCGCGAGAGCGTCTCCCGCGATCGACGGCCAATTGTTCTCCACCGATGCCAAATCCGCGCACAAGCCGAAAATACTTCCGTATGAACCGAGTTCTTCATTTATGGATTTCAGTCCACCTCCCTTGCGTTTCAAATCCCGTTCGCCTCTCTTCGGTCATTCTCTATAGCGATTTGCAGCAGTTGTATGTCGACATTGTTCACTCCCGGCACCCTCGAAGCCTGTCCCAGCGTGCGGGGTGAGACGCGGGCGAGCTTTTCAGCGGACTCGGCCGAAAGTCCCGATATTTTCGAGTATACCATCCCGTCGGGTATGCGAAGCAATTCCATCGAGGCTAGGCGTATCACGCGCCTGTTCTCCCTCTCGGCGTATCCTTCGTATTTTGTCTCTATCTCAAGTGCCAATCCTGCCTCCGCGTCGATCTCGACGCCCGCCACCGCGCGAAGATCGCTCCACTTTATCTCGGGGCGGCGCAAGAGGTCGCGGGCCGCTGTCGGTTCGAGCACGGGAGACGAACCTATTTCCCGCAGCGCCGCGTTTACGCCCTCGGAGACGGGAATCCTCGTCTCCCTGAGAAGGACTCTCGCCGACGATATCTTTTCGCGTTTGCGTTCGAACGCCGCCCATTTTTTGTCGCTTATCAGCCCTAATTCGCGGCCGATGGGACATAACCGTTCGAGGGCGTTGTCGTGCCTCATGACGAGCCTGTGTTCGCAGCGGCTGGGCAGCATTCTGTACGGCTCGTCGGTTCCTCTCGTGGTAAGGTCGTCTATCAGCACGCCGATGTACGCCTGATCGCGTCCCAGCACCATCGGCGGCCGCCCGAGACACAGCAGGGCGGCGTTCACCCCGGCGACAAATCCCTGCGCCGCAGCCTCCTCATAACCCGATGTTCCGCATATCTGTCCCGCGCAGAAAAGCCCCTTTACGGCCCTCGTCTCCATCCACGGTTCGAGCTGCGTGGGAACCACGTAATCGTACTCGATGCCGTAACCCGGCTTCAGCATGAGCGCGCGTTCGCACCCGGGGAGCGTGTGTATTATTTCGCGCTGAACGTCGGGTGGCATATAGGTCGAAAAATTCTGCATATATATCTCCCGGCTGTCGCGGCCCACCGGTTCCAGAAATATCGGATGCGATTCCTTGTCCGGAAATTTCATTATCTTGTCGTCGAGGGACGGGCAGTAACGAGGCCCCTTTACCTCGATTTCACGGGTGGCGAGCGGCGAGCTTCCGAGAGCCGCCTTCAGTATATCGTGGGTCACGGGCGAGGTTCTGGTGCGCGCGCAAAAATGTCCCCTGTAGACGCGTTTCTTCCCCCAGTGCGAGAAAGCTTCGGGCTCGGGGTCGCTCTCCTGAATCTCAAGAGAGTCCCAATCGATGCTGTACTTGCAAATCCTCGGCGTGGTGTCGGTGCGAAAACGCTTCAGTTCGAGCCCCGCCGCCATCAGCGACTCCGAGAGCCCGAAGCGCGACGGCATCTGACCGAGAGGGCCCGAGGGAAAACTGACCATGCCCATGTGGACGAGCCCGCGCATATAGGTGCCCGAGGCGACGACCACACATCGCGCGCCGAATTTTTCCCCGGCGAGGGTGACCACGCCCTCCACACGTCCGTTATTGGCGACGACCTCTTTAACCATGCCCTGATAGACGCGCAATCCCGGAACGGATGCCAGGGCGCGCGCGTAATGAGCGCCGTAATCGCGCAGGTCGCATTGGGCGCGCAGAGTCCGAACCGCGTAACCTTTCGACGTGTTGAGCCATCTGAGGTGCAGCGTGGCGGCATCGGCCGCCGAGGCCTGTTCCCCTCCGAGCGCGTCCAGCTCCCTGACAAGGTTGCCCTTCGCCGGGCCGCCGATCGCCGGATTGCAGGGCATCAACGCCATATTGTCGAGATTGTGGTTCAGAAGAAGGGTGAGACAACCCATTCTGGAAGCGGCGAGGGCCGCTTCGCAGCCCGAATGCCCCCCTCCGACGACTATCACGTCGAAATAGTCATCAGGCCTCATGCCGCGAAAACCTTCCGTCCCTCATCTTGAATATATCGAAACCGTCACGCGGCGAGGCCTCAGCAGTCGAGGCGAAAACCTGGCAGCCGGTGGATATTAGGGCGTCTATCACGTACTCTCTCCCTTCGGCGTCCAATTCCGAGTATATTTCATCGAACAGGAGAACGGGTTTTCTAGCGAGACACCGTTCCACAACCCGAGCCGCGGCGAGTATCAAAGCCACGGCGAGTTTTCTGCCCTGTCCTCTCGAGAGCGCGACTGAAGCCCCCATTCCGTCGCAGTCTATTCTTATATCGTCACGCTGAGGACCCACGAGCGGAATTCCGGACCTCGTTTCCCTGTCTTTCGCCGCAATCAGCGATTTTCTGAAATCCTCAGAGGCCACTTCGTCCATTCCTCCTCCTCCTCTCACGAAAAAAATATCCACTTTTCCGTGAAAAAGCTGGGCAAATTTCTTTATCTCCGACACTATCATATTCAATATTTCGCCGCGAGACTCCCATAGCCAGGAGCCGAGCGACGCCAAAATTCTGTCCGCCGCTTTTGTATCGCTCCTTTTTTTCAGGAGGGCGGCTTTCTGCTTCAAAACGGTCCTGTAATCATTCAAAATACGGGCATATTCCATTTCCACGAGAGCTCCAGTGATATCAAGCAGCCGGCGCCTGTACGAGGCTCCTCCGCTTATAAGGGACATATGTCCGGGCAAAAAAGCAAGAACCGGAATCTTTCTTCTCATCTCCGCCGCGCCAATCGTTTTGCCGTCACATTTCAGCTGACTTCTCGTCCGCAGCGAGACAAAAACCTCCGTCGATTCCTCACCCTCGACGCAACCCCACAACAAAGTTTTTAACTCTCCCTCTTTCTCCCTCCAGCGTATAAGATTCGCTATCCTGGAGTTTTTATCGAGAGGCCCCCATCCCGACAATATATTGAGTCCTTCCATAAAATTGGTCTTTCCCGAGCCGTTCGGCCCCGATATCATGTTGAATCCCGGCGGCCATTTCCGCCTTTCGGCGCCTATATTCCTGAAGTTATGGAAGTATGTCCCGCTAAAGTACATCTACGTCAGAATCAGCCCCGAGCAACTCGATTTCTTCCTTTGAAATGTCCATTGGAGCCACGAGACATATAAAATTATCGGACCCCTTCGATTTCACCATCATATGACTCTCACCACCGTTGAAAAAAAGGCAGGCGGTGCTGTCGTTTATGGCTCTTACAGCGTCAAAGAAGAACCTCGTGTTCAAACCTATCAGAATAGGTTCCCCGGTCATCCTGCACTGTATGTTTTCGACCGCCTCGCCAAACTCCCGCGCGCGCCCGCTGAGCACGCACTCGCCATCTTCCTCCAGTTTGAACATGACAGTCCTGTTATAATCCCTGACCACCACGTCGACTCTTTCAATGGCCGACAGGAGCTGCAATTTCTCCACTTCGGCCGAAGTGGTGTGCGACAACGGAATCTTGCTCACATAATCCGGAAATTTAGTCTCTATCCTGCGAATCGCGAACTCGAGACCCTCCGCCGCGAAAAACGCCTGAGCATCGTCAACTACTATCTTTATATCAATATCCTGGTCTATCATGCCCAAAATACGCAGAAGTTCCTTGATCCCCTTTATCGGCAGCATCATTGAAGCGCTTTCAGCTCCCTCCGCGATTTCCGTCCTGCACAGGGCCAATCTTCTCTTGTCGGTGGAAACCACGTTGAGGATGCCGTCATTCATATCGAAATAAGCGCTCGAAAGGTATTGGGGAAATTCGTCGCCGGATGTGGCGCAAAGCATACCCTTTTCGATAGTGGATATGAGATCGGAGACCTTAAGGGAGCAGAAAACGCTTCCCCCCGACGAAGAAGGCAGCTTTGGAAAATCGCCGACTGGATAGGTGGAAAATTTATAACGACTCTTGCCCGAGATCATGACCGCCTGTCCTTCGTTCACTTGCAGGGTGAATTCGGACGATCCGGCTTTCTTGAAAAGGTCCGAGACCCCCTTTATGGGAATGACCGCCTCTCCCGGCTCCATCACCGTCACTCCTGAAGCCCTGCATATGACGGAAGTCCTGACGTCAGTGGACTGAAGCTCGACTTTTTCGGCATCCGCGGTGAGCCTCACCGTGGAAAAAATATTCATCGATCCGGACGTCGCCGCGTTTTTTTCCGCTATATTCCAGTTTTTTATAAAAGTTTCCTTGTTCACAGATATCTTCATTCGAAAAACCTCCGGAGAAATTGTAGAGAACATTTATACTTCCATGAGCTATTATATATAATTAATTAGAAGCCGTATTAATAGAGCCTGTGAATTCGTGGAAAACAGTCATGAATAAACACTGCGGCGATATTTTTTGTGTGGAAAAGGCGCGGTTTTTTTTCGTCTTTTATTCACAATATTCACAATCAAATTGTGAATAAGTATAAAACCGCCGAAAAAAACTTTTATTCCACAAAATTTTTACGCCTATCTACATCTTATCCTGGATGTTTTCCACAATAGCCTTGACCCTGAGATCGGTTTTTTTCATTTCCTCCACTCGCCTCACGGCGTAAAGTACGGTGGTGTGGTCCTTTTTGTTGAACGCTTTGGCTATCTGGTCCACGGTAAGACGAAGGTTCTTTCGCGACAGGTACATCGCTATCTGACGCGCTAGAGCCAGATCAGCGGTTCTGTTCGGCGAAAGCAGCTCTTCCACGGTTATCCCGAAATGTTCGGCGACGAACTGTTGTATGGAATCGACGCTCACGTTTCCCCTCGAATTGCCTCTCAATATGTCTTTGAGCCATACTCCTATATTTTCGGTGCTCATTGGTTCCGCGTTTATCTCTGAATACGCTATTACCCGGTTCAAGGCGCCCTCCAATTCCCTTATGTTGCTGGGGATGTTTTCGGCCAGAAACAGGATGACTTCCTCGGGTATCACTTTGTTTTTCATATAGGCCTTTTTCTGGAGAATCGCCACCCTGGTCTCGAGATCCGGTATTTGAATATCGGTGACCAGTCCGGATTCAAAACGCGAAACGAGGCGTTCTTCCACTCCCATTATCTCTCTCGGAGGACGGTCGGAGCTTATCACTATCTGCTTGGACGCCTCGTAAAGGCTGTTGAAGGTGTTGAAGAATTCCTCCTGAGTGGATTCCTTGCCGGTAATGAACTGTATATCGTCGATCAAAAGCAGGTCGAGATTGCGGTATCTCATGTGGAATTCATGAGTGCTGTTGCTTCTGATAGCAAATATCAGATCGTTCGTGAATTTTTCCGAGCTGACATAAAGGGTGCGGGCGTCGGACAGGTTTTGTTCGACGTGATGGGCTATGGCGTGCATCAGATGGGTTTTGCCGAGTCCTACCCCTCCGTAGATGAAAAGGGGATTGTAAGCCACGCCAGGAGAGTCGCTGACCGCGAGGCTCGCCGCGTGAGCGAGACGATTGGATTTTCCCACTACGAACGTCTCGAAGACGTAATTTGGGTTAAGTCCATTTTTCTTCACTGATAAGGGCTGCTTTTGCGGATTCGCGGCCCTTGACTTTTCACTGGAAGATTCTTCCGGAACGCGCACCAGAGCCAGACTCGCGTAACCGCGATCCTCCAGAAAGGCGACGAGCGGTTTGACAATTACTTCGTCCATCTTCGATTTAGTATAAGAATTACGTGCTTCTATGATAAGAGACCCGTTTTCGAGAGAAACGGGGCGGCATGTCTCAAGCCATATGGGATTGACCTCTTCCGGCAAAATCTCCTCCGAGGAGGCCAAGACGTCACGCCATATTGCCTCTAAATCGTGATTCATTTCAAAGCACCCCATTCGCTGCCGATACATGAATGTCTCGCGCAAAGTTCGTATATTCTAGCATGAATAGAGGCAGTCTTAAAATTCATCAAATTTTCCCCCAAAAAAAAATGAGCAGAATAGCGTATATTATCCACCATTTTTTTCCACATATGCACAAATCCCCTCGCAAGGTTTGTGGAAATTTATGAACGCTTGATATTTCCAAAACAATAATTATCCGAAAAATTTTTTTGAAAGGACGGAAATATAAAAAGGCGCACAAACGTATTTTGGAACTGTGGAAAAAAATAAAAAGTTATACACTATTGTGCATAACTTTTGTGGACAAATCGGGTGTTAATTGCCATAAAGGAGAACAGAACACCGTGAGAACTCAGTTCCGCCCCTTTCTGTAGGTTTCTATGGCCTTGCAGATGAAGGATGTCAATACTCCGGCCAAGAGCGCCTCGGGAATCCCGTTTGCGATTATAACTCCCTTGACCAGAGCGTATACCGCTTCGGAGGCGACGTTTCTGGCCAGTGCGTAAGAATCTTTGAACACGAAGTAAATAATGTGCATCACGAGCAGCGTATTCGTCGCGGATCCAACAATGCCCGAAACGAAAAGGGATACAAGACGCTTCTCTTTAAAGAGCGAGACTTTTTGAAGCAGCCGGTAGGCGCACCACGGCGTCACTCCGACCAGTATACGAGGCACAAAACATACGACCAGGGCCCAAAGGCTGCCATGCGACGCGCCCGGGGGGGATATCAGGGGCGAAAAGGCGAACGACAGCAGCGACGGCGCTGTGGAATTTATTATGAGGCTGGTGACCCCGAACATGGCTCCAAGAAAGGCGCCCCAATACGGCCCCAGGGTTATCGATCCCACTATCACGGGAATGTGAATGACAGTGCCTTTTATCACCACGAGATTGATAAAGCCGAACGGAGTGAACGCCAGAAGGAAAATTATTCCTGTAAAGATAGAAGCCGCGACAAACTCCCTCATTTTAGCTTTAGTCCCGTCGATTCTGTTCATTTAAAATACCTCCAGACGTTAACGAGCTGCGAGTGTTATTTATGAGCATCATGGAGCGCTGTTTATAGGGAAAAATTACAACCGATTCTCTTGTAAAATTATTTCAACGGCAGGCAATATTTTACCCGCCGTTTCTTCGTTTGGTCGCGTTCCATACCATCAGCTATCTCAATGATAGTATGGAGCTTTCGTCTAAGCCTGTGTACTTCCTGATAGTTGCGGCTGGAAGGCCGTCTGCAAGCATTGAGCGCGC
>JAISXR010000038.1 GCA_031270375.1 Synergistaceae bacterium | reverse complement strand
ATCGGCGTTGACCTCGCCTATGCGGGTACGGCTCGCCATCGACGCCTTTGACAGGTTTTGCCTCTGTTTGTACGCAAACCAGAACAGAATGGGTATGAGGGCGAATATTATCAGAGTCAGCGTAAAATTCATCGTGCAGAGCAGGATAAACGACCCCGACAACAGGACGACGGAGAGGAAAAGGTCTTCAGGACCGTGGTGCGCCAATTCAGCTATCTCGAAGGTGTCGTTTATTATGCGCGACATGATGCCCCCCGTCTGTGTCCTGTCGAAGTATGAAAACGGGAGCCGCTGCAAGTGGTTGAAAGCGTCGCGGCGGATGTCGAGCTGTATCCTCACGCCCATCACGTGTCCGTAAAACTGAATGGCATAAACCATGACGGCTTTCGCGAAGTAAATGGCGAGCATCGCCGCGCACCAGAAAAGTATAGCACCGACCTCCCTCCGCGGCACGTAGACGTTGATCATTTTCCTGGTTATCATGGGGTAGAACATATTGCATGTCGCCGAGAGAAAGGCGCAGCACATATCAAATATGAAGAGTTTGAGATGCGGCCGGTAATAAGCCGCGAATTTCCTAAACATAATGCCGAATTATACCACAGCTCGTTTGTGTTTATCATCATCGGTACAGACATCGGCCGCAACGAATCCGCAACGGCGAAATCCGTTTTTCAAAATATTCGGCGCGGCGTGCCGCGGACGGTTTTGACAATCCCGTGACAATCTCCTGACACAAACGTGACAATCCACCCCACATACCACGTATAATTCCCATTGAGAAAATCGCACGAGGGAGGTTTGCGGATCATGTTTGCCCGTATTTTGCGTTGTTTTACGTTCGTGTCCTTTGTCGCTGCGGCCGCCGCTATGTTATGGAGCGGGCCCGCGGCAGCGGCGGAGGTTGATATTTCGATCGCTCCAAGGGTTCCGGTGCGCCTGGAGGCGCGCGGCGCGGAACGTCCCATTGAGCTTCGCGCTCTCGGCATAACGTCCGTCGTCACCGGGCGTTTCGCCACGACCACCGTCGAGATGACGTTTTTCAACCCGAACAGCCGTGTGCTGGAGGGCGAACTGCGGTTTCCGCTGGAGGACGGACAGACCGTCACGGGCTTTGCCCTTTCGATGCGGGAGGGCAAGAGGGAAGTGATGCGCGAGGCGGTTCCGGTGGACAAGGCAAAGGGACGCCGGACATTCGAGGCGATAGAGAGACGGAACGTGGACCCGGCTCTGCTTGAAGTCACTCAGGGCAATAACTTCAAACTGCGTGTCTATCCGCTCGACCCCGGCGGCGAGCGCCGCGTCAGCATAACCTACAGCGAGGTGCTGCCCGACATCCGCGACGGGATTCTGTACAGGCTTCCGCTCGCGTACGCCGATAAGATCGGCCGGCTCGATATCCGACTCCGTGCGGAGGGGGTCAAAGCGCCGTCCGTTCGCGGGATAACGGCGGGAGGCGCCGGATTCGAGGTCTCTCGCGCCGGCGAGGACGCGTATGACCTCGCGCTCTCCGCATCCGACGTATCGCCGGGCGTAGGGGAGATCGCGATACCGTTCGGGAGGGCGGGCGAGGACGGCGTATATCTCGGCCGCCACAAGGACAAAACATATTTCCTCGCCGAAGTCGCGGCCGAGGCCGAATCCGGCGCGGAGACGGCATACGCCGCCGCGTATCCTAAGACGCTCTCCATTCTGTGGGACGCGTCCGCTTCGGGACGGTCGCGCGACCGCGCGCGCGAGTTCGCTTTCCTCGGCGCGTTTTTCGCCGCGGCCAAAGATGTCACCGTGGAACTTCAGCGTGTCCGTGACATTGCGATGCCACCGGCGTCGTTTGAAATAAAAGGCGGCGACTGGTCGGCGTTGAAGGACGCGCTCGCTGAGACCGTCTATGACGGAGGGACGAACCTCGCTGCGTTCGACACCGGCGCGCTCTCGGACATGTTCTTTCTGTTCTCCGACGGCCTCGACAATTACAGCGCCGCGCCGCTCACGCCGCCCGCCGGAGGGCAACCGCTTTACGCGCTCATGTCGTCACCCTCCGCCGACTCGCCGCGTCTCAAACTTCTTGCCGCTAACGGAGGCACGATTGATTTGAGGATGTTTGATCCGGCGCGTGACGCTATGTCGGAACTGCTGGCCCCGCGCGCGAGAATCGTTTCGGCCGAAGGCCCCGGCGTCTCCGATGTCGTATGGTCTCGTTACGGGCGCGGCGTTTTTCGTCTGGCCGGCGTCGTAAACGGGCCAAACGCGAAATTGGCGCTGACGTTCGAAATGTCCTCGGGAGAACGGATAAAACGCGATATCAGCCTGCAGCAGGCGTCGGAAGAACCCGCTTCGGACAGCGTGCCCTACATGTGGGCCGCGATGAAAATAGAGTCGTTGGACGGAGAATACGACCTCAACAGGGGTGAAATCCGGCGTCTTGGCAGAGAGTTTGGGATTCCGACGCGCGAGACCTCGCTGATGGTTCTGGAAACCGTGGAGGACTACGTGCGCTACGACATAGACCCGCCGTCGGATTTGAAATCCGAGTTCGACCGACTGCGCGCGTCGGCCGCTCCAACGCGCCCAGACCAAAAAAAACAAAACAAGCTGGGGCGGATCGTCTCGGAGTGGAAATCCCGTATCGACTGGTGGGAGAAAGATTTCCCCAAAGGGCCGATGCCGAAGCCGAGGCTGGAGAAAAACAGGGCTCCTGGAGACATGCCGGACACGACGGCAAATATTCAGGAATATGCGGAGGATAGATCTATGACCAGGACGTTTGCGGCGCCGGCGCCTGACGCGTCCTTCAAGGAAATGTCGCTCGGTTTCAGCGCTGACAGCGCGGGCGAGCCCCTACCTCCTGTCCCGGCGCCGGCTCGGGAAACGGCATCCGTGAGCATCGCGCTGCGTCCCTGGAGCCCGGACGAGCCTTACATCAGACGCATGAGGGAAGCCCGCGGCGAAGACCTGTACCGCATATACCTCGACGAACGCCCCGATTACGAGAACAGCGTGCCATTCTTTATCGATGTGTCGTACCAGTTGAGCGAAAGAGGGTTTGAGGAGCTGTCGCTGCGCGTCCTGTCGAACCTCGCCGAGATGAACCTCGAAAGCCGCCAGATTTTGAGGGTGCTGGGCTATCGCCTCCTCGAAGCCGGCAAGAGGGAACAGGCCGTCGTCATTTTCAAGCGGGTGCTCGCGCTCGCCGACGACGAGCCGCAGTCGTACCGCGATTTGGCCCTTGCGCAGGACGCGGCGGGAGACAAACAGTCCGCGATCGACATGCTGTATGACGCGGCGACGCGCGATTTCGAGCGCGACTTCCCAGGCATCGAGATAATCGCTCTGGCCGAGATGAACGCGATTATCGCCTCGTCGCCCAGGCCGCTCGACACTTCGAGAATCGACCCGAGGCTGATCGGCAATTCTCCGCTGGATTTGCGCGTAGTCCTCACATGGGATACCGACAATACCGACATCGACCTGCACGTGATCGACCCGAACGGGGAGGAGGCCTTTTACGGCGCTCCGCTGAGTTATCAGGGCGGGAGGGTATCGCCGGACAACACCGTGGGCTACGGGCCGGAGGAATATTCGCTGAAAAAGGCGAAGCCGGGCGTTTACAGGGTAGAGGTCAATTTCTACGCCAACGGCCAACAGTTGATATCCGACGCGACCACCGTTCAACTCGACTTTTTCACCCATTACGGCGGTGAAACGCGGAAAAAAGAGTCAGTCACGATGCGCCTCAGGGAGGCCAAAGACAGAATTTTCGTGGGAGAGTTCGAGGTGAAGTGAGGGAAAAAAGCGCCCTCCTGATAGACGGTTACGTCGACGAGCCGGCCTGCTTCGGCGTGCCGCCCTACATCTCCCCTTACGTCAGGTACTGCGCCGGGGTTCTCGCCGCGAACGGCTGGGAGACGAACTACGTCACATGTGACGGATGGAGGGCCGACAAGGAGCGATTCGGGGACGACTCGGCCGAGAGCGAGATAGTGCTGGTGATAATGGGGACCACCGTTCCGGGGCGATACCGGGGCGGTTCCCCTCTCACCTTTCGCGAGCTGGGCGAGATAGCGTCGCGCAAACGCCGCGGTCGTCTGCTATTGGGCGGCCCGGTGCGCTGGGGATACACACTGCGCGGGGGTGGCAGGGCGGCGGTGGATATTCCGGAGGGTGTGGATTTCGTCGCGCGCGGCGATGTTGAAGCGTCGCTCGACATATACTGCCGGACGAAGGAATGGGCGCCGGACGCGCGCGCGGATTACGGCTGGCTCGACGGTGAACGCATAGCCGTTCTGGGCGCGGGCGTCGTGAAATCGCATCCGTCGTATCCGAACGTGATTGCCGAGATGGAGAT
>JAISXR010000013.1 GCA_031270375.1 Synergistaceae bacterium | reverse complement strand
CCCAGGGGAGTGCCCATCCAGGTATCGTAAAGCTCTATTATCGCCGGGTTTTCGTGCGATTTGCGGTATTTCATGTGCGCGTCCGCGTCGTAAATCGCGTCTATGCGGGCCTGCCTGACGTCCCGGTCGGTCGGATACGGCTGTCCGCCTCCGCCGAGACATCCGCCGGGGCACGCCATGACTTCGACGAAGTGATAATCGGCTTCTCCGTCGAGGATTTTCCGCACGAGTTTTTCGGCGTTGCGAAGCGTATGGGCGACTGCGACCTTGACGACGACTCCGTCTCCCATGTCCACCGACGCTTCCTTTATGCCGTCCAGCCCGCGTACCCCTACAAAATCGAGGTTCTGGAGTTCTTTGCCGGTGTACTTTTCATATGCCGTGCGCAGCGCAGCCTCCATGACGCCGCCCGTGGCGCCGAATATCTGCCCGGCGCCGGTCGATATTCCCATCGGCGCGTCGAAATCTTCCTCGGGGAGGTTTAAGAAGTCTATGCCGATCTGCTTTATCATGCGCGCGAATTCCCTCGTCGTGATGACTATATCGACGTCGCGGAAACCACTGTCGCAAAGCTGGGGGCGCTTGGCCTCCCATTTCTTGGCAGTGCACGGCATCACCGATACCGACACTATCTTCGCCGGGTCTATTTTGGCCCTCTCGGCGAAGTAGGTCTTCACCGTGGCGCCGAACATGCCCTGCGGGGATTTGGCGGTGGAAAGATGCGGGATGAACTCCGGGTGCAGCGTCTCGATGAAGTTTATCCATCCCGGCGAGCACGAAGTCGTCATCGGGAGCACTCCGCCGGTCTTGATGCGGTGAAGCAGCTCGTGAGCTTCCTCCATGATCGTCTGATCGGCGGCGAAATCGGTGTCGAACACCCTGTCGAAGCCGAGCCTGCGCAGGGCCGCGACCATTTTGCCGGTGGCGATGGAGCCGGATTTGAGACCGAATTCCTCGCCGATGCCAATCCTCACCGAGGGCGCGGTCTGAACGACCACGAATTTATCGGGGTCGGATATCGCGTCCCATACGAGCTGCGTGTCGTCCTTCTCCGTAAGTGCCGCCGTCGGGCATACCGTGGTGCACTGTCCGCAGTACGAGCACGCGACCTGATCGAGGCCGAGCCCGAAAGCCGGCTCGACGATGCTTTTGAAACCCCTGTTCACGGAGCTGAATATATCGAGGCCCTGGCGTTCGGAACAGGCTCTCACACACCTCGTGCAGAGGATGCACTTTTCGGGATCGCGAACGACCGACGGGTTCGATTCGTCCTTTTGGGCCTCGCGCTTCTCCCCGTGAAAACGCACCTTTCTGATGCCGAGGTCGGCCGCGATCTGCTGCAATTCGCAGTGCTGGTTTTTGACGCAGAAGAGGCAATCCTGCGGATGGTTCGCGAGCATGAGTTCCACGACGGTCTTGCGGGTTTCCCTGACAGAGGGGCTGTTTGTATGGACCTTCATGCCATCGCTCACTGGATAAACACAGCTCGCCACCAGCGACCTCGCGCCCTCCACCTCCACGAGGCAGACGCGGCAATTGCCCTCCCTGGCGAGTTCAGGGTGATAGCAGAGATGCGGAATATCCAGGCCGATCAGACGCGCGGCCTGAAGTATCGTGTAGCTCTTAGGGGCGGTCACGTCCTGCCCGTCTATCGTCATTTTTATGGTAGTTTCACTGACACTGGACATAATTATTCTCTCTCCTTCCCGGTTTATCCCTTGTCGATCGCCTTGAACGGGCATTTGGCCTGACAGGCGCCGCACTTGACGCACTTTTCGGGATCAATGACGTGCTTCGATTTGACCTCGCCCGATATGGCCTCCGCTGGGCAGGCCTTCTTGCAGAGCCCGCATCCGCGGCAGTTGTCGGTTATCGTGTAGCCGACGAAAGCCGTGCAAACTCCGGCGGGGCACTTGTGATCCCTTATGTGCGCCTCATATTCGTGACGGAAGAAGTTGAGAGTGGAGAGAACCGGGTTGGGAGCGGTCTGGCCGAGGGCGCAGAGAGAACCCGCTTTTATGGATTTCGCGAGCGATTCGAGCAGGGGGATATCCTCCTCCGTGCCCTTGCCGTCACATATCCGGTTCAGAATTTCCAGCATTCGTTTCGTGCCCTCGCGGCAGGGAGTACATTTCCCGCACGACTCGTCCTGGGTGAAATTGAGGAAATAGCGGGCCACGTCCACCATGCAGGTGGTCTCGTCCATGACGACGAGCCCGCCGGAACCCATCATCGCGCCGGCTTTGGTGAGCGATTCGTAGTCGATCGCGAGGTCGAGCAGTTGTTCCGGGAGACAGCCGCCCGATGGGCCGCCTATCTGCACCGCCTTGAACTTTTTCCCGTTCGGGATGCCGCCGCCGATGTCGTAAATGATCTCGCGCATCGTTATCCCCATCGGCACTTCGGCGAGCCCGGTGTTGTTGATCTTGCCGGTCAGCGCGAACACCTTGGTGCCCTTGCTCGTCTCGGTGCCCTGCGAGGCGAAATAGTCGCCGCCATCGCGCATTATCGACGGTATATTGGCGAAAGTCTCGACGTTGTTGATGTTGGTCGGCTTGCCCCACAGCCCCGATACGGCGGGGAACGGCGGACGCGGGCGCGGCATTCCGCGGCGTCCTTCGATGGAAGCTATAAGAGCCGTCTCCTCGCCGCACACGAAAGCGCCGGCGCCCTCCTTTATATGGATGGTGAAGTTGAAGCCGCTCCCGAGTATGTCCTCTCCGAGCAACCCGGCGTCGGTGGCCTGCTTGATGGCGCCCTGCAGGCGTTTGATCGCGAGCGGGTATTCCGCGCGGCAGTAGATGTATCCTTCATCGGCGCCCACTGCGTATCCGCAGATTATCATGCCTTCGAGCACCCTGTGCGGGTCTCCCTCAAGGACGGAGCGATCCATGAAAGCGCCGGGATCGCCCTCGTCGGCGTTACATACCACGTATTTCTTGTCCCCTGGCGCGTTTCTGGTGAACTGCCATTTATTGCCCGTCGGAAACCCTCCGCCACCGCGGCCGCGCAGTCCCGATTTTTTTATTTCGCCGATTACGTCCTCGGGTTTCATGGAAAGAACTTTCGCGAGGCCTTCGTAACCTTCCGCGCCTATGTATTCCTCCATTGATTCCGGGTTGATGTGTCCGCAGTTCACCAGGGCGTAACGGTGCTGTTTTTTGTAAAAGGCGATGTCGTCGTAGTCGGGCACGCTCGCGAGCGTCGCCGGCTCCCTGAAAAGCAGCCTTTCGATAACGCGTCCCTTCATGAGATGCGTCTCCACTATTTCGTCGACATCCGAAACTTTCACCTTGGTGTAAAACACGCCCTCGGGGTAAACTATCACGAGCGGCCCGAGTTCGCAGAGACCGTGACAGCCGGTCTCTACGACTTTTACCTCGTCCGACATGCCGCGCGCGGCCAATTTCTCCTTGAGCGCGGGAATTATCTCCTTCGACCCGGACGACGAGCAGCCGGTGCCGCCGCAGCAAAGAACGTGGGCTCTTGCGAGCTTCTCCATTTTCTATTCCTCCCGTTTCCCTGTCTCGATGATTCCGTTCAAATTTTAGCGACTACCAGGTCGCTCAATATGCGTCCGTTGACCAGATGTTCCGAGATGATCCTCGGCACGTCCTCGGGTTTGACATTTCCGTATGTGACCCTCGGCTCTCCGGGGCGAACTATGTCGACGAGCGGCTCCCTCTGGCACATGCCGATACATCCGGTCTGCATCACGGATACGTTCTGAAGCCCGCGTTTGGACACCTCGTCCAATATCGCCGTCATTATAGTGCGCGCGCCCGCGGCGATACCGCAAGTGCCCATTCCCACTATCACCTGCGTCCCGCTTTCGTGGCGGGCGCTTGTGGCCTGTTTCGCGCTTTCCTTGATCTTGCGTAAATCGTCCAAATTCTTTATAGCCATCCCAAACAGCCTCCTTGTAATGATCCGTGCTTCTTGCCCCTGTTATCTGTAATTGTCGAGAATGCCCTTTATCGCGTCGGGAACGAGGCGGCCGTGCGTCTCATCGTTTATCATCAAAACCGGGGCGAGCCCGCAGCAGCCTATGCAGGCGACGGTTTCGAGCGTGAAAGCGAGGTCTTTCGTGGTGCTCTCCCCCTCTTCGAGCCCGAGCTGTTTCCTCAGTTCGGCCAGTATGCCCTTGGCTCCTCTGACGTGACAGGCGGTGCCCTGGCAGGAACGGACTATATTTTTCCCGCGCGGCTTGAGATGGAACTGCGCGTAAAAAGTGACCACCCCGTAAATCTGACTGAGCGGAACTTTGATTTTTTCACTGATGCGAACCAGAATCTCTCTCGGCAGGTACCCGAATATCTCCTGCGCCTTCTGAAGAATGGGAATCAGCGTCCCCTTCTGACTGCCAAGATCGGCCAGTACTTCGTCGAGCTTGGCCACGTCTTTTTCCGCGAATTTCTCTCCCATAATCGCTCCTCCTTGGTTTTGATACATGCTCCCTACCGCACCATAAACGCGCCTCCTTCGAGGAGACGCGTAACACACCCTTATTATGCCCGAAAGAATTATTTTCCTCGTATAATGTATACTACCTAATAAGTGTTAATATTGCAAGAGCAAGACCTCTTTATTTTATCCCCGACCCCGTTTTTTCATTACAGAATGTTATCGCAGGTGAACTTTTTCATTTCCCAAATAATCTATCATTCTCAAATGGTTCAAAAACAGAGACCTGACGGAAATGTTTCTCGCCGCCGGGGGCGGAGTTCACGCCAATAAGATAATCGGCGGCTGGACGCTGCTCACAAACGCCGCGAACGACGGGCGTAACGCGGAATCGATACCGCTCCTGCTCGCCGCCGGAGCCGATCCCGACAAGCCTGACATCGAGGGAGACCTGCCTCTCGATGTCGCGCTGCAAAAGAAAAACGGCAGGGCGGCGGCGTATCTCACGGCCGACAAATGAAAGCTCCGTACTTTTCACTGCGGTAACCGATGACATGGAATGCCGAGAACGTTGAATTTCCTTTGCCGCGCTAAAGAACGCTGGATTTTAGGCCGAATATATTATTGACGGGAGGTGAGACGAATGCGCGGAGATTTGGCATGGAATGTGATCGAAAAAGACCTTGGCGGCCTTGCGAAACGTATCGAGGCGACGTCTCACAATATCGCCAATTTCAATACCCCGGGATACGCCCGCCGCGAGGTGTCGTTCGAGGAGCAGCTCAAAGAGGTAATAGACGCGCCAAACCGGTTGCCGCTGAAGCGCACTTACGAGCGCCACTTTTCCAACGTGACGGAGGATGTCGGTGCCGTCACGCCTTACGAACGTTCTGTGGGACACGAGATATACAGGCTCGACCTGAATAACGTCGATCCGGAGACGGAGACGGCGAGGCTGACGGAGACGCGGATGTCATATCAGGCCATGAGCAGGATCATGGGCCGCAAGATCGCGATGTATCGCAGGGCGATAGGGGGCGGCGGGTAAATGAGAATTTTCAGATCGATAGATATCGCCGGAAGCGGGCTCACGGCAAATCGTCTGTGGATGGACACCATCTCGGGCAACCTGGCGAACGTCAACACGACACGGACGCCGGATGGTGGGCCTTACGTGCGACGCGTGCCGGTGTTTCAGGAGCGTCTCATGGAGGTAACCGGCGCGCGGGATGACCGATTGGCAAAAGGATGGTTCGGATTTCGCTCGGCGTCCGGCGTCCGCGTGGCGGACATAGGTACCGACGCGACACCTCCGAGGCTTGCCTATCAGCCCGACCACCCCGACGCGAACGCGGAGGGCTACGTGGCGTACCCGAACGTCAACGTGGTTCGCGAAATGGCCGACATGATGGTGGCGAGCAGAGCCTACGAGGCTAACCTGACGGTGGTTGAGACGGCAAAGTCGGCTTGGAACGGCGCGCTCGACATAATGCGCTGAGTTTCGGCGAATATAAACGAGCATAAAAATATGCGTCCGGCGTTGTCCGGGCGTTTTTGCGTTTTTTAACGCTTTCGCGGCGCGGCGCGCTTCAAAAAAAACGTCCTCTCTGATACAATCAGCCGGACCGCGCGTGCAGCGTTACGTAACGGCCAGTGGGAGTGATTATTGACGTATTACGACAGTCATGTACATTCGAAACATTCGAAGGACGGCGTGCCTTCGGTGGACGTCATCTGCGAACGGGCGGTATTGATGGGTCTGAACGGCATCGCCATAACCGACCATGTGGACATTGATCTGGGTGAATCGGAACTCGAAGTATTGAGAAAACTCAATGACGACGTGTCGGCCGCGAGGGAAAAATACGGCGGCAGGCTCGAAATTGCTATGGGGGTCGAGTTGGGCGAGGGGAATCATGACCCGTCGCTCGCGGAAAAAGTCGTCTCGCTCGGTTCGCTTGATTTCGTCATCGGCTCGCTGCACCGCCAGCGTGAGAGGAAGGACTATTATTATCTCGACTATGAGCGCGAGGACCTCGATGATCTAATGCGCGGTTATTACAGGGAACTCCGGGAGATGGTGCGCGGCGGACGCTTCGACGTCGTGGGACACATAAATTATCAGGCCAGATATATGAACGCGGCCACGCGGGCCAAGCTCGACCTCTCACTTTATTATAACGTACTGAGGGAGATTCTCGAGGACACGGCGCGCGCCGGCAAGGGGATAGAGATCAACACGTCGGGGCTGTGGCGCGGGCTGGGTTTCACGCTGCCCACCCTCGAAGTGGTGAGGATGTTCCGCGACGCAGGCGGCGAGATTGTCACGACGGGCTCCGACGCTCACAGAGCTGAACATGTCGGGCTCAAACTCGACGGCGCTGTTGAATGTCTCAGGGCGGCGGGTTTCCGCCGGTACGCTTTTTTCAAGGAGAGAGAGCCTTTCTTTCACGATGTTTGACGTCGCTCGGGTGTACGACGCCGTGATAATCGGGGCCGGGGTGGTGGGGTGCGCCGTCGCGCGCGAGTTGTCGCGTTTCGATATAAAAACGGCGGTCATCGAAAAAGAACCCGACGTCGGGTGGGGGACTAGTTCCAGAAATAGCGGGGTGTTGCACTCCGGCATCAACTACGGGCCGGGTACGCGTCGGGCCATGCTGTCCGTTCTAGGCAACTCCATGATGGACGCCCTTTGCTCCGATTTAAAGGTCCCGCTGCGCCGGACGGGAAAACTGACGATAGCGCTCGACGAAAACGACCTGCCCGGGCTGGAAAAACTGCATGAACAGGGGAAGGCGAACGTGGTGCCCGGCATGGAACTGCTGGACAACGAGGCGATGCGGCGGATTCAGCCGGGCGTCGAAGGTATTTTGGGGCTGTGGACACCGACGAGCGCCATAATATCCCCTTACGGTTTGACGATAGCCTTGGCCGAGAACGCGCGAGAAAACGGCGTCGATTTTTATCTGTCGAACGAAGTGACGTCGATACGGAAAAATTTTTCCGGCGTGTTCGGGATTTCCACGCGCGACGCCGCGACTGGGGAGCAAAACGCCATTAAAACGAGGACGCTCGTCAATTCGGCGGGGTTGCGCTCCGACTCGGTGAGCCGGATGCTGGGCGTGGGCGGCGTGATATACCCTTGCAGGGGAGAGTATTTCATCCTCGACAAACGGCTCGAAGGCGAGCTTCGCACGCTGCTCTATCCCGTTCCGGGGCCGAACGACCCCGGACTTGGCATACACCTGACGCCCACTGTCGACGGCAATATATTGATCGGGCCGAGCGCCGATTACGTACCCGACGGCCAAAGGGAGGACTACTCGACCACGATACCGGTCTTGGATATCCTGCGCCGCGAGGGACAGCGCCTTCTGCCCTCGCTTGGGGCGTCCGACTACATCCGTAATTTCTCCGGCAACAGGCCGAAACAGACGCCGCCGGACGTGGGCGGCAACGCGGATTTCACGATAGAGGAAACGGATGTGAGCGGTTTCATCCGCCTCCAGGGAATAGAAAGCCCCGGCCTTACCAGCGCTCCGGCCATAGCCGCCGAGGTGCGCGGCATGCTGGCGCGTCATCTTCGGTTGCGCGAAAAGGAAAATTTCGTCCCTCGCCGCTCCGGATTGGACTGCCGTTTCGCCGACCTGCCGAACGGGGAAAAGATAAAACTGTCGCGCGCTTGCTCCGACTACGGCGAAATAATCTGCCGGTGCGAGAATGTCACCAAAAAAGAAGTCCGGGACGCCATAGAAAATCCCCTCGGCGCGCGCACGCTGAAAGGAATAAAATATCGGTCGAGGGCGATGATGGGCCGCTGTCAGGGCGGTTTCTGCCTCCCCAGGATCATGCGGATGCTGCGCGAGGACTACGCTTTTCGGGAAAAATACGTCCCCGGCCTCACGGAACGGCTCCGCACAGAACCGTAGATAAAATCCCGGGCTCCGCCCCGAAAATTATTTTATATACCTGAGCGCTCCTGACCTTCCGTCCGCGGCGGTAACGTATATGCCGCCAGGTCCGATTGCCGGGGCGGTGACGATGGCTCCGCCAGTGTCGATTTTCCAGATGACGGAGCCGTTTTGCGCGTTGACGGCGTATACGCTTCCGTTATCGTTGCCGAAATAGAGGATTCCCGCCGACAGAGCGGGGGACGAGGCTATCCGCGCGCCCGTTTCGACTGTCCACGAGACATTTCCGGTCACTGCGTCGATGGCGTACAGCGTTCCCCTTATGTTGCCGAAAAACACCTTGCCGTTAGCCGCGAGGGGTGAACTCTCGATGGAACCGCCGGAGTCGAAGGTTCTTATCACCGCCTGATGTTTGATTTCCGCCGTGTACAGTTTGCCGTCCCAGCTTCCGAAGTAGAGCATGCCGTTCGAAACGGCGGGGCACGCGGTGATGGGGCCGCCCACTATGGCACGCCATTTGAGTTTGCCGGAAGACGCGTCGATGGCCATCATCTTGCCGTCGTGGTTGCCGATATATACCGTTCCGTCCGACATGGCCGGCGAACCGAACACCTCGCGGCCGGCCGTGTAACTCCACTTCTGCCACCCAGTCGAGATGTCGACGCAATAGACGTTCCCGTCGATCCCGCCGAAATACGCGTATCCGTTCGCGGCGGCCGGGGACGACGCCACGCTGTTGTGCGTTGTGTGCTGCCATTTGAGCTTGCCGGTGCGTTTGTCGAGCGCGTAAAATTTTCCGTCATACGCGCCGAACATAACGGTATCGCCGTATACCGCTGGCGACGACGAAATCCAGTTTTCCGTACGGAAAGTCCAGAGCGTCTCGCCGCTTGATGCCGAGACGGCATAAAAACCGCCGTCGTCCGAGCCGAAATACACGGCGCCACCCGAGAGCGCCGGAGACGATTGTATCGGCTGCTGGAAGTAAGTTTCCCACACCACGTCGCCGCGCGCATGGTACTGCGTTGCCTGCGCCGGCACCGCGCCCGTACGCGCCGCGCCGCCCCGGAAAGTCGGCCACTCCTCGCCGCAGTATCCTGCCGCGCCAAAAAAGATCGCCAGCGACAGCGCCATCATGAACCCGAAAATTTTTCTCATCTCTGTTCCTCCTCGCCTTGGATAATCGTTTATAGCGATAAAACCGAAATACATGTATAATAGAAAATTATATAACGTTTTTGCGCGATAAAAACGTTCAAAATGCGTAATGAGATATTTGTCCGCAATGGCGGTATGTGCAATAATAGATCATGTTACGCGTCAACGACCTTAGAATCCGAGGCGGGAGGTAAATAACATGGCAGAGGCCGCAGCCAAATCGATCATAAAGCGAACTGAGGGAGACGACGGCGCCGCGACGGAACACGAGAGGACATTGCTTGTGTTCGACCTTGTCGGAGAGTACTGCGGGCTGGATGTCAATCTGGTGAGAGAGATAGTGCATGTCCCGCCCAGAATAACCAGGGTGCCCAACGCGCCGCGTTATGTCCGCGGGGTGATCAACCTGCGAGGTACCGTCATACCGGTTCTTGACTGCGCTCTCAAGATGGGAAACCCCGAGACCGCGAATACGAGCGATTCCCGTATAGTGGTGGCCGAGTTCGAGGGCATACAGTTCGGCGTATTGGTCGATGCCGTCCGGGAGGTGCGCAGCGTCAAGGATGCCCTCATAGAGTCGGAGGATTCCTCCAGCGCGGGCACTATCGGAACCGAATATGTCATCGGCATAGCGAAGATGGAGGATGGCCGTCTCATAGTATTGCTCGACTTGGCTCAGCTTTTTGATATCACGGAACTCCTGGAGGAAGATAATTAAAAGGATTGATCTGCACGTTCACAGCGTTTTTTCCGACGGGACGTGCACAGTCGGGGGATTAGTCAGGGCCGCAAAGAGGTCATGTGTCTCGGTGATGGCTCTCACCGACCACGACACTCTCGACGGATGGAAAGATTTCAGGAGAGAGTGCGGCGCTTTTTCCATTGTTCCGGTGTCCGGGGTCGAGTTATCCGCCATGTGCGGCAGGACTGTGCATATTCTGGGTTATAGGTTGGAGCGCCCGGAAATTCTTGAAAAAGCTCTCGAATGGGTCAGGGATCGCAGAAACGCGAGAAATGTCGTGATGCTCTCCCGCCTTCGCGAAAACGGGCTCGAAATAACGCTTGACGATGTGACGCGCGAAGCCAAAGGACGGGTGCTGGCACGGCCTCATTTCGCGAGGGCTCTCGTGGCAAAGGGTTACGTTCCGGATATTCCGTCGGCTTTCGCCAGGTATATTGATCGCGGGGGAACGGCCTATGTATCGCGCGAGGGGCTGCCGCCTGTGGAATGTGTTCGGACGATCAGGGAAGCCGGCGGGCTTCCCGTTTTGGCGCATCCGTCGCTGACGGGTCTCGACGCCAAAGGGCTGGGGGAATTACTCGAAACGTTGAAGGAGCACGGACTTTGGGGGCTTGAATGTATCTCGTCCCACTGTTCGTCGGAGGCCGCTTATGGGTATCTGTCCATCGCGGACAAATATTCTCTTTTTCCGACGGCCGGCTCCGATTTCCACGGTTCCATCCGCCCGCAAGTGGAACTTGGCGTGCAAGTGAGCGATGATTTCCTGCCCTGGGCGCGGCTGGGCGTAAATTTTTGCCGGTAACTGTAAGCCGGAATCCTTTAGTCGCAATTTTAATTACGGAGGCAATGGCCTTGAAATATATTGATTTCAGAAGCGACACTGTGACTAAACCCACGGAAGCGATGAGGGCCGCGATGGCCTCGGCGGAAGTCGGCGACGACGTATACGGCGACGACCCCACCGTCAACGAACTTCATGATTACGCCGCCGCGCTGACGGGTATGGAAGCGGCTTTATACGTCTGCTCGGGCACCATGGGGAATCTGGTCTCGGTGATGTCCCACTGCGCCAGGGGAGAGGGCGTCCTCATGGGGACGCAGTCGCACACGTGGAAAAACGAGGCCGGCAACGTGGCTTTTCTCGCGGGTGTCATGCCTTATCCTCTCGACGATTCGTCCGGCCTGCCTTCCGAGCGATCGCTCAAATCGTCGTATCAGCCGAAGGGGAATGTTCACTATGCCAATACGGTTCTCCTGACGCTCGAAAACACGCACAACGCGGCGGGCGGCCTTCCGGCCGAAGCTGGACAATTTACGGATATCGCCGCGGCGGCGCGCGATATGGGGTTGAAAATCCATGTCGACGGGGCGAGGATATTCAACGCGGTGGCCTATTTCGGAAACGACGTCAAGGATTACACGAGGTACGCCGACTCGATCCAGATATGTCTTTCGAAGGGACTGGGCGCTCCCATGGGATCGGTGGTCTGCGGGACGCGTTCTTTCGTCGAAAGGGCGAGAAAATACAGAAAGGCCCTCGGAGGCGGTCAGCGCCAAACGGGCATCGCGGCGGCCGCAGGGCTTATCGCGCTCAGGGATATGAGAGGCCGCCTTGCCGACGATCACAAAAACGCCGCCGCGCTCGCGGAAGGTCTCACCGAAGCGGGTTATGACGTCGAAGATACGCCCAGACGCACGAACATGGTGTATTTCAATATCGGCGAAGGTGACGGAGACGCCGCGGCGTTCGTCAAAAAGTGCGCGGAGCGCGGGCTGCTGATAGGCGTGGCGGGCGCGGCGAGAATCCGGATGGTCACGCATCTCGGTCTGGACGAAAACTCCGTGGACCGCGCCATAGAAATATTGAAGGATATGAGCGTTCAGAGGCAGTGAAGTTGTTGGGCGGATTGGCAGACAGGGACGAGATAGAGAATGCTTCCTCACGGCTTCTGTCGTTTGCCAAAAGCAAACCGGATTTGCTGGGCGCGGACGTGTTGTTTTCGAGAGGAGAGACGTTCTCGCTAAGCCTGCTGGACGGTTCTCCGGAGGAGAACACGTGCGGCGCGGAGGGAGGGATATCGCTTCGGTGCGTCGCGAAGGACGGCCGTCAAGGCCTATCTTTCGCGAATATGACTGACGGCGTCTCTCTCCGCGACCTTATGGAATGGAGTTACGCCAATTGCGCGGCGTCCGAGCCTGACGAGGGCGTTTCGCTTCCCAAAGGGCCGGTGCCGTTCGACGAAACGCCCCTTGAACTCTTCGATGAGAGCTTGTCCGGTACGGCGGACGGAAAATTCAGGATGAAAATATGCGAGACGATGCACGAAATCGCCGCCAACAAAGACCCAAGGGTCGTATCCGTCCGTTCCGCGGCGTGGAGCCACGGCACGGCGGTGTCGTATTACGCTTCCACCGAGGGTATATCGTTCTGGAGGCAGGGCACAAACGCGTCGTGCGGGGTCTCCGTAGTGATGAAAGACGCGGACGCGTTCGAGATAGGGGCGCATGGCAAGGTCGAGAGGTTCATGAGTGACCTCGACGCGTCCGAGATAGCGAGAGCCGCTGTGGAGAGGACGCTGCGCATTTTGGGCGGACGTCCGGTTCCGACCGGAAAATACACCCTGGTGCTGGAACCTGAAGTGACGGCTTCCCTGATTGATGAGATAGGCGATATGTTCTGCGCGTCCGAGATTCACAAGGGGCGTTCGCTCATGGCGGGGCGTCTCGGGAGCGAAGTCGCCGCAAAATCCGTCACCCTGGTGGACGACGCGAGGATACCGAGGAAACTCGGCACCGCGGCCGTCGACGCTGAGGGTGTTTTAACCGGGCATACCGTCCTGATAGACGGCGGTTTGGCCAGCGCTTATATGTACAATCTCCAGCACGCCGCGAAAGACGGCGTGAAATCGACCGGCAACGCATCGCGGGGTTTCGCGAGCCTTCCCGACGTCAGCACATCGAACCTCATTTTACGTCCCGGAACCGAGCCCCCCGAAAGTTTGATGAAAAACGTGCGGCGTGGTGTGTTCGTGACCGAGCTGATGGGACTTCACACGATAAATTCGGTGACGGGCGACTTTTCTCTGGGAGCCAAGGGCGTATATATCGAGAGCGGAGAGTTGCGCGGCGCTGTCGCTGGCATCACGATAGCCGACAATTTGATGGATTTCCTCAAAAAAATCGTCTCGGTCGGGAACGATCTCACCTTTTTCGGCTCCACGGGCGCGCCAACCGTGATTGTGGAGGGGGTCGCAATTGCGGGTGAATAAACTCGAACTGTTTTTTATGACGCTCGTCTGTCTCGCGATGCTGGTTTTTACGCCGTGCCGCATGGTGGGCGCAGCCGGTGCCGCTGGAATGGACCTCATGCAGGGCGATGTAAGGAGGGGTTCCGTCGCGGTCATGGAACGCGGCGGCATGACGTTCGTCGCTCTGGATGATGTGATGACGCGGCTTGCTCTCGCCCCATCGCCGATTAGCGGAGGATTCGTAGTCACCTACTCGGGCAGGAAGATAGAGTTCTGGAACGGGTCGACCGCGGCGCGCGTGAACGGTTCGGTCAACGCGCTCGCGGCGGCGGTGGAATACGACGGAACTCATTGGTGGGGGGAGGCGGCGTCGTCTATACAGGCGATTAAACTTTTTTTGTCGAGCGCCTCGCGTCCGTCGGAAATACGCCTCGTGCCCGAAGTCCGGACGGCGAAAGGCACTCCGGTAGCCCCCGCTCCGCAGGTGCGTGCCGTGCCCGCGGCCGCGTCCCCACAAAACGAATCCGTTGCGTCTTCCCATACCGGAGCACTCATAACGCGGATAAGGTGGGGGGAACAGCTCGACGCTTACAGAGCTGTAATCGACATCACCCAGCAGGTGGAGGCGACGGTCTCCGAGTCGCCGGGCAAGACGCTGGTTACTTTCCGTGGAACATCGGCCCCGGATATCAGCGGGAAAAGTCCGTGGCCCGTATTGTCGGCGGCATCGAGGCGCCAGGGCGCCGATACGGTGATTGAGTTTTCTCATTCGTCGGACAGCGTAAAGGGGTTTTGGGTGGCAGATCCTCCGAGATACGTGTTAGATTTCTTTTTCGGCAGCTCACGGTCTGGTGTGCCTGCCGCGGTGGCCGATGCCGGCTCGGCGCCGCAGACCGTGCCGGATACTCAACCCGCTGCCAGAAACACGAAAATAGAGACCACCGCCCCGAAAGGGGCCTCCGGGGAGAAGACGAAATTTTTGGTCGTCGTGGATGCCGGTCATGGCGGGCACGACGGTGGCGCTGTCGGAAACAAATTGAAGGAAAAAGACATGAACTTGCTGGCCGCCCTTCAGCTGGGCATCAGCCTCAAGGCTCTGGGCGTAGACGTGAAGCTTACGAGACAGGATGACAGATATCTCAAGCTCGCGGAGCGAACCGAGTTTGCCAATAGCGCGAATGCCGATGTGTTCATCAGCCTGCACTGTAACGCTGTCCCGAAGGGGAGACAGGCGACGGGGACAGAGTTGTATCTCATGGCCGAGCAATCCGACGAGGACGCCCTGAATCTCGCCATAGCGGAAAACAGGGAACTCAGCGGGGGCGCGGAAAACGCCGAAGAAGTCAACGCCGCGGCCGACGCGAAGACGCGGCTTCTCCTGAAGATTCTCGGAGACATGCAGCAGAGCGATAAAATCAACGAGAGCACTACACTGGCCGAGTTCCTCTATGATAGGATAAAAGGGGTGGGTTTCAAGATAAGGAATGTCCGTCAGGCGCCGTTTTTTGTGCTGAGAGGCGCCGGGATGCCCGCCGTTCTGGTCGAAATGGGCTATATCACGGATTCCGGTGACGCCAAAAAATTGAATTCTCAGATCGAGAGAAAAAAGATGATGGACGCTCTGGCGCAGGGGGTTAAAAATTACCTCACCAGGCGTCCCGGAGAAGGAGGAAACCAATGAGACCTTCGCAGAGGAGAAAAATTCCTTTCGATGACGAGCCGTCGCCAAGCGAAAAACGGGAGATGATCAGACGCGGGGAATGGGAAGAAGACGGGGAGAATGACGAGGGCGAAACGAACAGCCGGGCTCCGCTGGTATTCAGGCTTCTCGCTTGGACATCCCTCGTCTTGATCTTTTTCGCGGTTGGATACGGAGCTACCTCGCTCGCCTTCAAATGGCTCGACAAAAAAACTGTCGTTCGCACCCCGGAGAATCTGGCGGTTACCTCCGAGGACGCGCGAAATGTGCTGAACAGGACTCCGAACGGGGAAAATTTGCCGCTATCGGCGGATTTGGCCGCGCAAGGTGGCAACGCCTACGTCACGGCCACCATATCCATTCCCGACGGCAATTCGTTCAAGACGAGGCAGATACGCTGTTCCGGCGCACTGAGGGAGGATACGATCAAACAGACGCTCGCGGCGTATATGGACGCCATGAAAGAGAGTCAGATATTGAGCGCCGGAGCCCAGGATCTTAACATATTCCAGAGCGGCGAGTGGCTGTATCTCAACATGAGCGGCGATTTTCTGGAATCCATAAAAACTCTCGGCGCTGAAAAATCGCGATTGATGCTGACAGGCCTGGTGAAAACCATGTCCGACAACTTCCCTCCTGTCAATAAGATCAAGTTTTACATAGACGGCAAGGAAGTGCGCGACAAAAAACCCATCGACCTCATATCGCCGTGGGGTTTTGGCGTCAGATCGTGATTTCGAGGCGGGTGTGCCTCCTTGGAGCGTGAGTGATATAAAAATTGTTCTCGCGAGCGGAAATCGTCATAAATACGAAGAATACACCGATTTCTTCGCTTCCCTGGCGTACGCCTCGGGTGAGCGCGTATATCTGCTCAATAGCGGGGATTTTGACTTGGCTCCAAGCGACATCGAGGAATCCGGTTCGAGCTATGAGGAAAACGCGGCCATAAAGGCCCGGGCTTATGCCAGATTTCTCGGACTTCCGGCGATAGCGGACGACAGCGGGCTTGAAGTCCGAGTTCTCGGCTGGCGTCCCGGCATATACAGTTCGCGCGCCGCGTCCGGAGGTGATGGTGACAGGATTTCCTGGCTTCTCGGGCAGATGGATGGGAAAAACGACAGAAGAGCCCGTTTCAGGGTGTCTCTTGTAATGGCGTTTCCCGGCTCCCGCGGTGGAGCGAGGGATTATTTTTCGTCGGAGGGCGTTTGTTGGGGGAACATCTCCAGAGACCCTTCGGGAGAAGACGGTTTCGGTTACGATCCCGTGTTCGTGCCCGACGGTCATCAAAAATCATTTGCCGAGCTGGGGCGCGCGATCAAACGCGAAATTTCGCATCGTGCGATCGCGATGCGGGGGGTAGCGATATTATTGCCCCATGTGGTAAAATACTTTCTCGCGTATTGCGGTTAGTTTTGGAGGGCTGTTGAATGATGAGAAATATAATATCGGTCTTGTTTTTAGCGTTATGCGCCGTTTTGATCGGGGTGATCCTCACGCAGCACAGAAAAAGCGGAGGTTTCTCCGGCAGTTTCGGAGGCGGCGGCACGCAGATGGACATGTCGGGCGGTTCCTGGCAGCGCATGTCCACGATGACGAAAATAACCGTGGTACTCACGGCTGTTTTCATGGTGCTGTCCCTGTTGCTCCTGAAGCTGAGAGCGTAACGGGCGGGCGGCTTGACCTCATTTTTTAGTCGTTATATAATGCACACGTTCGATTTACCGAATGTTCACGCGCTGAGTCGGTAATCCGACAGCGGCGTTTTTTTGAAGAGGGGGAAGTTTTATGATCGGCACGCGCACTTATGTGGCCAAAAAAGAAGAGGTGGAACATCGTTGGTATGTCGTCGACGCGACGGATAAACACCTCGGACGTTTGGCCGTTCAGATAGCCCGTGTTTTAATGGGGAAGCACCGTCCGGGGTATACGCCGCACGTGGACACGGGGGATTTTGTCGTGGTCGTTAACGCGGAGAAAGTCGGGCTCACCGGCAAGAAGAGGGAGCAGTCCAAATTCTACAGATACAGCGGTTATCCGGGCGGTTTGAAGACCAGGACATACGGCGAGGTAATCGCGCGCCGTCCCGAGCATCTCATAGAGAAAGTGGTATGGGGGATGTTGCCCAAGACACGCCTGGGACGCGCGATGTATAAAAAATTGAAGGTATACGCAGGCGGAGCGCACCCGCACGCCGCCCAGCGCCCGGAGCCCGTGGAAAGCTTCGGCTGGTAGGGAGGACGATACATATATGGATGTCACCAATTACTGGGGAACAGGCCGCCGCAAGAACGCGGTAGCCCGCGTGCTTCTTCGCTCCGGTACCGGGAAGATAACGATCAACGATCGTGAGGTTGACGATTACCTTCCGAGGTATATATGGAAATCGCAGGCCGTTGAGCCGCTATCGGTCGGCGGAGTGGAGGGCAGGGTCGACGTGAAGGTAAATGCCCATGGAGGCGGCCTCACCGGACAGAGCGGGGCGATTCGCATGGGCATCGCGAGAGCGATAATCAAACTCAATCCCGACGCCCGGCAGGCGCTCAAAAAAGCGGGAATGCTGAGGCGTGATTCGCGCATGGTAGAACGCAAGAAGTTCGGCCAGAAGGGTGCGCGCGGAAAGCGGCAGTTCTCCAAACGTTAATCGCGAGGACAGGACTTACAAAGAAACACGGACGGGCGGCGCGCAAGCGCCGTTCGTTTTTTTGGGTGTGCCCGGCCTGGACCGGCCTGGACGAGAACTAGGCGGTGAAAGACCGCTACTTCACGGTTATGTCCGATAATGACATTTTGTAGTGCGCCCCCTTTTGGGCCGCAGTGCGTTTTGTAGTGCTATATGTGTTGAGACTGACAAACAGGCCCGGAAAGCTGATTTTATGCGGCTTCGGGCCTGTTTTAGGATTACTTGGGATTATGTGAAATTTTAAGATTGGTGCGAAGGGGGGGACTTGAACCCCCATGCCCTTACGAGCACATGCTCCTGAAGCATGCGTGTCTACCGTTTCCACCACCTTCGCGAGCGTTTAGGATTTTACACCGTTTTATCCCGACCGTCAATCTGAAATTTTATATGGGATAGGCTTCCTCGGCAATCGGATTGTCGAGGCCGATGTTGGTTTTGGTTATTCTCGCGTATTTTTTCGGCAGAAAATCCTTCGCTACCTGCGGAAACATCGCGTAGGACAGAATGTCCTCTGGCTGCAGCGCCCAGGCGCCGACTTCGCGTTCCAGCTTTTCCATCTCCGGAGGGATGTTGTCCGCCGGCCGGCACGTAATCGGCGTCTCGCCCTCCGCCGCTTTTTTCTGGATTTCCTTGTTCACGGGAGCGGGCGTGCGTCCGTACTGGCCGAGGAAATAATTTTTGACTTCCTTCGGGATTATCTTCCAGCGTTCGCCGACCATTACGTTCATCGCCGCCTGCGTGCCGACTATCTGGCTCGTCGGCGTGACGAGCGGCGGATAACCCATCTCCTCGCGCACCCTTGGAACTTCCTCCAGCACGGTTTTGAGTTTGTCCAGGGCGTTGCCCTCCTTCAATTGGCTCTGAAGGTTCGAGTACATCCCTCCCGGTATCTGGTAAAGCAGGATGTTGATGTTGACTCCAGACACGCCCATGATGATGTCCTTGTACTTCACGCTGAGGTCTGAGAAGTGATTGGCGATCGGGAGAAGGCTTTCGAGGGAAATACCCGTGTCGAGAGGGCCTCCGGCAAGAGCCGCGACTATCGATTCGGTGGCTGGCTGGCTGGTGCCCATCGCAAAAGGCGATATCGCGCAGTCGCAAATGTCCGCGCCTGATTCGAGGCCTTCCAGATACGCCATGGCGGCGAGGCCGGTGGTATAGTGCGTGTGAAGCTGCACGGGAAGGTCGACTTTCGACTTGATGGCCGTGACGAGTTGACGCGCCGCCACGGGCGTCATCAGCCCCGCCATGTCCTTGATGCAGATCGAGTCCGCGCCCATGTCGGCCATATCGCGCGCCTGCTTCGCGAAAAGATCGAGGGTATGCACGGGCGATATCGTATAGGAGATCGAGAGCTGAAGGTGACCGCCCTCGCGTTTCACCTGATCGGCCGCCACTTCCATGTTCCGCAGGTCGTTCAGGGCGTCGAAGATACGCACTATATCTATGCCGTTGCCTATGGCCCGCCTCACGAACTCACGCACCACGTCGTCCGCGTAATGGCGGTAGCCCACAAGATTCTGTCCGCGAAGGAGCATCTGGAGTTTCGTTTTTTTTACGCGACGGCGAACCTCACGGAGGCGTTCCCACGGATCTTCGTCGAGGAATCGCATTGCCGAGTCGAACGTGGCGCCGCCCCACATTTCGAGTGAATTGTACCCGACAACGTCCAGCGCTTCGCAGATCGGTATCATGTCCGACGTGCGGAGGCGCGTCGCCATGATCGACTGATGCGCGTCCCGAAGACACGTCTCCGTTATGAGCGCGCCGCGCTTTTTAACGGCCGTTTTCGCGCCCTCTTTAACCAAAGACTGCCGAGGTTCGCTCGCTTTCGCTTTTTTTTCTTTTTCAATTTTTTCGACCTGATCGGCCAAAATATACACCCCCTTGAAATAAACGGCGACCCAAATCCGTTTGAGTTAAATAATATCCATTTCTTTGAGAACTGTCTACCCTGCGGGGTTTTTCGTATGAAATCGCCATGTGTTCCGTGAATTGGAAATCATATTGAAATGAAGCGTCCGCGAACCCGTAACGGCAGTACGTCAGGCTATCAATTTGCGCTCGAGGGCGATCCTTATCACATCCGCTATGTTGTCGGCGCCGAGCTTGGAATAAATGGAACTCAGCGCCATCTTCACGGTGCTGACCGACAAGTCGTGGCTCACGGCGATTTCTGACCGCGAAAGTCCGTGATACGCGTCGTATAGGATTTCTATCTCCCTTTGCGACAGATGCACGTCTTTGCCCAGGTTGTTCGCTTTTTTGTACTCCGAGACTACCCAATTCAACCGCTTGGCATAGGTGGCGGCCTTGCGGTTGATCTGTTCCAGCCACTCGCGCGGGATGCCGGCGTCAGGGTAGCGCATCGCGACGCGGGTCATCGTGCGCATATCGTTGCCCATCTCGGTAAACGGCATCGAGAGCCCGTTCGGCGCCGCCATATCGTAAGCGTCCTTGAACGCGATCAACGCCGCGTCCCTGTTTTTGTTCTGGTACAGACAGACGGCTTCGAGAGCTTTCATCTCCAGCCTTCCAAAGAGCACCGCCCCTAAAGCCCGTTCATTTTCGAGGAATGACAGCACCTCGTCATATCTTTTATTGGAATAAAATAATTTGGTACGCACAAAGTTGCCGAACGATTCCTCGAACGTGCCGAGAGAACCCTTGACGAAATCTCCCGATATCCAATTCGCGGTCAATTGCGGCTGGCGCATGACGGAGAAATACCAGCTCGACACGATGTCGAAGGAGGTATACCGCGAAAGGTACTCTTTCACATCCAGCTGCGCTTCCAAACCCCTGAAAAGTTTCTGGATTTTCTCGTAATCCCCCTGGGCGATCCCGATTCTGAGCAGGTAAAACAACACCCGGTTTCGTATCTCATGCTGATTGCGCTCCTGCGCCTTGCGGAGCGCCTGGTTCAGCAGCAATACGGCATTCTTGAAGTCGCCCCTGTAAAATTGCAGTTCGCCCTTCGCCAGATCGTCCAGTCCGTACATCATGCCGTTCAGCACATTATTCACGTGCGGTACGGATCGGGATAAAGCTTCAATATATTCCTCCATCGCTCCATTTCTCGCGGTTCCCACTTTGGAGGCCCAGGCATCCAGGCCGACGCTGGTCACCGGACCGGATACGGGATACGGCGAGAGCTGGTAATAAAAATCCGCCTTCTCGAACAACGCGTCGAAATCGTACCGGTCGGTGCGCGGCGCCGTCAGATAGCGCGCTACGCCGAGTACGGTATATTCGGTGCAAAGTATGCGGTTGGTGAAAGCGGAACTCGGTAAACGGGAGTATTTCGCGATCCGCGCCTCGCAATCGGCTATGGCTTCTTCATAACGGTTCAGGCTCATGAGGATGCGGGCGCGCTGCGCGTGATAAATGACGATCTTTTCCAGTTCCTCGACCGGGGCTCTCTCGTAGATGTCAAAGACGAACTGCGCTTGATTGTACGGAACCTGAATCGGCAGATGATAATAGACGGTGTCCACTATTGCCTCATACTCCCCGCACTTTTCGTAGTACGAGACGGCGTCCATTTTGTAGTCGTTGTCGCCGCACCATTTGGCCGCTTTCAAGTAGACGCCGCGTCTTTCCTCTTCCGTCAGTATGTCCTGTTTTTTCTTCAGATAGTCGAGAAACAGATGATGGATGAGATACGCCTGCAAATAGACATCGTGGCGCACAAAAGAACTGATTTTATCCATCTCCTCCAGCAGCGCTTCATCGTCGCCGGCAAGGACAGTGACCAACTCGACGGAAAGGTGGTCGATCAGGGACAGCTTGATGAGAAAGCGCTGCAATTTTTCCGAGATCTCCTGAAAGACCTCCGACTCGATCATCTTGAAGATATTGAGTTTCATCGCGATACGGGCGCTCTGTTCGCGGGAGGGGGATTTTTTGAGCGACAGGCCGACCAGATGGGTGGCGAGCACCCACCCCTCCGTGTCGGAGTAGATATTGGAAACGCTCTGCGACGACAGGGGAATGTTGAACAGTTGAAAATATTGCGCCGTCTCGCTTTCCGTCAAACGCAAATCATCCTCGCTCACGTTGAAGACCCGGCCTTTGGAGATGAGCCCGACGATATTGATGTTGGGCTCCTTGCGCGAGATCAGGACGCTCGTCATATTGGGAAAAGGGGACGGATACGACATGGCCCGTTCGAAGAAGCGGAGTACGGATTTTTCATGCAAAAGGTGGAAATCGTCGAAAACTATCACATGTTTTTCCGCGAATATCATTTCATCCCCCGAGATTGAAAGGTATTTGGCGAATTTTTCGTCGGTATCCGGAAAACCCATTTCCGACAGGCGCGCGGCCAGATGTTCATTGAGCAGGAAAAGGGTGTGCACGAAGTTCTCCCAAAGCCTCGAAGGTTGATTGTCCATCTCGGAGAGCTGAATCCACATGGTGTTCGACTCATAACCCTGGAGGAAGGAATAGACCTCCGACGTCTTGCCGAAACCGGCTCCGGCTATGACTGTGACAACCCGGCTTTTCATGCCTGCCGCGAACAATTTTTTCAGGCGCGGTCTTTCGAGATATGTTCTGTTTTCCGGAACGATATTCAAGTCGCGGTACAATACACGATTTCTCATCATTATAGACCTGTTTTCCTAATATAATAAATCAGCCTTCTATAACTGGTATAGATTATCTCAGAACTCGGCGAAAAGCAATACCCTTTTGGTCAGGTTTTGAGATTTTTTTTGTGCATAATAGCCCGGGTTTTGCGATTTTACAAATGATTTAATTTATGTTTTTGCGAAAGTAGATTTACGCAGGGAAATTTTTTTTGGGACATAATTTTTTTTCCCAGGGTTATATTGAGCGATTACAAAATGTTTTATAAATACATCAAGGAAATAAAGTTCCAAAATAAACAGACCGGGGTGTTGTCCGGCATATCCGCCGAGCGGCACTGACAGTTAAAGGAGGAAGTAAAATGTCGGCACGAGCTAAAGTTTTTATGTCCGTCGCGGAAACCGCCGCTATTATTACGGCAGTCAATGTGGGTATCATCTTGCTCTTTGCGTGGAGCGGCATTTCACGGGCATCTGGGAGCGATGCGCTGGCAGGGAGAATGTTTTCGCTGAGACAGGTTTTTCCGCTTAGATACTGTCTGGCGGCGGTGCTTTCCTGGGCGCTCGGAACCTTGGCGTCTCTTCCGGCAGCGATGAAGCTGGCAAAGTCTCTCGCGGGAATCGAGGAGCAGAACGAGCGTCTCCGCGAGACGAACAGGACCGTCAAAAGCATATCGGAGGAGAGGATCAGATTTTACGCCAACATGCGCCACGAGATGAGGGAGCCTCTCAATTCGATCATACGTCTCTGCGAACATATGATCAGGTTTGTGGATGCCCAGGAGGAGGTCCGAAAGAGCATCGAAAAAATTCACGACGCCAGTCTGACGCTTTTGGGCGTCGTCAACGACATCCTCGGTTTTTCGGAAAAAGAAAATAAGGGAATTGAGCTGATGCCGGTCGAATACGATGTCCCGAGTTTGATAAACGATATCGTGATGTTGAACGCCATACGCATCGGAGACAGGCCTATCACGTTCGATACCGATATCGACGGTGATCTGCCCAGGAAACTTTTCGGGGACGATCTTCGCGTCGAACTCGTCTGCAACAGTTTGCTCGCCAACGCGCTGCGGTTCACAAAGCAGGGAAGCATCGGCATCTCCGTCTCCCATAAAATGGAGGGGATAAGCGATTGGCTGATAATTCGCGTGTCCGACACAGGAAGCGGCTTCAGGCCCGAAGGACTCGCGATGTTCATGTCCGGCTGCGGTACGCTCAAAGAGGCGGAACAGGACTATTCGACGGCGGAAATGATAACGATGCTGATGGGGGGCACCATCACGGCGGAGAGCGCGTACGGGAAGGGCAGTTCATTCACCGCGTATATTCCGCAGGGTTTTGTCACGGACGCCGTCATTGGGGAGGAGTTCGCGGAAAATCTGAAGCGTTTCCGCCTCCCCGCCGTCAAACAATTTGACGATGTAAGTCCGGGGCTCATCACGTTTCCGGGAATGAGGGTGCTCGTTGTCGACGATGTCGAAGCCAACCTGGACGTGGCGAGAGAATTGCTCAGGCCCTACGGGATGTCGGTGGATTGCCTGTCGAGCGGCTGGAAGGCCGTCGACTGCATCCGCGAGGGAAAGGTGAAGTACGATGCCATCTTCATGGATCACATGATGCCCGATCTCGACGGCATCTCGGCGGTTCGCGTCATCCGTGAGAGGGTCGGGACAAAGTACGCCCGGGACATCCCGATCATCGCGCTCACCGCCAACGCTTATAACGGCGAGGAGCAGATGTTCCTCGAAAGAGGCTTTCAGGCGCTGCTTCCAAAGCCGATAGATTCCGCCAGACTAGACGAGATACTTCGCCGGTGGCTGTGGGAAAAAGATGTCGCCGAAGCGCCTGACGCCCAGCGGGAGAGCGAACCGGACGCGGGCCGGCTGCCGTCCCGGCAGTGGGAACCGCTGGCCGAGGCCAAGGGCGCATGCCTCAATAATATCGCGCATGCCGGCTTGGATATGGCGAGCGTGCCGATAGCGATTTAAAATCAGGTGCCTGAAATTGCGGGCCGGGCGAAAACGACGGACGGCTTCCCCGATCGAGAGGAGGCCGTCCGTCCCTGTTATGCGCTTACTTTTTCCCGGCCAGTTTCATAAGTTTGTTCAGTTCATCCGCCAGCGGTTTTATTTTTGCCTCCGAGGCCGCTTTGCCGAGGGCGGTTTTAGCGTCCGTGACTTTCCCCCAATAGGCCTTGTTGGCGTCGCCGTTCACGTTGATGGTAGAGCCGCTGAGCGCTACTCCCGCGAAGAGCCCCTTCGACATCGAATAGCTGTATATCGAGGCGTCCAGCCGCGAATCGGTTGCCGCTCCCGCGTCACGGCCCACCGGACCGGCCGCGATGCTGACGTCCCCGCCAAGTTTGAAGCTCTTTCCTCCCGTGAAAGCCTGAAGCCCGGCCTGGTTCGTTATCACCAGCACGAGTCCCACTTCCTGCACGCCTATCTGGAAACCGAACGAACCGCCCACCAGAGAGGTGAACGAGGGGCCGTTCCAGCCGCCCTTGGAATTTTTGACGAGCACCACGCCCTCCCCGTGCATTCCGCCAATGCCCAAGCCGGCTTTGAGCAGGCTTGGAAAGATTGCGATGGCTTTGCCCGACTTGACCGTCCGCGCCATTGTACCGACGTCACCCTGCGCCTCCATCTTTTTGATAAGTTCCGTGGCGAGCCTGATGTGTTTTTCGTGCTGGCTCTCCGCCGCCAAACCAGTTCCCGCGAAAACCAGCATCGCGCACAGGATCGCCGTAACGGCGAATCCGACCGATATCTTTCTGCCAAGTTTCATTTCGACTACCTCCTCGTTGTCTTCAGAACCTCGTCTAACCCCGCCGCACCGGATACGGGTTTTGGCGCGGCCCACTCAAAAACTCAAAACCCGTACCTGTCGCTTCCCACAACGGCGTCCCTGATTCCCGACAGGAGCGTCACCTCGCTGTAGCCGGTTTCAATTTTTGCCCTCGTGATCCAACGGCCCCCGAAATCCTCCCATTGAGCCTCTTCCATGTTTTTGAATATGGCCGCGGATCCGAAAAAACTTTTCCCGGCCGTCGTGAGCTGCGAAAAAATCCGTTGCTGATCGCCTTTTGACCCCGTCTTCCAGGTTATCCTCGTGGCGCGCACCTGTTCGGCGTCGTGAAGGGCTTCAAACGTCCAGGAGTCGGACGATTTGCCCCAACGGGTAATTTTGATGTCGTTTTCTATATCGACCGTCCTCTCGGCGGACGGCAGGCCCAGAAATTGTCTCGCGTCGGGATAATATTCGCCGGGGGGCACTTTTTCGAGCAGGAGAAAGGCCGCTTTTGCCGATAGGGCAGGCCACGCCGGCGAAACGGAAAAAACAAGGAGGGCCAGTATGACGATGAACGTAACTTTTCTCATTGCCCAGTGCCCGCGCCGACCATTTTGTCCAGAATATCCTGCATATCCCGCTGCCGGTCTTTATCCATCGATACTACGCTTCGCGCCGCGTCGACGGCGTTTCGCGGATTCGCCGAACCGCCCGAGTCCCCAGCCGGCGGCATATTTATGACGGGCGCCGTCGCGGCGTTCAGATACATGACTGCGGCGAAGCTGATTATAACTACCGTTACAAGCGTTCCGATTATCGTAATGGCCTTCAACGCGCAACACCTCGCAGGTCGTCGTTTTATGGAATATAATTATAATTATATTGGGTCTTAGCCGCAAGTTGACTTATTGGAGGCGAAGCCTGAAAGGTGGGACGCGCGTTGGATCAAACCGATCCGAAAACGAGAATTTTTGTCTGTCTGCCGCTCGGCCGAGCCGCGGACGAAATAGAAAAATTCATCGAACCGCTTCGGGTTTTCAGGGATTACAAGTGGGCCACGAGGCCGCAATTGCATATCACGCTCAAGTTTATCGGTGACGCCGCGGCGGAGCGCGTCACGCGCCTCGACTCGAACTTGTCGCGCGTCGGCGGGACACTGCCCTTCAGTTTCAGCCTCTCGTCCGCCGGATTTTTCCCGAACGCGGAACGCGCGAGGACGATATGGCTGGGCATCGGCGACGGGAGCGGGCAGTTGGAAAAACTGGCGGCCTCGGTCGACAGGGCGGCGGCGGCCTCCGGTTTCGAGAAAGAACGGCGCGCCTTTCACCCGCATGTGACCCTGGCAAGGGCGCGCGGAGAACGCCCGACGCCTCTGGCGCTTATCGAGGCACTGGCAAAAGCGCCTTCGCTGACGGAGACGTGTGGCCGCTTCATCCTCATGAAGAGCGTCCTCTCCCCGGCGGGGGCCATTTACTCCCCGATGGCCGAGTATCCGCTCTGAACCGGGCGGCGTTGAATTTTATATACGCGTTAGCGCGAATGGAGGTTTTTATATGGTTTCTCAAAACGTAAACGGACGTGTCCTCGGCGTGGTGTCATTTTTATGCGGGGCCTGCGTCATGGTGCTCGAAATGGCGGGCTCGCGCGTGGTGGCCCCTTATATGGGGACGTCGCTGGTCGTCTGGACTTCTCTCATAGGGATAATCATGGTGAGCCTGACGCTCGGTTATTGGCTCGGCGGCATAGTTGCCGACAGACGGCCCGAAATGAGTATTCTTCACTATATCATACTCGCGGCGGCGCTTGTCACGGCCATTGTCGGCGCGGCCGCGAGCCCCGTTCTGGAAGCGCTTTCGTCTAGCGTGAGAAACGTCTATATCGCATCGGTCATTGCGGCCGCCGTCCTCTTTGCCGTCCCAAGCGCTTTGCTGGGCATGGTGTCGCCTTTTATAGTGAGACTGGCCATGCATAACGTCCTCTCGTCGGGGGGCACCGTTGGCAAGTTCTCGGCGCTGTCGTCGGCTGGAAGCATAATAGGCACGTTTCTCGGCGGGTTTGTGTTGATCTCGTTTTTTTCGTCAAGAACCATACTGTTCATGGTGGCTTTCACGCTGGCGCTGGCGGCCTTGATCGTGCGCGGGGGTCGTGCGGTACTGCCCGTGATCGCGGCGATTTTCGCCGCCGCCTGCGGATTTTATTACGAATCGGACGATATGGCGAGGGAGGCGAGGTTCATGGCAACCACGGAAATGTCCGGCGAAATAACCGTCGAAACGCACTACAACACAATACGCGTAATGGAACGTGCCGCGAACGGGACCAACCTTCGTATAAGAATTCTCCAGACCGACCCCCTGGGCGCCCAATCGCTGATGTACGTGGACAGGCCGAATGACCTGTACAGCGACTACACGAAGTTCTACGACCTCGCTTTCCACTACAAACCGGACGTCAAAAAAATCCTCATGCTCGGAGGCGGAGGCTATTGCGTGCCGAAACATATCACAGCGACGAGGCCCGGCGCGGCGGTCGACGTGGTGGAACTCGACCCTGGCATAACCGGCGTGGCGAGAAAATATTTCAACCTCGAGGACAGGCCCGGCCAGCGCATCTTTCACGAAGACGCGCGCATGTTCGTCAACAGAGAATCCGAGGCGCTCTCACAAAACGCGCAGAAATACGACGCCGTGTTCGAGGACGTTTTCGGATCGTCGTACAACATCCCGTTTCACATGACCACCGCCGAATGTATGAAGAAGATAAGGGCGATGATGACCGACGACGGGGTGTTCGTCGTCAATATAATTTCTTCGATCGACGGAGAGCTTTTCAGCGGGATATATTCCAGCGTCGCTTCGGCTTTTCCCACGGTGATGATATATCCGGCCACGTATCCGAATTCGAGCCGCGTCAGGCAGAATATCATGATAGTGGCGCTCGCGAACGAGAACGAGCCGTACCGCGTGCCGGACGACGACTACATGGCCTCGCTTCTTGCCCACAGATGGACCAACAGTTTCGTGCCCAGAGTAGCCGCGTTCACGGACGCGTTCGCTCCTGTCGAAAAGCACGCGCTGTCGCTGTAACCGCGGATGGGCGCGCTGAAGAAATACCTCGTCTACGCGATAATTCTTGCCGTGTTATCGGCCGCCGCCGTCTTTTTGAACGAACTCAGGACGGCGCGCGAATATGCCGAACATCCGGAATTCGCTGTGAAAACGCCGCCCGCTCCCTCCCGCGGTGAGGAATTCAGAAAGCCGTCCCAAAGCGGCCTCATGGACTCGTCAGAACTCGCATGGATGCTGCGCGAAGGGATAATCCTCGACGTTTGGGATCGCATAATCTCGGACGGGCCCGAACGGGAGCGGTATAACGCCAGGGTGAGGGAGTACAATGATCTCGCCGTAGCGATAGAATACAGGGAGAGCGCCATGAATTCCGCCGTTACTCTGGTCGAGCGCTCGAAGGGCGAAGTGGTCCGCTCCTCGGAGGACGAGGCGATGTCCCTCGTTATGCCGGAGAATATCAAAAAAGACGCCCGCGCGTCGGTAGTGTGGCGCGTTCAGAAATATCTCAAACTGCTGGGCTATTACGCCGGAGATATTACGGGCAAAGAGGAGCGGAAAACCACAGACGCGGTAAAAACTTTCGAGATCAGGACCGATTCCGAGCCGACGGGAAAAATAGACGAGCCGTTCGCGAAAGAGCTGCGCGAGATATGGATTTCACGCAATATCCCCGTTTCCGTAGGGTTCGGCGGATCATCGCGGGGGACGCCGCCCCGCTCGTTCTAAATGTTCGCCCGCGCTTCCCTTCGCGTCAGCCGCAATACAAGCTCCCGTAACGCCCTAGCAGTCTGTCGGATTTGCACGTTATCGCATTAGAAAAGACGGATTTTATTCTTCTACGCCTTCATGATAAGGTTTTATAACGGCTTGTTTTTAAATCAAAATAGCCTCAATGCCTTTATTTTCTCACAAATCCGACAGACTGCTAGGCCGCCTGGTTCTTCGGCGGCGCCGATTCTCCGCCGTCCCGGTTCTTGACGAACGATTCTTCGAGCGCGGCGGAAAATATTCCGTATTCCATGCGTGACGCTCCGTTATAAAAGAACAATCCGCCCTTCACTTTCGGGTTCACGGCAGTCCTGATCTCCTCG
>JAISXR010000011.1 GCA_031270375.1 Synergistaceae bacterium | reverse complement strand
GTAACTGAGGTAGCTAAAATACTGAAAATAACAGATATTCGAGTACAGCAATTATGTCAGAATGGCCGACTATCTGCTATTAAATTTGCCCGTGACTGGCTGATTCCCCGGGCCTCTGTTGAATCCTACACCCCTGGTAAGCGCGGGCCAAGGACTAAAAAAGAACGATTGACCGCTGAATTGGCAGGGATACGGGAAGAACTGGCAACCGCCAAAGGAGAACAATCACAGTGAAGAAACTTCGTTTTTACCTCGATACCAGCGTAATAAGTCACCTCGACGCGCCTGACGTACCGGACAGGGAAGCCGACACACGCCGCCTGTGGGAAGATATCAAGGCGGGAAACATTGTTGAGGGAGATGATGATTGATGAGGCGGAACATACCCGAACCGGAAATAAGCCCGGCTTTCACCATTGAGGATATACACAAGATTCGCGAGTGGAATTACGAGTGTCAAAAGGATATGCCATATGCCGAACGTGTCGCCGATACCGCAAGGCGAGGGGAAGAAGCGCTAATGCGCCTTGGCCTTGATATAGAACATTATCTGGTCAAGTAAATAGAGAGCGTAGATGATTCATTACGGCATACCCGAACCTGACATAAGCCCAAACAAGTTATCGTCTCTTGGCAAAACCGGCGCTCTGCACGCGTCTGTGAGGGGATTATTGAAACAGTCCCGTCCCGCGCCGCGCTGGTTTTATCTCCCGCAACGGGTTACGGCAGCGGCATGGGGCGTCCGTCAGATGACGGCGCCTCAGGCGTGTTCGGCGAGCCAGTTCTCCAGACGGTTTTTGACCGCGTCGTAATTCAGGTCGTCAAACTGCTCCCTCAACCACCGTACCAGTTCCCCGCCCGAACCGTACTCGTGGTTTTCGAGCTGAATCAAGGTTTGCTCCATCATATACGTATCGGAAGACGAGGCTTCGTCGAGCAGCTTCGCCAGGAGCGTCCCGTCAGGCGAGGGCAGACACTCTTTTTTGCCGGGATCATCGGAACGGCGCGCGGCGGAGAGCGCGTCTCTCACGCCGTCGAGCAGTCCGCGAAGTTTTTTTACGAACCGTTCGTTTTTCACCTTTACGGATTCGGCGTCCCCGGCTTTTGACAATTGTTCCAGTTCTTCGGCGAGGACGCCGATCTCTTCCGCTCCGACGCCGAGAGTCGCGCCCTTCACCCCATGAACCGTTGTCGCGTAATCCCGCGCGGACAGACCGTCTTCGAGCTTTTTCAGCAAAGCGGGAATATGCCGCTCGTAGGAGCGAAGAACGTCCAGGTAAACATCCTCGCTTCCGTAGCGGCGCACCGCCGACTCGACGTCTATCCCCTCCAGACGGACGTCTTTCAGGACGTCCAAGGCCGTCATCGCGTCACCCGCGCCGCGCGGCTCGGCTTCGGCGTCCCGCTCTTCGTGCACCCATCTGTTGAGTTCCCCGTTCAGTTGGACGATATCTATGGGTTTTGATATAAAGGAGCTGAAACCATGATCCAGAAACATCTTTCTGTTTCCTGAGAGGGCGTTGGCCGTGAGGGCTATGATCGGAACGCCGCGCGCGTACTCGGAGCCGAGTTCCCTGATTTTTTTTGTCGCCTCTATGCCGTCCATCTCCGGCATCATATGATCCATGAACACGATGTCGTATTTTTTGCCGTTTTTTTCGGACGCGCGGATACGTTCTATGGCCTCGGTTCCGCTCGGCACGCAATCTATCTGAAGGCCGTAGGGAGAGAGCAATCTCCTCGCGACATCCAGGTTGGTTCTGACGTCATCGACGACCAGCGCCCTGCCGCGGGACAGATCGGAGTACGCGAGCCCCCGCGCCTTGCGCCGGCGGTCATTCGCCTTGAAGCGAAAAGACCTCAAATCTTCCGCCGCCGCCGCGCCCAAAGGTTTCTCGCTCACTATCCCGAGGGGTATAAGCGCGTTGAAGCCGCTGCCCTTTCCGTACTCGCTCCGGGCGGAAACGCTTCCTCCCATCATATCCGCGAGGTTCTTGGTGATGAACAGACCGAGCCCCGTGCCCTCGATATTTCTGTCGCCGATATTCAGTTGAGCGTACTCCCTGAAGAGTTTGCCCATGTCGGATTTTTTGATGCCGACGCCCGTGTCGTTTACGGTGAAGGACACGAGGGCGTCCCGGCCGCGGCGTTCGCAGGAGATCGAGAATGTGACGCTTCCCCCCTCTTTGGTGTACTTGACGGCATTGGAGAGGAAATTGTTCAGTATCTGCCGCACGCGTACCTCGTCGCCGCGCAAGGTCTCCGGGATGCTCTCGTCGATCTCCAGGCGGAAGTCGATTTTCTTCGGGCCGATTCGGACGAGATTCAACTGCGTCACGTCGCTGATAAGGGCGGATACGCTGAAATCGGCCATCACGAGGTCGAATTCCCCGGATTCGACCTTGGAAATATCCAGAATGTCGTTGATGAGGTCCAGCAAACCGGCGCCGGAGGCGTATATCTTTTCCATGTCGTCGCGCACGTCCCCGGGCAGAGCTTTTTGGAGCTGTATCTCCGTGAAACCGATCATGGCGTTGAGCGGCGTCCGAATCTCGTGGCTCATCCGCGCCAGGAAAGAAGATTTGCTCTTGCTCGCGGCGTCGGCCAGCCGCGCCATGCGGCGATATTTGAACAGGCATACGGAACCGCTTATCAGGACGAAAAAAAGCGACAGTATCTGTATTTGGGTCAGCGATTTCATCCTTTCGCGGGACGACATAATTCGCGTGTCTTTTATGTCAACACCGGCCGCGGCCACGATCTCGCCCCTCGAGTCGCGGACGGGAGCGTAAGCGGATACGAGTTCGCTCCAATATTGCCTGTATTCGCCCGCCTCCATATAACCGATGTCTCCGCTTAGGGCGTCGAGAGCGCCCGTTTCATCGACGCTCGGGTCGATGGGCGGCGTATCGAGCCCCACGCGCGTCGTTTCGTCGAAGTCGTTGTCAACGATATATTGGAGCATTTTTCCGGAAGCGCGCAGGTAATAGACGTAAAGGACATTCATCCTCTCCGAGAAAGTCCTGAGCGTCCGGCGCAATTCTTTGTAACCGGGAAGCTCCATGTCCTCCACCGTCCGGTAAGAATCCAGAACGTCCCCGTCCACAAGCAAGGCCGCGCTCATGCTCACGGCTTTCAGTTTCTCCATGAGCAGGCGTTCCTCGGACGCGATGTAGGACTGAAACAAAAAATGCGTATAAATGGACAGGCACAGCACCGCGACGGCGGAGAGCGCGAACATCGCGAGGATGATATTGCCTCGATCGGCCGCCTTGACCAGCAGTTTTTTCCAATCGAACCTCAAAAATTTCATCATGAACATCCCGCCGGCTTCTTCAAAATCGGAATTTTTAACGCCCTTACGGCTCCCCATTAATGATACCTTGAAAACGCGATTATTATGCGCGTGTTTGGATGTAATTATAAGGTTCGGAAAACATTCGGAAAACGTGAGCAAACGTGAGCGATCGCCCCTGGCACGCGAGCCGCCGTACTTGAATAATGTTTTCGTCCGTGATAGAATTAAAAAATGATTTTTATCTTTATAATCTCTGACTGAATATGGGGGTATAAATGGTGGTTTTTACTGATGCGTTTTTTGAACCGCTGTTTATAATCCCGCAGGCAGGCAGGCAGGCAGGCAGGCAGGCAGGCAGGCAGGGTTAGGGTTACCTTCTAAAAGTTTATCCTCTTTTTTCGATAAGCCCGTTTCGCCGGCCGCGAAACGTGTCCCAAAATTTCAACTTAAAAAACTCCTCCCTTCCAACAATTTTTTTCGCTCGGCAAATGGTTTCGCTCCCCGTTGGTCGCGGTGTAGGAGGGATTCCATGGCATAGCGGAATACCTCGCGCCGTTTCGCTTTATGTCCCGCGGGAAGAGAACGCCGATTTTCGCGTTCTCGGAGAATGTTTTTCATAAGGAGGAATCAATTTGAATATTGGAACGGTAAAAAAATCGCGCCTGTTATCCTTTGTGTGCTTATTGGCGCTTTTGGCCGTAGTCGCGGCCGCGTCGCCGGCAAGCGCGGTCGATTTGACAATCGGTAGTACGACCGCGTCGGCGAATGGGAATTTCACTCCAAGCGGTAGTTATACATGGGATGATGCAAACGGAAACTTGACTTTAACGGGGCCCATTAACACTACTGACGCTTTCGTGTTTTCTACGATGGGGGTGGAAACCGTAACTATCACAATCAACGGCTCGGTTACCTTGGACGTTTCTGGTACGACGCCAGCTATCGCAGGAGACAATGTCCATATGCGTATTCAAGGCAGTAATACTGGTAAAACAGATACCTTGACACTGATATCCGCGCAGAATGATGCTTTGCGCTTGTTGGGGCATGGCAATCCGTCGGGGAGCAATCTTACCGTTCAAGACATAAAACTGAAAGCGGCCGGACACAGCCCCACCAGTAAGGCCGCATCTCCCGGCCGCGGCGGATACGCCGGAATATGGGTTACTGGAAGCGTTACGATAGGAGATGCTGATGTGGAAGCTTCCGGCATCAGTGAAGTCAACGAGGATGACGCCGTGTTCGGGATCCTTGCTGGGTCTTCTATAACAATACAAGGCAACTCTGTCGTCGTGGCGGATGGAAATCAAACCGGCACCCCGAATGGAGGCAGGGCCGCCGGCATATTCAGCATGAACGGTAGTATTATGACAAATGCTACAAGCTCGGTACCGAAGGTGACAGCTACGGCCGTAAGCGCGTCCGCCGCGGCGGCGGGAATTTACAGTGAGTATGGATCGGTATATATTACCGGCACCACAGTGGAGGCAACGGCTGAAAGTAAAAGCGGCGGAACGGACAAAAACGAGGGAATCGGCATCGCCGCCGGTGGTGCTATTGAAATATATGCAACATCAACGGTGAATGCTACCGGAACATCCGCAAGAGGAGAGAGCGCCGGAATAGCGGCAGCAGTCCCAGGCAATGATTCTACTATTACTACTCCTGCCGGAAACGTTAAAATCCAGGGCAATGCCACTGTGACCGCAGAGGGTGTGGGCGGCGAAGGGCACGGAATCGTTGTCGAGAAAGCCGGAAACGTCGAAATCGGAACCGGCGCCACAGTAACCGCTACCGCGCATGGGACTGGATACGCGATCGAGACGGCGACGGGTACGATAACCAACAATGGGACAGCGACTCTAATGGCCGATGACGAAACACACTATAGCAACACCACCATAGGCGGCACCGGTACAACCACTGAATCACCCAATACGCCTCCGCCGCCTCCCGCGCGTTCGTCACGCGGCGGCTGCGACGCCGGATTCGGATCGTTCGCGGCGCTGTTCGCGCTGGGCATGTCGCTGGCAATTCGCCGGAAGCGGCCTTAACCGGGCAAGGCATCCAAAGTTTTACGGATCGGAGACAGCCCCTCATTATTTGAGGGGCTGTTCTCATTGTGGCTCAGAACGAACGAATCCGCGGTCTTTCAATAAATGTCTCCTGTACAACTCTCCGATGTTCGGCCTGGATGATCTGAACTTTGATATGGCTGTTGTACTGCCCGGAAAAC
>JAISXR010000171.1 GCA_031270375.1 Synergistaceae bacterium | reverse complement strand
TGTCCTATCAGGTACGAGTGCGCGCCGTGAAGTTCTATGCCGTCGTAACCGGCCTTTTTGCACCGGATTGCGGCTTCGATGAATTTGCGCCGCGCGTTTTCGATGTCGTCGGGCGTCATCGCGCGCGGTATTGGCCCGCCCGGAACGGCCGGGACATCTGACGCGCTCAGTGGCTGGCGGCCCGACAGCGCCGGTTTCGACGTGCAGCCCGCGTGATGCAATTGCGCGAAAATGAGCGCGCCGTGCCTGTGAACCGCCTCGACCAGCTGCTCGCACGACGCTGTGTGCCAGTCGCGCGAGATTCTGAGATTGTAATTGGTCGGCACGCTCTCGACCTCGTCGACGCCGGTGTATTCGTTGATGACAAGCCCCACGCCGCCGCGCGCGCGTTCCTCGTAATAGCGTATCAGGCGCATCGACGCCGTGCCGTCGTGGTTGGCGAAGTCGGTGCCCATCGGCGACATCACGGCCCGGTTGCGCAGGATGAGCTTGCCTATCCGCCCCTTTTGAAACAGTTTTTCAAAGTTCATTTATGTCCCCCTGTTGTGCCCGAAGTGCCCGCTGTTCGGCACGGCGCCGATCGTGCTGACCCACCTGTTCGTATAGTTGAAGAAACCCGCCACGAACGCCGCCTCCAGTATTTCGTGATCGTTGAAGCCGGCCTCGCGCAGTTTCTCGGCCTGGTCTGTCTCTATCTCACGCGGCCGCGTCGTCACGAAATACGCGTAGTCGCATAGCGCCCGCTGCTTTTTGGTCAGTTTCGCCGTGCGGTAGTTGTAGGTAAGTTGATCTACCCATTCGGGATCGCCGGTGAGCCCGCGCAGTATGTCGCCGTGCGTCGTGAGGCAGTATGCGCAGCCGTTGGCGGACGACACGACGAGACCCATCATCTCCTTGTCGGCATTCGAAAGCCAGCAGGTTTCGGGAGTGAAAAGCGAAGCCTTGAAATCCAAAAAGCCGGTATATTGCGCTGGATTCAGCGGCAGCACCTTGAAAAGATTGTTGATGAACCCCCAATTTTTTTCCATCGTCTCGACCTGCTTGTTGAATACGGCGTACTGCTCGTCAGTCATCTCCTCCCTGACGGGTTTTTGCAGGCAGGACAGTTGTTCGTCGAATTTAAGGCTCATGGCGCGCATACCCAGGTTATTTGGGGCAGATGGCGAACACGCGCGTCGGAAATCCGGTGCCGCCCTTCAGTTTCGGAAAAGTGACGAACACTATAGCCCCGACGGGAGGAAGCAAGTCGAGGTCTTTCAGCAATTCGACGTTGAGCTTGTCGGCTTTCAGGATGTAACCCTCGGCGAGAAATCCCGTCTGTGCCACACACGCGGCAGGATCCGTGTCGGGCGTCTCGTGACCTATGCCGCCGACATGGCGGACATCGGCGAGCCATTTGACGCAATCCAAGTCCCAACCGGGATAATGGGCTTGCCCTTCCGCGTCGTTGTTGTCGAAATTGGCCGCGGGCCGTTTTGACCAGTCGCTCCTGAACGCCACGAACGCGCCCTCCGGTATCTCGCCGTATTCCGCCTCCCATTCCAGCACGTCGTCCTTCGTGAGCGCGTAGTCGCTGTCGGCGGCGACCGCCTTCGACTTGTCGATCACGCAGAGCGGAAACGCCATCTCGCTGACGGGAATGGCCTCCATCAGCCTTCCATTCGCGTCGAAATGTCCGGGCACGTCGGCGTGCGTGCCGTACTGTCCGGCCACGGTATATTGAAAAACTTTCATGGGCGCGACGTCGAAGTCGAACAGTTTTTCCGTTCCCAAAGGCTTGAAGCCGTACCAGTGCGGAGTTTCCGCGCTGAGTTCGTGCGTGAGGTCGACCCATTTATAGTCCGTCTTCAGGTCGGACAATTGTTCCCATAGCGGGTGATTCGAAGCGGCTGCTGACATATTCATTTCCTCCCGTTTTTTTTGGATTTTAACAGGATAAAGTATACATCAACGCCGCTCTTTTTAAAACCGCGCTTCGCCGCGCCCGTCTCAAAACGTTTCCCTATTTTTCAGCACCCTCATGGCGTTCAACACCGCGAGCAGCATAACGCCGACATCACCGCAAATCGCCTCCCACATGCCGGCCGCGCCGAATGAGGCGAGGATGAGAAACAATCCTTTCACGCCCAGAGAGAAGACGATATTCTGCAACACGACGCGTTTTGTAGCCCTGGCTGTCGTGATCGCGCCGATGAGCTTCGACGGCTCGTCGGTCATGAGCACTACATCGGCCGCCTCTATCGCGGCGTCGGAACCCAGCCCGCCCATTGCGATGCCCACGTCGGCGCGGGCAAGGACAGGCGCGTCGTTTATGCCGTCGCCGACGAACGCCAGTTTTTTCTTGGGCCGCTTTTCGCCGTCTAGCCGCTCCAGTTTTTCCACCTTCTGGTCGGGCAGCAGCCCGGAGTAGACCTCGTCCAGGCCGAGTTCCGACGCGACCGATTCGGCGATCTGCCCGTCGTCACCGGTCAGCATGACCGTCTTGCGAACGCCGAGGCGCCTGAGCGCCGAAACCGTGACGCCGCTGTCGGGCTTTATCCCGTCGGATATGACAACGCAGCCGGCGAATCTGCCGGATTCGGCGACGTACACTTTGGTGCCCGTTTTTGAGACCGGCGTGTACGCGACGCCGCGGGCCGCCATCAGTTTTTCATTCCCGGCGAGTATCTCTTTGCCGCCGATATTTACGCGCACACCCTGTCCTGGAATCTCGGAGTAATCGCCGGAAACGCTTTCACCCACGGCGCTATTGCCGGCGGCATCTTCGCGGACGCCGCGGATCGACTGCGCGATCGGGTGGTTCGAGTACGCCTCCGCGCTCGCGGCCAACGCGAGCGTGCCGTCCTCGGAATAACCGTTTGCGGGTATGATCTCAGAGACCTCGAAAACGCCCTTCGTCAGCGTCCCCGTCTTGTCGAACACCACGATGTCGAGGTTGTTCAGCGCTTCGAGATAATTGCCCCCCTTGACGAGGACGCCCTTTCTCGACGCGGCGCCGATGCCGGCGAAAAATCCGAGCGGAATGGAGATGACCAGCGCGCAGGGACAGGATATGACGAGGAACACGAGCCCTCTGTGGATCCAGTCGGCCCATTCGCCCAAATTGAGCAGCGGAGGGACGACGGCGAGCAGCGCGGCGAACCCCACGACAAAGGGCGTGTAATGACGCGAAAACGTGGTGATGAAATTTTCCGTCGGAGCCTTGCGGTTCGCCGCGTTTTGCACCAGGTCGATGATTTTCGCGGCCGTCGACTCGGCGAATCCTTTAGTGACCTTTATCCTCAACACGCCGTTCTGGTTTATGCACCCCGACAACGCGGTGTCTCCTTTGCCGATGGCCCGTGGCGCGGATTCGCCAGTCAGCGCTTTCGTGTCGAGCGTAGACGAACCGTCGATGACCACGCCGTCGAGCGGAATTTTCTCTCCCGGCTTAACCACGATCACCTCGCCGACAGTCACGGTCTCCGGGCCGACGACCGTCAGCTCTCCGTCTCTTATGACCGTGGCGGAATCCGGGCGAATATCCATGAGATCGGCGATTGATTTTTTGGAGCGGCGGACCGCGGCGTTTTGCAGCATCTCCCCCACCTGATAGAACAGCATGACGGCGACGGCTTCCGGATATTCACCGATGACGAACGCCCCGACCGACGCGACACTCATCAGAAAGTTCTCGTCGAATACCCGGCCTTTTGCGACGTTCCTGGCCGCCTTGATCGCCACTTCGCCGCCCAGAACGGCGTATGCGGCTATCAGCAGGCCTAGTTCGAGAAACGAGCCCGAATAGCGCGACGCGCCCGCCGCTATGCCGAGGACGTATATAAACGTGCCGGCCGCAATCCTGACAATCGCCCTTTTTGCGGAGTCGTCGGCGCGCGGCGCTTCGGCCATGGCGCGGTTACCGCTCGGCTTCACGAGGACGTCCGGTTCGTGTGAGGCGACGATTCGTCTCACGGCGGCCGAGATATCTCCCGAATAACCGCTGCTGAGGGTGAGTTTCAACGTTTCGTTCATGAGATTGACGCGGGCCGATATGACGCCGTCGACCTTGCCGATCTCGTGTTCTATTTTCGCCGCGCAGTTGGGGCAGTTGAGCCCCTTGAGCAAAAACGCCATTTCCATTGACGTGACCTCCAATTTATTATTGAGTAGTTGTTCATATGTTCACTAATAGGGACAAAAAAATAACTCTCATTCGTCGATATGCTCGAAACCCCTGTCCAGAATGTCTTTGACGTGAGAATCCGCCAGGGAATAGAAGACGATCTTCCCCTCTTTGCGGAATTTCACGAGGTTCGACAGCCTCAGCGACTTCAACTGATGTGACACCGCCGATTTCGTCGCGCCGAGCAGCGCCGCCAGATCGCACACGCACATTTCGCCGCACTCGAGCGCGTGAAGAATTTGGACCCTGGTGCTGTCGGCGAACATCTTATACAGCGACGCGAGGTCGTTGTAGCGCCTCTTCTCAAATATCTTTCCGCGCACCTCGCGGACCACTTCCTCGTGAATTATGTCGCAATCGCATAACGGTTGTTTTTCCATAAACACTCCACCTAATTAAACAGTTGAACAACTCTTCAATTATGTTACGACGGGCAACTCGCTTTGTCAATAGCTATTTTCTTCTATTGTTTGCGATATTATTGACAACTGAGAACCGACCTAATAAAGTATGTTTTTTAATTGGATTCCGGGAGGAAGGAGGTCAATATACGGATTTATCCGCGGTTCTGTTCTCTGCAAAAAAAATATGACATAGGACAAAGGAGAGGAATCTATTGATGAAAAAATTTCTTGCTATCGGCGTTGTCATTCTGTCCATCATCATTTTTTCGGCCTGCGCGTTCGCGGCCGACACCGTCAAAATCGGTCACTCCGTCTCGCTGACGGGGGGCGCTTCGATATGGGGGCAGTCGGAGGCCAGGGCTGTGGATCTGCTCGTCAAAAAGATCAACGCGGGCGGCGGAGTCCTCGGGTCGCAGATAGAGATAGTCCGTTATGACAACCGCGCGGACCCGCAGGAGTCGGTCAACGTGGCGCGCAGGCTGATAGGCGACGGAGTCATCGCGGTGATAGGACCGGCGCAGAGCGGAAACGCGCTCGCCACCGGGCCTGTGCTCGAAAGGGCGCAGATACCCATGGTGGTGACCACCGCGACCAACAACTACGTTACCGTCGACCAGAGAACAGAGAAGGTTAAGGAATACGCCTTCCGTCCCTGCTTCATTGATCCGTTCCAGGGCACCGTCGCGGCACGTTTCGCTTACGACAGGCTGAACGCGCGCACCGCGGCGGCCCTTTACGATGTCGGCTCCGACTTCAGCCAGTGGGTGACGACGTACTTCGAGGAAGCCTTCGCGGAAAGAGGCGGCAAAGTGCTCGCCAAAGAGGCTTTCCGCTCGGAGGAACTCGATTATCGCGCTCAGCTCACCAAGATAAAGGAGTTAAACCCCGACGTGGTATGGCTTCCGGTGGACCAGAAAGTGGCCTCGATAGCGGCGAGACAGGCGCGCGACCTCGGGATAACCGTTCCGCTGCTCGGCACGGACAACTGGGGCAGCCCGGACATCTTCGACCTTGGCGGAGACGCCATCGACGGTTCTTATTTCGTCAACCTCACCGACGCGAGCGACCCCGATATTCAGGATTTCCTGGCCGAGTACCGCGCCGAGTACGGCGAGGAAGCCGTCCTTCCCAATCCCGTCATGGCGCAGGACGCCCTCCTGATGATAGTCGACGGCGCCAAAAGGGCCGGATCGTTCGACGGCCCAGCGCTCGTGAAGGGACTCGAGGGGATCACCGACCTTAAGGTAACGACCGGGATACTGACCATTGATCCGACGAACCATAACCCGCTGAACAAGCCCGCCGTCATTCAGAAGGTGGACGTCGGCAAAAAAGAGTTCGTGTTCGTCGAGAAGTATCAGGGACAGTAAAAGGTTTCAATCGCGGAGAAGATGTAGTTGTTGCTTCAGACGCTCGTAACCGGCCTCTCCATCGGCTCCATCTACTCGCTGATGGCGGTCGGTTACTCGCTGATATTCAGCGTGCTGTCGTTCAGCAACTTCGCGCACGGCGCAGTCATCATGCTGGGGGCGTACATAGGGCTCGCGCTCGCCTCGAAACTAGGCCTCGGATTCGCGCTCGTCCTGTCCGGGGCCGTCGCCGGCGCGGGCGTCATCGCGATAGTCAACGAGCGCGTGGCTTACGCCGCCCTTCGCCGGAGGGGAGCGCCATCGCTCTATCTGATGATAAGCGCCATGGGTTGTTCCATGTTCCTCGAAAACATGGTTTACGCCACCATCGGGGCGAGGTTTTACGCTTTCCCGGAATTTTTCAAGAGCCAGAGCGTGCGGTTGTGGGGCAGCTCGCTGAGCCTGCTCGATTTGTGCGCTTTCGTCATTTCAATGGCGGCCATTTTCGCGCTGCAAATATTCATAACGAGAACCAAAACCGGCATCGCCATCCGCGCGGGCGTGAACGACATGACCATGTGCTCGCTCATGGGCGTCAATACCGACAGGCTGATATCGGTGGTATTTTTCCTCGCCGGCGCTTTTGCCGGCGTCGCGGGGGTTTTCCTCGGCGTCAGATATCTCGTGTACCCGACCATGGGCTGGGTGACGAACAAAGCCTATATAGCGGCCGTGATAGGCGGCCTCGGCAGTCTGCCCGGGGCGATGATAGGCGGCCTCATACTCGGCGTGCTGGAGACCCTCGTCTCCACCTACGTATCCAGCGTCATGCGCGACGTATTCAGCTTCACCGTCCTGATAGCGCTTCTGATATGCCTGCCCAACGGACTGATGGGCACGGAGACCGAGGACAAGGTATAGCGATGTATTATTATTACGCGTTCAACATCTTTCTTCTGGCTTGCATCAACATGATAGCCGTCCTCGGCGTCTCCATCTTCACCGGTTTTACGGGTCTTTTTTCGCTGGGGCACGCGGCTTTCGTGGGGATAGGCGCTTACGCGGCGGGAGCTTTGACCTACCACTGGTATGTTCCCTTCCCCCTCGCCTTACTCGCCGGTATGCTCGCGTCGGGTATCGCGAGCCTCACAATCGGCATTCCTACGCTTCGGGCAAAACTGAGAAGTGATTACTTCGCCATAGCGATTCTGGGTTTCGGCGAGGCGCTCCGCGTGTGCCTCGAAAACCTATCCATCACCAACGGAGCGCGCGGCTTGTCGCTCGATGAGCTGAGCGGCCCGGTCTGGGTCGTCGGCGTGCTTATCGTGAGCCTCGTGTTCGCGCGGTCTCTCCTGAAATCACGATTCGGCGCGATGTTCGTGGCCATCCGCGAGGATCCGGTGGCTGCCGAGATGGCGGGCATCAATCTGTTCAGAACCAGATTGCTGTCGCTCACCGTGAGCGCCGTGATGTGCGGCGCCTCCGGCGCGCTCCTGGCGCACCGGCTCGCCTTCATCCAGCCGGTGATGTTCACCATGACCCAGTCGACACAGCTTTTGGCCTCGGTGATCGCGGGCGGCATGGGGAGCATATCGGGCCCTGTGATCGTGTCCTTCATCTTCACGGCGCTGCCCGAAATGCTGCGAAAACTCGAGATGTACCGCCTTCCGGCCTATGGACTTATGCTCGTCGTGATCATGATTTTCCGGCCGCAGGGGCTCATGGGGTATCGCGAGATATCCGACCTGCTGCGCGGCGCGCGCGATTTTCTGCCAGGAAGACGGAAATGACGGCGGTGCTGCTCGAAGTGCGCGGGCTCACCAGGGCTTTCGGAGGGATAAAGGCCGTCGACTCCCTGTCTTTCGACGCGCTCGAGGGAGGCATCACAGGTTTGATCGGTCCCAACGGCGCCGGTAAGACCACCGTGTTCAACCTCATAACCGGCGTGTATCGGCCCACCGCCGGGACGATACGTCTCGCGGGCGAGAGTTTGACCGGACGCCGGCCCGATGATGTGGTGCGAACCGGGGTGGCGCGGACTTTTCAGAATATAAGGCTTTTCGCGCGCATGACGTGTCTGGAGAACGTTACCACGCCTATTCTGGCGCGCGCTTCTTACGGGCCGGTATCGGCGATTTTCCGCACTCCGGCCGCCCGTTCGACTGAACGCGCCGCGCGGGAAAAAGCGTTAGCCATCATGAGGGCACTCGGCATCGAGGGGTCGGCGTCGTTTCAGGCGTCCAACCTTCCATACGGCATGCAGCGCAAATTGGAGATCGCGCGCGCTCTGGCGTGTTCGCCGAAACTGTTGCTGCTGGATGAACCGGCCGCGGGAATGAACGATGCCGAGACGCGCGAGCTGGGCGAGACCATAAAACGCGTCAGGGCGGATTTCGGCGTGACGATACTGCTGATAGAGCATCACATCAATCTGGTGCTGGATATATGCGCTCATGTCGTGGTCATGGAGCGAGGGGCGCTCCTGGCGCATGGGGCTCCCGCGGATATCCGCGAAAACGGCGCGGTCGTGGAGGCGTACCTCGGCCGCCGGAGGGAGAGGACATCATGAGCGGGCATTACGCCGAAATAAGCGGCCTGCACGTGTACTACGGCAATATCCACGCCCTGCACGGTATCGATATGTACGTTGACAAGGGGGAGATCGTCTCGGTGGTCGGCGTCAACGGCGCTGGAAAATCGACGCTGATGTGGACGCTGGCCGGCGTTCTGCCGTACAGGGGCTCCATAGAATTTGACGGTTCACCCCTGCCGGCGCGCCCGCACGAAACGGTTATCCGCGGCATCTCTCTGGTGCCGGAGCGCCGCAGGCTTTTCACCGCCCTGTCCGTGAGGGAGAATTTGATAATGGGCGCGATACGCCGGCATGACAGGGACGAAATGGAGCGCGACATGGAGCGGTGTTTCGCCCTTTATCCGGTGCTCAAGGAACGCATGTCGCAGCGTTCGGGAACCCTCTCGGGAGGCGAGCAGCAGATGCTTGCCATATCGCGCGCGCTGATGAGCCGTCCGCGGGCGCTTCTTTTGGACGAACCCTCTTTGGGCCTCGCGCCCAAAGTCACCGAGTCGCTGTTCGACACGATATCGCAAATCCGCGGCGAGGGCGTGACGGTGCTCATGGTCGAGCAGAACGCCTACGAGGCTATGGAGATCAGCGACAGGTGTTACGTGCTGCAGGCGGGGACAATCGCCATGTCGGGCAACAGCTCGGAGATCATGAAAGCCCCCCAGGTCAGGAGGGCATATCTCGGCGACGTGTAGCCTCAAAATAAACAGATCATATTGACATAAATGAGGTTTATGGCATAATTGCCACGCTATAGGGTGCATTGACACCCAAATTTTGAGGTGATTCTATGTTCAAAAATTTAAGTTTAAAGATAAAGATATTTTTTATGGTCTTGATCGCGGTCGTCGCGTCTTTTTTTGTGCTCACGCTGATTGTCTCCAACAAATCCTTTGAAATGGCGGAGAAAAGCGCTTTCAGCCTCGCGCAGGAGACCGCGGACAAATATAAGAACGAAATTCTGGCCGAATTGCAGGGCGCGCGGATAACCTCCGAGACACTCGCCACGACGTTCGAAACGCTAAAAGCCCACGGTCTCACCGACCGGGACATGATGAACGACATCCTGAGAAACACGCTGGCTGAAAAGGAATATATAACCGCGTTTTGCGTCGCGTACGACCCCGACGCGCTGGACGGCAAGGACCATCTGTACGCGGGAGTGGGCCCGGCGTATGACGATACTGGAAGATATTCTCCTTACTGGAACAAACTCGGCGGCAATATCGCCGTCGAGCCTTTGTATGACATAGATATAGCGGATTGGTATGCAGTGCCCAAGGCAGATCTGCAAGAGTATATCACCGACCCGTATCCCTATGAAGTTCAAGGACACCCCGTAATGCTGGCGAGCATGGTATTCCCCATCATCCACGAGGGCAAATTTATCGGCATAATAGCTTCCGACTTTGTCCTCGACAAACTTCAGGAGATGGTCTCGAAGGTAAATCCGCACGAACAGGAAGGCTACACGGAGATTTTTTCAAACGCCGGCGACATAGTGGCACATCCCGATAAACCGTATCTGGGAAAGGATTTGGCCGAGTCGCTGGCGTATGAAATGTTGATGGATAACCGTTCCAAAATTGACGATGCCATAAAATACGCCGACGCGTATCTCGCGGCGAATCGGGACGACGGGACGCGGGCGGCCGCATATGATAACGAGATGCAATTTGTCGGCAAATTAAAGGCATACGCGAAAAATTTCGACAAGAACGAGATAGATTTGTCCCTGATGACTCAGGAACTCGCCATGGCGATGCTCGAAGCGGACCCGGCCCGTTTGAAGTACGCGACGGAAGCGAAGAACGCGATAAAAAACGGCGAGATGTACATCTCGAACGGCGAGCATCTTTACACGGTATACATGCCGATTCGGTTCAGCAGCGTCACCAATCCCTGGTCGGTGGCGGTGAGCGTGCCCGTCGCGAAAATCCTCGATGACGCCAACGGCATAAGGGATTACGTCATCCTGGCGTCTGTGATCGCCGTGTGCGTCATAGCGTTCATGCTTTACATCATAGCGAAAAATGTCACGAAGCCGATACTCGTGTTGTCTGACGCCGCCAAAACTCTCGGCGAGGGGAATTTCGACACGGAGGTGCCGCTGATCCGAAGCGGCGACGAAATCGGCGCGCTGTCGAGGGCGTTTCGCTTCATGGCCGAAAAGATAAATGAGCTGATAAAGGAAATGCAGCAATACGCGAAAACCCTCGAGGAGAAGAATATATATTTGAACAGGCTGAACGAGCTTAAGGACGAATTTCTGGCAAATACGTCCCATGAGCTGAGGACGCCCATCAACGGAATAATAGGCATAGTCGAGTCGATGATCGACGGGGCCGCCGGGCCTATGTCCGACGCTCAGAAATACAACCTCGCAATCGTCGTCAACAGCGGCAAGCGGCTTTCTCAACTGATCAACGATATATTGGATTTCACTAAACTGAAAAATAACGAGATAGCGCTTCAGGTCAAACCGGTCGATCTGAAAACGATCGCGGATACGGTGATCGTGATGTCGAAGCCCATGGTCAAGGGCAAGGACCTGTCGCTCGTCAACGAGATAGACGATTCCATGCCGCGAGTGCAAGCCGACGAAAACAGGATGCAACAGATATTGTACAACTTGATCGGAAACGCCGTCAAATTCACCGAAAAGGGACGGGTACTCGTCTCGGCCAGTGTCGTGGGAGATATGGCCACGGTTTCGGTCGAGGACACCGGCATTGGCATCCCGGAGGACAAGTTCGACCGCATCTTCGAATCGTTCGAACAGGCCGACGGCTCCACGGCGCGCGAGTACGGCGGGACTGGGCTGGGCTTGTCCATCACCAGAAAAATCGTCGAACTGCACGGCGGCACGATAAACGTCGAGTCGCGCCTGGGACAAGGTTCCAGGTTTACGTTCACGGTGCCCGTGTCGCTGGCGTCGGATGAAGCCGCTTCCGTTCGGCATGACAGTCCGAAATCGACCATCATAGACGCGGAGGATTTCGACGTCGAAGGCACGGCGGGCCAGGAGCCGGAGACGGCGGCGGACAGCACCGGGTACAGGATACTCGTCGTCGACGACGAACCGGTCAACATACAGGTTTTGACGAACATCCTGTCGATGCGGCATTATGCTGTGTTCAAAGCGTACAACGGAACAGAGGCTCTCGAACTGTTCGAAAACGGAGCCGAATTCGATCTCGTGCTTTTGGACGTCATGATGCCCAAGCTGTCGGGATACGAGGTCTGCCAGCATTTGAGGGAAAAGCATTCGCTGTTCGACCTGCCCATAGTGATGCTCACCGCGAAAAACCAGGTTCACGATATCCTTTTGGGATTTCAGGCCGGGGCCAACGATTATATCCAGAAGCCGTTCGACAAAGAGGAGTTGTTGGCTCGCGTGAACACGCTTCTGGAGCTGAAGAGCGCGATGTCGGCGGCTATGGCCGCGAACAAGGCGAAAAGCCTCTTCCTGGCCAACATGAGCCATGAAATCCGCACGCCGCTGCACGCCGTCATCGGATTGACAAACCTTCTGCTCAAAACTTCCATGGACGACAAGCAGCGCGAATATACGGAAAAGATGCGGCGAGCCTCATCCACCCTGCTCGGCATTATCAACGATATTCTCGACTTTTCCAAAGCGGACGCGGGCGACATACAACTGAAACGCGACGCTTTCGACATCAGGCAGATGTTCGAAGACCTCGCGATTTTTTTCCGCGAACAGTATGAACATTCCGACATAGAGCTGCGCCTCGAACTGGACGGAGACCTTCCGACGAGGCTGATAGGCGATTCACTGCGGCTTCAGCAGATATTCATCAATCTGGTCGACAACGCCTATAAATTCACCGAAAAAGGCTCCGTCACCGTACGCGCGGCCGTGTCAAAGCACGGTTCGGATGACGTGACGCTCGGCTTCGCTGTAGAGGATACGGGTATCGGGATGAGTCCGAAGCAGATGGACGATATTTTCGCGGCCTTCAATCAGGCCGACAATTCCTCTTCGCGAAAATACGGCGGTATCGGCATCGGTCTTGCCATCACCCGAGAGATGGTCGAATTGATGGGCGGAACGATCGGCGTATCGAGCGAGGAGGGCAAGGGTACTGTATTTACTTTTTCGTGCCCGTTCCCGCTCGCCGCGGGCGAATCGGCCGCTGAAGCGCGGGGACCGGAGCCGAATGACGGCCAAAACGCGATATTGAAGGGGATGCGCGTCCTGCTGGTCGAGGACAACGAGATAAATACGCTGATCGCGACGGAATTGCTGGATGCCGTGGAGGTCGATGTCACAACGGCCCAAAACGGCGTCGAAGCGCTGGAACGGTTGGCCGAATCCGCCAAGACCGACGGCCCGCCCTTCGACCTGGTGCTGATGGATCTGCAAATGCCGGTCATGGATGGTTACGAGGCCACCAAAATCATCAAGGAAACCCCCGAATACAGGGATATACCAGTCTACGCGCTGACCGCCCACGCCCTGCCGGAAGAAAGGGCGCGCTGCCTCGATCTGGGCATGGGAGATCATCTGACCAAACCCATCGACGCGAGGACATTTTACGAGGCCTTAAGAGGCGTAGCGGAAGAGAAAGCGCGGCGGGGATAAATCCGCGAAGCGCAAGTCTCGCGGGCGAATGATGTATATTCTAGCCGAGAACCCCCGGGTGCGACCTGGGGGGTAAAAACATGTGCCTTACATGTCATCACGACCTTTTGTACCTGTTTTTCCTATACTCACTGAGTGCCTCGGGCGTCGAATACCAATAGCCATCATCGCCGATTTTCCCCTCCAACTTTCCCCGGTTGACCGCTTGGCGCAGTGTTTGATATGTCATGTCTTCAGCGACCAGGGATTCAAGGCGTACCCAATCGGAGTTTTGAGCGAATTTGGGGACTATAAAGCGGTGGACATTATCAATTACGGCTTTGGCGATAATAGCGGCTAACGCGGCGTAGTTGCTTTGATCGGCTTGATCGAGCGCTTTAAGATACTGCTCTCGCCGAGATTTCA
>JAISXR010000103.1 GCA_031270375.1 Synergistaceae bacterium | reverse complement strand
TCTCCTGAAAACTCTTCCTGCCGGCCAGCACGTCGGCCGCTTCCATCACCGCGTCGGTGATCTGTATGTAGCCGGTACAGCGGCAGGTCATGAAGTTTTTCTGGAACGCCTCGCGCACCGGTTCCCTTGTGGGGTTGGGATTGTGATCGAGCAGGTTTTTGGCCACCATCACGAAACCCGGCGTGCAGAACCCGCACTGAATGGCGCCGTTCACTATGAATGCCAGTTGGATGGCGTGTGGGGCCGTCACCGTTCCGACTCCCTCGACCGTGCATATCTGAGACTCCTCGGGCACATTCTTCCATCTCGTGACGCACGAACGGACCACCTTGTCGTTCAGTATCACGTTGCAGACGCCGCACTGCCCGCAGTTGCATCCGCGTTTTGTGCCCGTCATGTGCTGCTGCTCGCGGATTACCGAGAGCAGTGTCGCCGCGGGATCGGCTACTATCCTTTTTGGAACTCCGTTGACGAAAACCCTTTTGACGTGAAATTGCCTCGTATCTGACGCCGCTTTGCGCTCCGCCATTAAAACACACTCCTTTCCAAAATTGGCCCCATGGCCGGTTGACAGCGGAAAGGAAAGCCGCGCGAACGCAACAGACCTCCTTTCCAAAACGCGGGAGGTTCTTCCGTTTCCGAAAAAACCCTGGCTTGCGGCCGTGAGACGGCGCGCGTCCTTTAGGTCCGCAAGCTCGGAGGCGCTAAATATAACATATTGCATAATGTATACGTTTTTCCCTTCCCGCGCAAGAGCCCGGGGCGTTGTTTTCAAAAGGTGATACGCAGTTGCGTATTATGACGAACAATAAATTTGCCGTGCGCCGGGCCCATGTTCGGCAAACCCTTCTCCCCCTCATCATCATAGGTGGAGATACGTGAACCGGCGCTGGGAGTAATGAGCGAAGCGCCAAAAAGGGAAAACCTACGAATCGCGGCCGGCGCGTGAACGTACACTCAATAAAGCATCTTTTCGTTAGCGGGGCAAATAATGACAGCACGGACGCGCGTCCGTGCTGTTTTGACGTAAATTATTCCGCTGGCCTGCTGTGAGAGTGGTTGACACTCGTACACATTCCAGCGTTTCTCAGAATTTCCAGTTCAAATTGATTCCAGCGGCGAACCCCGCTCTTTTTCCGGTGAAAGCGGATATGTTCACGTCCGCGTTGAAAGGGGCGTTCTTTTTGCCGAGGGTAAACCCCAACTCGCAGATTCCAGTGCCTCCTTTCAGACTTGGGGCGGGGATGGAAAATCCGCGGGCGGTCGCGTCTGCGTCGCCGGCAAACTCGTATTCATACGCCAGGCCGGCGTAGAATCTCTCGGCGTCATACCTCGCACCGACGCGGGCCCGTAGGGAATCGGACCTGGCGAAGGTTATCGGGTCTTTGGTGCGCAGCGTGACGCTGTCACCTTCGAGACGCGTCCATAATAGCTTCGTGCCGATATCGAGGCTCGCACCGTTTTTCAATTCCCTGACGTATCCAAGGCCGATATGCCCGCCGTAATAGGGGGCATCGGTTTTGTAACTCACGAGTATTCCGTCGTCGCAGGCGAAACTGTTGTGAGCCCGGCCGAAACGTATCGAGGCGTCGTTGTAGAACCATCCTCTGCCATTGCCGCCGTAATCCGCTCGCAGCGCCAATCCTCCTCCGAAATAGTTCGACTCTCCGCTGCCGCGGACAGCAGGCTCGTCCGCGAAATAGTTGAACGTGTCGTAACTGCTCATTCCCGCCTCGGCGAAAACTCCGCGCGATAAGGCCGCGCGGCCCAGCTTGATTTCGGCGAGCCTGACGCCCGCGAGCACGGACAGAGTGTCCGAGTCGACATAAGAGCCGGTTTTATATCTCGACTTGCCGAAACTGGTCGCGCCAAACGACTGAGATCCTGCTTCGGAACTTGAGCCGCGCGGCATGACGCCTGCGCCGGATATCAGGTCACCGCCGCTGTTTATCGCCGCGATGTTGGCGCTCGACCCTTCGGACAACGCTTTGGCCATGTTTGTGACGGTGGCGCCGCCCGAATTGCCAGAGCCGCCAATATCGCCTGAATCGCCAGAGCCGCCAGTACCGCCTGAACTTCCAGCATCGTCGGAGCCGCCAGTATCGCCCGAACTTCCGGCATCGTCGGAGCCGCCAGTGTTCTCCGAGCCACCCGCCGCCACGGTGGCGAAGAGAACGTCATTCTCCATGTCCATGCCAATCACGCACTCGTATTTAAGTGTCGCGCCATGCCGGACGACGACTTTATCACCGTTTTTCAGCGGCTCACCGATCAACACTCCCCCGTCCGTTACGCCTATCAATTTTATCGTCTCGCCCGCGCGCAGCGGGGAAGAATCCCCGCCTATTCCGATGCCGACAACGGCCCCGCCGATATGCGCCGCGACGCTCACGGTGAGCATCGCGCTGTTTTTGTCGTACATCGCCGGAAGATAAAAGTTGAGGTACTGAAAATACCGCATCTCTTTCACCGTCACCTGTGAGTGCAGTTCAAGGGTGTTGTTCGTCGACAAGTCGGAATTCTTTT
>JAISXR010000291.1 GCA_031270375.1 Synergistaceae bacterium | reverse complement strand
GGTTTGCCATAGCGCACCTCGCATATTACTTATTTAAGTAATATGAATATACGATAGAAGTCTTGGTTTGTCAATAGGTAACACTCAATATATATTACTTATTTCGAAAAGTTAGGGGTATAGCGTTGATCGGCCGCTATGGGAACGAGGCCAGTCGCCCCCATAGCGGCCGTGAAACAGGGCAGTCCGGGGAACCATTTCTCACATCCGGGCTGCTCCTTTATTTTATCAGAACATCAATATGCCAACGCCGTAAAATACGGTATCTTTCAGTATATACCACATCATTGCTGTCAATTTAAAGAAAAGCATGAAAAATCTCTTCGTCGGTTAATAGGTAAAATCTTGATTTCGTCATGACTATTCCTCATAATGCAATATGCAAAACCGCTTAAATTGACAGCAGTGAATGCCACATAAATGGCTTCAGTTGCATTATTACCAATAGCTACCAAACCGTTCCAGCGCCGTTGCGAAGTACACGGGGACGGGAAACAAATTGGCGTATTCACGCCACATACGGATCATGAACACCAGACACCAGCAATGGAACAGGCGGCGGGAAAATAGCGTGGCACGGCGATATAGATATAGCATTTTTTTAATTATATATTTTAGTGGTTGCTTTTTAGACCACAGTGATGTGTAATTGGGAAAGCGCGAATCTGACAGGAGAATCAGCATGAAATATTACGAGCGGCTTTTAGGAATGCTCTGCCCGGTCGGTTTTCATGAGACACTGATTTTCGATTGCCGCAACGGTAAGAGGGAAATTATTTACCGGGACATGTATATATCGAGGAAAGAAAAACGGGAAGAATTGCGGCGTGAGAGCATCTTTATGGCTAACGCCGTGAGGTTGGCAAAGTCAGCGATTGAACGCAATATTGGGCAGGCTGGCTTTAAGTGAAGCCGAGTTTTGGCAAGCGCTTTTAGGTGCGTGGGCGCACGTCATATACTTGAAGAATCTTGAAGAGTGAGATATAGTGTATAATTATATAAATCCTTGCTTTGTCTGATTTTTAAAGTCTTTAACTGGGAGGTTTTTCAAGTTGTCAAACGTGTCTTTCTGTACCTGCGTCGACCATGAATGTTCCTGTCATCCAGTCAATCATGAACATGGCTGCACTCCGTGTATTGCTAAAAACCTTAAAGAAGGCGATATCCCAGTATGTTTTTTCAGAAAGATAGTACCTGACATGGACAGGAAACAAGACTACTCCATGCGGGGATACGCAAGGTTTGTAAGCGAGCATATGGCGCAATGACGCTGTTCCCTATTTTATTTACACGTTAATGAGCTCCGATTCACGACAGTTTTCGGGACAGCGGCGAGGCCCGCTTCCAAGGGAGGGGTTCGCCTTTTGCTTCTTTTCCATGCGGCTGAAATCGCTAACCGCTAAAAAGAAAGTACATTTCAGGGGGCCCATTTTTATACCACAATAACGATATAATGCCACGAAGATGCTTTACTTATGCCTCATTAACGCTACAAAATCACATAAATGCTACATTTACGCCACAGTATTGCCTCAATGTCCCTCTTATGCACCATTTATGTCGCGATAACGCTACAATACTACGACGTTGAGTACTGGTTTTCGGGAAATCTTGTAACTTCATCATGTCGTTTGATTTAAATGCAACTTAGTGTTATTATCGAAAGCATAGATTGAAGCGCAAACGAATATAAAACAATTTTCTTAAAGAGGCGCGTGCGGATGATTCACATTGCAAAGACGATAGCGTGAATGAGATTTTTCTCGTGGGAAAGCGACGTTTACAGGAATTCAGGCTGATTTGCGCCATATTGGCCGCGCTTGCGGCGGCGGCCATATTCTCTGTCATGGTTGGCCGGTACGCAATGTCTCTTGGCGATATATCCACCATTCTCTTTGCGCGTTTGCGTGGATATCCGGTCGACGCTTCGCTGGCTCAGGCGAACGTGGTTCTCTTTACGCTGCGGATTCCACGCATCACGCTTGCGATTTTAGTCGGGTCCGCGTTGGCTTTGTCCGGCGCTGCATATCAGAGCATGTTTCAGAATCCTATAGTTTCGCCTGATGTGCTTGGAGTGACGCACGGGGCCGGCGTTGGGGCTGCCGCCGCCATTTTGCTGGACCTGCCGTCTCTTGGGATTCATCTCCTGTCGTTCGCGGTCGGCATTTGCGCCGTCACGCTTGTCCTCGTTATCGCCGGAATTATTGGGCGCGACACGAAGAGAGTATCGGTTGCCGTGTTAGTGTTGACGGGGATGGTCATCACTTTTTTCTTCTTCTGGCTGATGGGGAGTTTCGCCAAGGCCAACAGTTACCGAAATGTCATGATCATGCTGGTCGTCACGGTTTTAGGATCGGCGCCGCTTTTCCTGCTTCGCTGGCAGATCAACGCGATGTCGTTCGGTGACGAAGAGGCCAAGGCGCTTGGCGTGAACGTGAAATATACCCGCGTATTGGTTATCCTCTGCTCGACACTCCTGACAGCCTCTTCGGTCTCACTCTGCGGCACGATCACATGGGTAGGACTGGTGGTTCCTCACATGATCAGACTCGCCGCCGGGCCAAACAATGACGTGCTATTCCCGGCGTCAATGCTCGCCGGGGGGCTCTTTTTGCTCATAGTCGACGACTTTTCGAGGGTCATAGTGCCTGGTGAGCTACCTATAAGCATTTTGACCTCGATGATAGGCGCGCCGCTTTTCATATATATGCTATTTCGCGGGCGGAGAGAGTGGATTTGATAATTGAGCTGGAAAATCTCTCATGCGGATACAATGGCCGGGTTGTTGTGACCGGAGTCAGCGTGAGCGTCGCGTCGGGCGAAATATTCTGCCTGCTGGGACCGAACGGGATAGGGAAGACGACGCTTTTCAAGACCATCCTTGGGTTGCTTCCACCGATCGGGGGGCACGTCTTCATAGGGGGGAGGAATGCCGCGAAGATGTCTCCGAAAGAGATCGCCCGCGTAATCGGGTATGTGCCGCAGTCCCGCCCGCCTCCTTTCTCCTTCCGTGTGAGCGACGTCATAGTCATGGGGCGTATCTCGCGAATTGGGACATGGAGCGCTCCCGGGCGTCCCGACTACGTTGCCGCGGAGGACGTGATGGTGCAGTTGGGGATCGCCCATTTGAGGGACAAACTTTACACGGAACTGAGCGGCGGCGAGCGCCAGATGGTGTTGTTCGCGCGGGCCCTCGTTTCGGAGCCGTCTTTTCTCATGATGGACGAGCCGACGTCCAACCTGGATTTCGGAAATCAGGCCGTGGTGCTTGGCAACATCAAAAGATTTGCGGCTGAGGGCATGGGTGTCATCATGACGTCACATTTTCCGGAACACGCGTTTCTCTGCGGGGCAAAAGCCGCGCTGATGGGGCCGCCAAGTGGATTTTTGGTTGGAGAGACGCCGGAAATCATCACGGAGGAAAACATGAGCGCGGTCTATGACGCGCCGGTGGCGGTAGTGAGCATACCGTACCGAGGGGCTGACCTTTACTGTTGCCAGCCGATATTGGGAAGGAGCGATGAATGATGAGGAAGAGATATTTTGCGTTTTTTCTAGTCGCAGCAATTGTCTGTTTGGCGGCAATGCCGTCTTTTGCGGCGAGCACCCGGTTCGTCAAAGACAGTGAGGGTGGGATAGTCGAAATCCCGGCGGAAGTGACGAAGGCGGCGCCCCTGATTGGCGCGTTCGCACAAATGACCGAGATGCTGACCGCGGGTTCCGGAAAAATTTCAGCGGCCGCCACGAACAATATCAGCGATTATTTCAAACAGGTATTCCCGGACTACGTAAAGAGCAACCCGAACAACTACAATTCGAGCGCCGTCGAGGATCTCATCGCTTCAGGAACGCAGGTAGTCTACGGGCCGGACAGTTTTTTCTCCGACGATCAGAAACGTCAGCTCGCCTCGGCCAATATCGCGTACGTAGCTATCAATAACATTCGCAATGTCGACGGCATGTGCGAATCGTTCGGTATTATAGGCTCGATCCTTGGCCCCGAAGAAGAGAAGCGGGCGGCTGATTTCGTGGATTATTACAGGGGCAACATCGGCCTCGCGAAGCTCAGGACAGACGGTGTGAAGGATAAACTTCGCTTCCTGTCCGTTTTTTATTCGGCGGACACGTATACGACCATAAACGGCAAAGACATTTGCAACGAGTATATAGAGGCCGCTGGCGGCATAAACGTGGCAAAGGATTACATGCCGAAAACCGGCGGCAATACCCTGATTGTCGACGCGGAACAGATCGTGGCGTGGAATCCGTAGTTCGTCATGACGAGCAACCAGTCGGGCAGGGCAAAGATATTGACGGATCCGGCTCTGTCTCAGGTCGATGCCGTGAAGAACAGCAGGGTTCACGTGACGCCTTACGGGGTATATTTATGGTCCGTCCGCAGCGGAGAGGGTTCCATGCTTCCGCTCTGGCTCGGCAAGACCATGTATCCGGATCTTTTCGGAGATATCGACATGAAAGACGTTGTGAAAAATTTCTTCAACAAATATTACAACTACGATATCGATTCGGAAGAAATAGATAAAGTGCTGGCCGGCGACGCCAATACCGGCATGACGCGCTAGTGTAGTCAAGCGTAAAAAATACCGTTCGGGGAGCGATGGGAAGCCCCGTCGTTCCCCGATGCCTTCCCGCATGCGGGGCAGGCGTCGGACGCTCGGGATACTTTGAGCGACTTGAATTCCGACGCCAACGCGTCGTAAGCGAGTATACGCCCGGCGAGCGGTTGGCCTATACCCAATATGAACTTGATGGCCTCCATTGCCTGGAGACTGCCTATCACTCCGCATACCGCGCCGATCACGCCGCCGCGACGATTCTCGGAGCCCTCTCCGGGGTCTCCGAAGACACATCTGCAACACGGCCCCATGTCCGGGATATATGTCATCATCTGCCCGCTGAAACTGCCGATTCCGGCGAACGC
>JAISXR010000124.1 GCA_031270375.1 Synergistaceae bacterium | reverse complement strand
GCCATAGTAAGCGGTTGTGATGTTATCGTGTCATGGAATTTTAAGCATATCGTAAATCACAAGACCATGATGGGAGTAAAGGCGGTTACGGCGCTCGAAAGTTACAATGACCTTTTGATTTATGCCCCGCCCAGCCTTATCGGAGGTGAAGAAAGTGATTCATGATGTACCAAAACCAGAGATAAGTCCAGCGTTTACCGTCGATGATATTCACAAGATTAGAGAGTGGCATTATGAACGCCTCAAAGATGCCTCCATTAATGAGAGGCTTGCCGACATAAAGCGCCGTGATGCAAAAGCGCAGGCGCACATAGAATCTATTCGGGCTGCTCGTAAAGAGAAGGCCGTCTAAATGATTTTTGACTGCGAGGATATTCACAGGGTACGGCTTGAAATGGCGGAACGATATTCTAAGATGTCTGAGGAAGAAGCCGAGCGCGATTTCAAACAGCGCGCCGAAAATGGCCGCCGCGCAATCGAAGAAATACGCGCCACCCGCAGAGCCAAAGCAGTGTAACTCCAAAGGTAAAACAATCGTGCGCGGCCAGGGGCAAACGGAGCACTGTTACCCCTGGCCGATATTTTGCTACCCCTGGGCCTCAGACAGTGCTAAACATCGTGTTCCCGCGTTACATCGCGTTTCAAAGCGTTACATCTTCACCCAGGCCCGGGGCAGCGGGCGGGTAAATGTGGGTAAAATTGTGGTACAAACTTTACACTACATAGCTGAAATTTACGCCAAAAGACAAATTATCAATTTGGTAAAACCCTGGTATTACGCCGCTTAACTGAACATCACTTAACAGCGCAATATATCAATTTCTATTCCCACTCTATCGTCGCGGGGGGTTTGCCAGTCACGTCCATTGCCACTCGGCCGACTTGCGGTACTTCCTGGCAGATTCTTTTGGCGGTTTTGTCGATCACTTCCCACGGAAGACGGACGGATTCGGCGGTCATGGCATCACGCGACGCCACGGCGCGCAATACCGCCGTTTCGCCGTAGGTTCTCACGTCGCCTGCCACGCCCACGCTCCTGACGGGCAACAGCACACAGAACGCCTGCCAGATATCGTCGTAGAGGCCGGCGGATTTTATTTCCTCGATGAAAATAGCGTCCGCCTCGCGCAGTATGTCGAGGCGCTCGCGTTTCAGGTCTCCCAGGCAGCGGACGGCCAGGCCGGGACCGGGGAAGGGGTGGCGTTTCAGCATTTCTTCGGGTATGTCCAGCAATGTGCCTATACGCCTCACTTCGTCCTTGAAGAGTTCGCGGACGGGTTCCAGAAGTTCAATTTTCATATCGTCGGGAAGTTGCAAGTTGTGATGGCTCTTGATGACGTCACCGCCTGTGAAGCCGCTCTCTATCACATCGGGATAGATGGTTCCCTGAAGCAGCCACTTAGCTCCGCCGCATTTACGGGCCTCCTCCTCGAACACGCGGACGAACAGTTCGCCTATTGTCTTCCTTTTTTCCTCGGGATCGGTGAGGCCCTTCACGGCCGACAGGAATTTCTCCGACGCGTCGACGTGACGTATGCGGAGGTTGAGCTTTTTGTACGCCTCCACCACCTGCTCAGGCTCGTTCTTGCGCATGAAGCCGTGATCGACGAAAATGCAGTCGAGACGGTCGCCCGTCACTTTGGAAACCAGGACGGCAGCCACTGTGGAATCCACACCGCCCGAAATGCCGCATATAACGCGGTCGGTTTCGCCCACCGCGGACGCTACCGAGTCCAGCGAGCGTTTCACCCAGTCGCCCAGTTTCCAGTTCGGCTCGCATCCGCAGATATCGAACAGGAAGTTCGAGAGCATTTCGCGGCCGTATTCGGTGGTGTCGACCTCCGGATGAAACTGCAGGGCGGTTATCCTGCCCCCGTCCATGGAGTATGCCGCGAGCGCGCCCGACTCGCTCGCTCCAAACGCCGACGCGCCATCCGGCAGTCGCGAGACCTCGTCCCAGTGACTCATCCACACGTCTATCGAGGCTGGCACGCCTCGCAGAATTTTTTCTCCGTTTCCGTCTTTGAACACGACCTTGGTGCGCCCGTATTCCCCCAGGCGCCCTTTTTTGACTTCGCCCCCGTGGGTATGCGCTATGAGTTGCATTCCGTAACAGATGCCCAGGACAGAAATTTTACCCTCTATAAGCGAGCGGTCGAGCCGCGGCGCGTCCGGCCCGATCGTGCTGCGCGGTCCTCCCGATAAAATCAGGCCTTTAGGTTCGCCGCTCAGTATTATGTCCGGGGAAGCGTTCCACGGCAGAATCTCGCTGTACACCTCCAATTCCCTGATGCGTCTTGCTATGAGTTGGGTGTACTGCGAACCGAAATCGAGTATAGTTATTCCGCCGCTTTTTTCCTTTTTTTGCATCGTAACCGGGCAGACGCCCCACACCTCCGTAAGTCTGAGTCCAATATTGATAATAAAGTATGACATAAACCGTTAAAAAACGCGAGCGGCGGATGTGCCCAGGGTGTACGACAAATTTGCAGGCAAAAAGAAGGATTTTTGACGATAACTATTCCGACAAAAACATGTTAAACTGAGTATTATGAATCAATACAAAAGTTCCGGATAAATTGGGCACAATCCTGTTGCGGGGCGGTGGTCGAAATGGAAAGAGCGTTTATTAACGGTATTTGGCAGTTCAAGGTGGACATGCTGCAGGCTGCGGCTTTGGGCGCGATAATGTATTATTTTGGCGTCTGGATGAGGTCCAAAATTCCGCTTCTCGTCAAATTTTCCATACCGGCGCCGGCGGTCGGCGGGCTTGTGGTCTCGATAATCGTCGCCGTGCTCCAGGCGAACGGCATAGTTCAATTCGCGTTCGACAACACGCTTCAGACTGTATTCATGATCTGTTTCTTCTGCACTGTCGGGCTCAACGCGAGTTACAAGCTGCTGTTCAAGGGAGGCCTCATGGTGGTGGCTTTCTGGGGAGTAACCGCCATCATCGCGACCCTGCAAAACGCGGTCTCGATACCCATAGCCGTCGGATTCGGACTAAACCCGCTCATGGGCATAATGGGCGGCTCTGTCCCGATGATAGGAGGTCTCGGCACCGCCGGTGCGTTCGGGGCTCTGTTCGAGGACTCGTACGGGATCACGGGGGCGCTTTCCGCCGCCATAGCCTGCGCCACGTTCGGTATGGTGGCTGGTTCGGTCATAGGCGGCCCACTGGGGGAATGGATATTGAAAACTCACAAGATATCCTTTCCCAATGGACAGAAAGGCGGCGTTGCGGCCGGCGCGTACAGGGATGACGCGGTGTTGGAGGAAGTGGGGGAGATGGCCGAAAAAGCCGTTCCACATCGACCCGACGAGGACGAGGGCGAACACAAGGTCTCCGGTTCCCATCTTATGAAAAACTTGGCGTGGGTGCTGATAGCGGCGGGATTCGGTTCCGCCGTCAGCTATTATCTCAAAAGGGCCGGAATTACCCTTCCCAACTATCTCGGCGCCATGTTCGTCGCCATAATGATCAGAAATATCGGCGACAGGGCCGAGTGGTACGCTATTGATTCCAAATGTGTCGGGATGATAGGCGACATCGCTCTCGCTCTTTTCATCACGATGGCGATAAACTCGCTGCAGTTGTGGCAATTGGTGAATCTCGCCCTTCCCCTCGTCGTGATGATGATCCTCCAGATGGCGCTGATCGTCGTCGTCGCGTATTTTATAGTGTTCAGATTTTTTGGGAAAAATTACGACTCGGCCGTGATGGCGAGCGGCCTTTGCGGTTTCGGTCTCGGAGCCACGCCGAACGCCCTCGTTTGTATGCAGGCCATAACCGACAAGTACGGGCCTTCCGAGAGGGCTTTTTTCGTGGTGCCGATAGTCGGCGCGTTTCTGGTGGATATCTCGAACGCCGCTGTCATAACGGTGATGGTTGGGTTTTTAAGGTAACGAAGCGTGAACGCCATGAAAATGAAAAAGGAGATAATGTTTGCCGCGGCCGTTTTGGCGATAATCGGCCTGTTAGTCGCGTCACGCTCGTTGGAGGACGCGTCCTTCAAGCCGAACCGCGTGAGGATAGCCACGGGCGGCCCGTCAGGTGTTTATTTCAAGTACGGGGAAGCCCTGGCGGGAATCATCGGGGACAGGACGAAGTCGGACGTCACGGTGATACCGAGCGGAGGTTCGGTGGAAAACGTCCGCCTGCTTCGCGAAAACAGGGCGGAGCTGGCTTTCGTTCAGAACGACATAATGACATACGCCTACGACGGCGCCGATATTTTTTCGGCCGACGGCCCGTTCAAGGACTTTTCCGCCGTGGCCGGCCTGTACCCCGAAGCCTGTCAGATAGTGGCAAGAAGCGACGTCAAAGATATCCATGATCTTAAAAGCCGCAAGGTCTCTATCGGAGACAAGGGCAGCGGAACCGAATTGAACGCGATTCAGATATTGAGCGCCTACGGCATGTCCGAGACCGATATCGACGCCGATAACCTCAGTTTCGGCGCGTCGGTGACGGCGCTAAGGGAGGGCAAAATCGACGCGTTCTTCTGCACGGCGGGCGTTCCCACGCCGGCGGTGAGCGAACTCGCGGCCTCCGGAGAAATCAGGATTCTCGGCATCGGGGCGGCGCACATCGCGTCGATAACCGGCCGGTATCCGTATTATTCGCGCCATACAATCCCTGCCGGCGTGTATCCGAATCTCAGCGATGAGATCGAGACCGTGGCGGTGCGGGCGGCGCTGGTCGCCAGCAACAGGATAAGTGCTGACGACGTCTTCGTGATAACGAAATTGCTGTTCGAGAATAAAGACGACATCGCGGCCATATGCGAAGAGGCAAACGGCCTCGATCGGGAATCCGCCGTAAACGGTATTCCCATTCCCCTGCACGCCGGCGCGGAGAAATTCTATTTCGGTAAATAGCGAACCTTCGGCATGGCGGGCATACGAAAAATCCAAAACGTGTTGTGGAAAGATATTTCCGTCTGAACTTGAAGGTTCGATGGAAGAAGATGACCGATCAGAGACACGGAAGACAAGGACGGGCGGCAGATTGCCGCCCGAACCAGCTTGAGTTGAATCTCATGGATGAATTACGAATACCAAGGTTATAGAAATATAACCCATTTAACTTTTTAATTCGCCGCTTGACGCTTGACGGTTCGTTTTTTAAAAACTATATTTATATAGTTCCGCAGAGTTGGATACAATATGCATTGTGCACTGCAGTTTCAAAAACCTGAAGCAAAGGGGGAGGATTGCTATGGAGATACTGGAGGAGCATCCGGTTCTTGACGTTGGATATTTCAAGCGCGACGCCAAGGTCGAATTTATGTTCGACGGCAAACGGATGGAGGGCTACGAGGGACAGCCGATCGCGATGGCACTGCACGTGAACGGCGTGCGGATTTATCGCGAGACGCCCGAGATGAAACGGACCAGAGGATTTTTCTGCGCCATAGGAAAATGCAGCAGCTGTTTCATGGTCGTCGACGGGATTCCCAATGTGCGTACCTGTGTCACGCCGCTCGTAAAGGGTATGAAGGTGGAGACGCAGCACGGCAAGGGGAAAGTCGCTGTTTTGCCCCCTGCGGGGGTATGAGGTGAGATGATGAAAGAACTGACATCTGATATTCTCGTGGTAGGCGGAGGGGCGGCCGGTCTTTCGGCCGCGGCGGAGGCTTCCGCCGTGGGAGCGAAGGTCACTGTAATTGAGAGCGACCTTCACCTCGGGGGACAGTTGGTGAAACAGACGCATAAATTTTTTGGCAGCAAGGACGAATACGCTGGCACCAGAGGATTCAAAATCGCCGATATCCTTTTGTCCGAAATAGAGAGGAATTCGAGCAACGTCGAGGTCATGAAGAACACGACCGTGACGGGCTACTACCCCGAAGACGGCATGTTCACGGCAATGCGCGGCGAGGAAGAATATTTCAGGATTAAATCTAAAAAGGCGATCGTCGCCACCGGAGCTCAGGAGCGGCTCATTCCGTTTCTCGGCAACGACCTGCCCGGCGTTTACGGGGCCGGCGCGGTGCAGACCCTTATGAACGTCTACGGGGTGACGCCGGGCAAACGGGTTTTGATGATAGGCGCCGGAAATATCGGGCTCATCGTCAGTTATCAGCTCCTCCAGGCCGGAGTCGAGGTCGCGGCGGTCGCGGAGGCGATGCCCAAAGTCGGCGGATATTGGGTGCATGCCGCGAAGATACGCCGACTGGGTGTTCCGATCCTTCTGAGGCACTCGATCAAGGAGGCCCTGGGGGATCGCGTCCTCGAAGGCGCCGTCATAACGGAACTCGACGACAAGTTCAATCCCACCGGCAACGAACGGAAGATCGAATGCGACGTCATCTGTCTAGCCGTCGGCCTGACCCCCACGACTGAAATTCTGTCGCAGGCCGGGTGCAAGATGAAATACGTGCCCCAGCTCTGCGGTTTCGTGCCGCTGCGCGACAGGACGATGCGCACGACGAACCCCGATTTCTGGTGCGCCGGGGACGCGACCGGAATCGAGGAGGCGAGCGCCGCGATGGTGGAAGGCCGTATCGCCGGTCTGTGCGCGGCGAAAAGCCTGGATCTGCCCGTGAAGATGGAGAAATTCGACGAATACTGGTCGAGGCTCGATCATCTGCGCGCGGGCGAAGTGGGCGAAAAGATACGCGCCGGGGTTTCCCTGGTGATACGCGATCGTTGGGAGGACTGAAACCATGACGGAGAACGAAATGCTCTTTAACAGCGGAGTTCTGACCGGCGAACGCAAGGGCGCCGTCCGACCTCCCGCGGATATCTGGCGCGGCAAAAAAGGCGGCCTGGTGGTCGTCGAATGTCCGCAGAGAATACCGTGCAACCCGTGCAATACAAGCTGCCCCGCCGGGGCGATCACGCCTTTCGAGGACATCAACGACACTCCCGAGATAGAATATTCAAAATGCACCGGATGCGCCATATGCGCCGCCGTATGTCCCGGGCTCGCCTGTTTCGTCATCGACCTGTCGTTTGCTCCCGACAAGGCCCTCTACAAACTGCCCTACGAGATGCTGCCCGTCCCGGCGAAAGGCGACGCCGTCGACTGTCTGAACAGAACCGGCGAAACGGTGGCGCGCGGAACCGTGGAGGCTGTGACCGAGCCCAAAAAGGACAGGACTCATGTGGTCCATGTGTCCGCGCCGAAAGAACTGGCGAACGACATAAGGGCGATAAGGGTGGTGAAGTAAAATGCCGGACAAAGCGGACAAAGAGAACGACATCATCGTCTGCCGGTGCGAGGAGATAACCCTCGGGGAGATACGCGAGTGGATAGACCGCGGCTGCGACACCGTGGGCGAGATCAAGCGGGTGCTGCGTGCCGGAATGGGGCCGTGTCAGGGGCGTGGCTGTCAGGATATTATAATGAGAGAGATATCGAGAAGGCTCGGCATTCCTCTTGACAAGGTGGAGGCCGGCTCTGTGCGGCCGCCGGTCAAACCGGTAAAAATCGGCCTCCTCGCGGGGGGTGAGTAGTCATGGAGTGGAAGAACAAGGCTGACGTAGTCATCATCGGCGGCGGCATCATCGGCACCGCCACGGCGTACAACCTCGCCAAATTCGGCCGCAAGGACGTTGTGGTTTTGGAAAAGGGCACGGTGTGCAGCGGCTCCACCGGCAGATGCGGCGCTGGCATCAGGGCGCAGTGGGGAACGGAGATGAACTGCCGTCTGGGGCTCGCCTGTCTCGACATATTCGAGCAGCTCGACGACGAACTGGGACTGCCGACCGGCCTCAACCAGGGCGGTTATCTGCTCGTGGCCTATTCCGATAAGGAATTCGAGAACCTGAAAAAGGGAATGGCCCTGCAGAACAGTCTAGGAGTCAAAACGCGTGTCGTCTCGCTCTCCGAGGCCCGCGAGATATGCCCGGCACTCGACGCTTCCGACGCGGTCGGCTTCACGTATCACGCGCGCGACGGGCACGCCGACCCGTTCCTCACCACGTTCGCCTATCTCGAAGCGTCCAAGCGTCTTGGCGTGTCGTATTTCAAGAACACCGAGGCGACGGGCGTGACGGTCAAGGGCGATAAAGCCGTCGGCGTGGACACCACGAAAGGCCACATCGACGCCGACGTCGTCATCAACTGTGCCGGCGCTTACGCGCAGTACATCGCGAAGCTGGGCGGCATCGACATTCCCAACTGGGGCGAGCGTCACGAGGCGCTCATCACCGAGCCGGTGGACCCGGGCGTTTGTCCGCCGATGCTCATGAGTTTTTCGGGGAACTATTACATCCAGCAGCGCCCGCACGGTTCGATAATTTGCGGCGTCAGCCCGGCGGGGCACCCGCAGGACTTCAAACTGCGCGCCACGTGGCAGTTTGTAACGCACATGAGCACGGTGTTGAAAAAAATGCTTCCGTCGGTGAAGGACATACGGGTGGTTCGTCATTGGTCAGGATTGTACGACATGACGCCCGACGGCTCTCCGATAATAGGCGAGACCGACGTAAAAAATTTCTATCACTCGACCGGCTATTCGGGCCACGGATTCATGCTCGGCCCCATAGCCGGACGCATACTGGCTCAGCACCTCACCGGAAACAAACCGGACATTGATTTCTCCAAACTCGATTACAGACGTTTCGCGCGCGGAGAACTGATCATCGAGCCGAACATAACGTAACATATTTCCACATGGCATATAAAGGCGGGGGGCGGACATCAAAGTCCGCCCCCCTGTGGCGTAGAAGGACAGCCGTTCAAATAATGAACGACCTCTTGCCCGATGTTACCCAAGGATATCCGGCCACGCTGCCCGGTATTCGCGTTCCGGCAGATATCGGGGAACAACGTGATGCCACGGGATGCTGGAGCGCAAATAGCGTTTTCGCAAAATTAGCAAAACCAGCCAAAATATCCGCCGATGTTTGTTTTTAAAAACGTTTCTCGCGGGTTTTCGAAGATCCTGTTTACGCGGAATCCGGCGATCTTGAATCCATCCTATCCGCGTCCTTGTGAAATGAGCCGGCCTGGACCGATTTAAGGCCCTCATATCGCCGAAGTTCATTAAATTCATCAAGCGTCAGGCCAATTCCATCCGCTGCATCCTTGACGGTAAATCCCCTTTTAAGGAGATTCTACGCGGCTTTGAGCATGCCTTCACGTATACCTTCCCGTATGCCTTCTTCCCTGCCTTCTTCCCTGCCTTCCTGTCTTGCGTCTCGTATATAAAGCTCCTTGACTACCTCACTCACTGGCCTGAACTGCATTTTCCACGCCTCCTTCACCTTCGGGTCAATATCCGTTCTGTCTATTTCTAATATATTATGAGCGAAATTTCGGAACGACCTCGCTTTTTTTTCGTCCGGCACACGTTCCTTTATCAATCCGAGAATCTCGAGGGAATACTCCCCGCGTTTCGACGGATCACCGTCCGCTTCCAGCATCCTTTTTGCCGCCAGTGCCGGAATGGCGAAACCACGGGCGGAGCGGGGGATGAAAGCCCCGTTCCGCCTTTTCCGAATGTTTTAAAAAACGAACATATCCAGGCGGCAGTTTGTGTCGATTCCGCCGATTGCGCGAAAACACTTTTCATTTGTGTCTCGCGGCGTCCCGCGCGCTCGGGCATCTCGGCGGGCGTTTCCGCCGCGGTGCCCTCTTCGGCGTCCATGTCGGATCTATTGTCGAACAGCACGCGCACGCTTTTTACGATGAGGCGCGCATGCGTGACGGGGTAGGCGAGGAGCGATCCAACAGCGCGAACCACGGCGATCAGCGCGGTATCGTCTGCGTCCGGCTTGATATTTTTTACGCTGAACGTGCGGTGACGCTCGCGTCCGTCAGGAAAATGCCCCATACAAACCTGTATCGCTAACCTGCAGCTAACAAATTCAAATTGAGACATCACATCGGCCTCCGTAAAAACATTTGTTTAATTCTACTATAGAATGAACCGCGGCGCAAACATTACGTAAACATAGGGTGTGCGACAAAATTGTAGGTAAGGAGCTATCGATGCTATCGACCCTGACGAAGCGCACTGTTTTTTTCGTCCGCTTTGGAGTATTATGAATGGAGTTTTATGAATAAGAGATTGTCACATCGGGAGGGCACAGGACATGTTGTGGAGCAAAACGCTTGAAACGGGTATACCGAACATCGACGAGCAGCACAAGGAACTTTTCAATCAGGTGGATATCCTGATCGACGGCAAAAACGCCAACCGTCACAAAGATGTTCTCGATTATCTCGAAACTTACATCGCGAAACATTTTGCCGACGAGCAGAAAATGCACGCCGAGTCGAA
>JAISXR010000121.1 GCA_031270375.1 Synergistaceae bacterium | reverse complement strand
AAACGCCTGTTGATTTCTTTTTCCTCCCGGGCTTTCGCTTCCTCGGCTTCCCGCCTCGCGTCGTCCTCATGGATGACCGCGGCGGCGCTGGGATGAAGCCGGAGCGCTTCCTCCGCGGCATATTCTTTGAGGCGCTCATGCCTCATAGCGGCTTTCCTGTGCGCTTCGCTCATGTCCGCTCCGTCGAGCGCGCGTTGGACGCCGAGATATTCGATGTCGGAGCGGATCACTTCAAGTAGCCTGTCACGTTCGGATTCCCATGCGGCGTGTTCGGCGCGCCACTTTTTGACGCCTAAAAATTTAGGTTCCTCCGGTTCTTTTGCAACCAAGGTTTCAATTTCTTTTTTATGGGCATTGTAAGAACCCCACATATTCCAGTGCCTGGCCTCCTGCCTCCGAGTCTCGGCCTCGATGGCCTTGCGGGCAGCGTCGATGGACATCGGCGGCTGAGCTTTGCGCTCGAACTCTTTCATAATGCCGGACAGTTCAGGATTGACTACCCGGATGTAGTTCTTGGCGGCGATCTCGTCGCATTTCCTCTTGTAATCGTCCGTGCCGTTGATTTTGACGCCGTCCCGCTTTGCTTGTGCCAGTCGCAAAGCGGCCAGAAGCGAAGCGTCCTCCTGGCTGTAAACCTTTATTAGACGGCCGGCATCGATGAAAGCAACGGTTTCGGGGCTATTCTGATGGGCAAACTTCACGCCCTGCCGCGTCGTGGTCATCCTGAAGCCAGACAATCCCGAATAATCACGCCCCGAAAAATTTTCTTAAGAAAATATTGACAAAGTTTCAAGAGGATGTAATAATACACTAGAAAAACGTTTTTCTGAATAAAACACTTTAAATATTTGATTTCCTAAGCGGGGCTTTAGCCTCACCGAAGGCGAGTATTTTAGTGGTTGCGTGGTTCAAACCACCGACTTTTGGTTGCCTTACTTTCAGGTGGCTTTAGTGATGGTATTGTCTAAGCAATGTCGTTGGCTTTGCGCGTATTGGGGGGTGTATTTATGACTGAAAGGGAACGTTTTTTAGAAGTCATGGTTAATTTCAACACGAAGGTTCCTTCGCTGAAATGGGAATTCGGCTACTGGGGTGAAACGCTGAACAACTGGTATAAACAAGGCTTGCCGAAAGAGCATTACATCCCTGTTCCCGATAAATACACTTCTCCGTCTTCTTCTATATATACGAAAGCGTGGACGGCACGCAATAAATATGTGGGACCGGGCGAATATCCGAAGGGGTTTGTCCTGATGGCCGGAGGTCTCTATTGGCCGACTCAGGGTTTCGCTAAAGACGAGGAAGTCAGGACTTTTTTCAAAATGGACAACACACAGCAACTAGTGGACGTGAATCTGTTTTTTAGTCCGGCCTTTGAAGCCGAAACGCTGGAGGAAGACGATAACAGCTTGAAATACATGGATCTCGACGGAGTGATAAGGTTATTCCTCAAAGAGTCAGCGACTATGGCTTCGGGCTGGGAGTGGCCGATCAAGGATAAGAAGAGCTGGAACAAACTCAAGGACGAAAGAATCAACCTGAAAAACGTAAAGGATCGGCTGCCGGCGAATTGGAAAGAAAAGACGGCGGAATATCAAGATAGAACATATCCGCTTGGTTTTGGCGGGTACCCGATGGGATTTTTCGGCACGCTCGCGCACCTGATCGGATACGACAATCTTTTTTATATGTATTACGACGACCCGGTGCTTATCCACGACATTATGGGCACTTTCACCGACCTGTGGATCGCGGTGTTCGAAGAAGTCGTATCCGAAGCGGAAATAGATCATCTGCAAGTATGGGAGGATATATCCTACGGTTCGGGTTGTATGGTTTCGGAGGCGATAATGAGGGAATTCATGCTTCCTTATTACAAGCGTTTGGTTTCCTTCGTAAAATCTAAAGGCGTAAAAATCGTGCTCGTCGACACCGACGGTGACTGCCGAAGCATAATCCCTTTCTTCATCGAGTGCGGCGTGACGGGCATGTACCCTTTCGAGGTCAATTGCGGCATGGATGTGCGCGAAGTAAGGCATGAGTTTCCCGAACTCTCGCTGATGGGGGGCATTTCAAAATCGCTCGCGGCTCAGGGAAAGGAACAAATTGACGTTCAGCTCGAAAAAGCTCGGGACGTCCTGAAGACCGGAGGCTACATTCCTTATTTTGACCATTTCACTCCGCCGGAAGTTCATTTTAAGGAATTCAGCTATTACCGCACGAGGCTTAACGAGATTATCGACGAAACAGCCGCCTCCGGGGACGTGTAACCGTGTCAGCTTCGGCGAGAGATTTGTTTCCCGGCGAAAATCGGAACAAGCCCGAAACAGCGGAAAAGATTCTGAGGGTCGCCGCCGTTTCAAAAACTTTCCCGGGGGTTAAAGCCTTAAACAACGTTTCCTTCGATCTCGAAAGGGGCGAAGTTCACGCGCTTGTCGGCGAAAACGGCGCCGGCAAGTCAACGTTGATGAAAATCCTGCTGGGCATTTATCAGCCTGACGAGGGCGCGATAGAATTCAAAAACAGGGAAGTCCACTTCGAAAACCCGCAGAGAGCGTTGAAAAACGGGATATCGATGATTCATCAGGAACTGATGTCTTTCCCGGAAATGACCGTATGGGAAAATATCTGGATAGGCCGTGAGGACACTTACTCTTTTTTGAACATTGTCGATAAATCAAGCATGAAAAAAAAGACGAGGGAACTTTTGGCACAGTTCGGACTGAAACTCGACATTGGGCGTAAAGTCGGCAGTCTGAGCGTTGCCGAGGTGCAGATGCTCGAAATAATAAGGGCAATTTCGTACAACGCCGAGGTAATTATTATGGACGAGCCCACATCGGCGATCGAAGAACGAGAGATAGAACCGTTCTTCGGCACGATCAGAAAACTGAAATCAGAGGGCGTCTCGGTAATTTACATCAGCCATAAACTCGACGAGATATTCAGGATAGCCGACCGCGTGAGCATATTGCGCGATGCCGCGTTTATAGGAACGAAACGGATCGGGGAAATAACGAAGGACCAGATGGTTTCGATGATGGTCGGGCGCGCAATTTCAAATATCTACCCGGTAAAAGTTTCTCCTTCGTCCGAAGACTATATTTTCGAGGCGAGAAATATCTGCAAACGCGATATGTTCGAGGACGTGAATATCGCGGTCAAGAAAGGCGAAATCCTGGGTATTGCCGGACTTATGGGCTCGGGGCGCTCCGAACTTGTCGAGACGCTTTTCGGCATCAGGAGGAAAGACAGGGGCGAGATATTTATGGAAGGCATTTCCGTCAAGATAGATTCGCCGAAAGACGCGATAAAAAACGGGATCGCTATCGTGACCGAGGACCGAAAACTGAAGGGACTGATTCTCTGCCGCGACGTCAGGGAGAACATGTCGCTCGTGAGCTTGAAAAATTTTTGCAGGCTCAACGTAATAAACCGGCAGAAAGAACTGAGTGAATCTCAGAAAATGATAGAGGCTCTTTCGATAAAAACTCCAGGCTTGAAAACGCTTGTCAATTCACTGTCGGGAGGTAATCAGCAGAAGATAGCGCTTGGCAAGTGGCTCTATCGCCGTCCAAAGCTTTTGATAATGGACGAGCCGACCAGAGGAATCGACGTAGGTGCGAAATTCGAGATATACAAAATAATGCTGCGCCTTGCGGGAGAGGGGTTGGGAGTGATCATGATTTCCTCCGAAATGCCTGAGGTCATCGGTATGAGCGACCGAGTCATCGTCATGCACAACTTCAGGATAAAAGGAGAACTTGCGCGTTCCGAAACGACACAGGAAAAAATAATGAAAATGGCAATCGGCGAATAGAGCAGGGAGGAACCGCAATGCTGAACGGCAATGAGAATTCTGTATCTGTCTTAACCAGGTCTTTCTTTTTAAAATATAAAATGCTTTTCGTCTTGCTCGCGCTAGTGGCGTTTTTGTCAGTCGCGTCGGATGTTTTCCTCACAACGAGGAATATTACCAACGTGCTTCGCCAGATTTCCATAAACTCCATACTCGGTATTGGCGTCACGTACGTAATCCTTACCGGCGGTATCGACCTGTCGTTGGGTTCGATCGTCGCTTTTTCCGGCGTCATATCGACCTCTGTCGTCAAGTACGGAGGGCACAACTGGGTGTTTATCGGGCTGTTATGCGGAATAGCGGCCGGCATCGCCTGCGGTCTGGTAAGCGGAGCGCTGGTTTCGATCTTAAAGGCCCCCGCTTTCGTGGCGACGCTCGCGATGATGACGATAATCCGGGGTTTCGCGCTGATGTTCACTGACGGACGGCCGGTGACGGGATTCGATTCAGGGTTTCTGCAGCTCGGCCAGGGGGAAATCCTGCTTCTGCCCACGCCGGTCGCGATTCTCATTTTGGTGCTGATCGTGAGCGCGTTTATCCTGTCGTGCACGAGATTTGGGCGTTATATCTACGCGGTCGGCGGTAACGCCGAAGCGGCCAGAGTTTCTGGAGTGAACGTCAAAAGCGTCATCGCGAGTACATACGTAATATGCGGCGCGTGCGCGGGACTGGGGGGTGTGATATTGGCGTCCCGCATAAACGCCGGTCAGCCTGTTTCCGGACAAGGCAGCGAACTCGACGCTATCGCGGCTGTGGTCATTGGAGGAACGAGCCTTTCCGGCGGCGTTGGCGGAGTGTTCGGGACAATTGTCGGGGCTCTTATAATCGGCGTGATCAACAACGGTTTGAACCTGATGGAAGTTTCCTCGTACTGGCAGCAGGTCTTCAAGGGAACTATCATCGTTGCTGCCGTGGTCATAGACATTTGGACGAACAGGAAGAAATTATAAGCGAGGCACTATTGCCTTCGGGCAAAAAATAAAGGAGGGCTTGGAATGAAGAAAGTATTGGTATCGGCGCTCACAGTCGTTATGGTGGTATGGATGGCGGCAGTGGGAGTTTCTGCTGCCTGGGCGGCGGAAAAGCCGATTGTCGTGGGGTATGCCGCTTTGTCGTTAAACAACGCTTTTATCAAAGCGTTGTCGGAGGCTCTCGAGACGAAAGGCAAAGAACTGGGCGCGGAAGTTCTTGTCTCGGACGCACAGGATAACATCGAACGTCAAGTCGGCCAGATCGAGGATTTTATAGCGAAAAAAGTCGATGTGATCATCCTCAATCCGACCGACGTGGAAGCTATGAACCCTTCGGTGGACGCTTGCAAAAAATCCGGTATTCCTCTTATCCTCGTGAATACGACCACGAGCAATACCGACTATACTTGTTATGTCGGTTCGGCCAATGAGGAATCGGGTATAATTCAGGGACAGTTCCTCGCGGAGAACTTCAAGGGACAGGATGTGGTCAACGTGGTCATTCTTCACGGTCCTTTCGGCCACTCCGCGGAGATCGGCCGGTACGAGGGACTTAAGGAAACGTTTCTCAATCAGCCCGGCGTGAAAGTGTTGTCGGAACAAACGGGCAACTGGAAGCGCGAGGAAGGACTTCGAATGATGGAAGACTGGCTCCAGACATATCCGAAAATCGACTGTCTCGCGTCTCAGAACGACGAGATGGCTCTTGGAGCGCTCGAGGCAATAAAAGCCGCGGGAAGGCTTGACGAGATATTGGTCGTCGGAATCGACGCGTTGCCGGATGCGTGCGCGGCGGTCAGAAAAGGCGAAATGGCCGCGACCGTCTTCCAGGACGCCGCGGGACAGGGAATAGGGGCTATAGAAATGGCTGTCAAAGCCGCACATGGAGAGAGCATTCCGAAAGAACACATGATTCCCTACAAACTCGTCACGAAAGAAAACGTCGACGAATATGACAAATAATTTCTGATTATCGCCGGCGCCGCGCGGAAAACACTCGCGGCGCCGGCGAAAAGCGGGAGAGGATAAGTTAAGTTGGCGAGTATCAAGGAAGTCGCACGGGCGGCTGGCGTTTCGATCTCAACGGTATCCCATGTGCTGAACGATACGAAATACGTGTCGGACGAACTGAGGGACAAGGTGATGAGTGCCGCGAGGAGTCTCGATTACGAAGCTAACATAGTCGCAAGAAACATGAAAAGCGGTTTTTCGCAGTCCATCGGGATAATCACCTCGGACATCTGCGGGGTGTTTTATCCTTATGTCGTGAAAGAGGTCTGCCTTATCGCGCGAGAGAGAGATTTCAACGTCGCGATTTTCGACGTCAACTCTTCCTACGATCACAGCAATTCGCAAAAAAAAGAGAAAGAGTGTTTCAAACGCCTTATCGCGAGTCTGACGGACGGAATCATCTTCGTTTCTTCCGTCAAGGAGGAAGAAGTGGGGTCTTTTCTTGACGATATACGCGCGATGTCCTTTAAAAAGAAAGAGGTGCCTCTAGTCAGTTTGGAGCGGGATTTTTCGAGATTCGGCATAGATTCCGTCTATGTGGATAACATATCGGGCGCCGAGACCGCCGTGAACCATCTCCTCGAATGCGGCTGTTCCCGTATCGGGCACATTACGGGCCCCATCGAGATGCAGATCGTTCAGGACAGAATTCGCGGGTATCTCAATGCCATGGAGAAAACCAATCTCAAAGTAGACGCCGAAACCATGATTGCCGGCGGAAACTACTCGCATCAGAGCGGCTATGTCGCGATGGAGCGCCTTATGGAGAAGAACGGCGATTTGGACGGCGTTTTTGTAGCGAACGACCAGATGGCGATAGGCGCCATGAAATACCTGAAGGAACGCGAGATCGGCATACCGGAAAAAATAAAGATAATCGGTTACGACGACGTGTTCGTATCGAGCGTGGTAGAACCGCAGCTTTCGACGATACACGTTCGCAAACACTATATGGGGAAACGAGCCGCGGAAATCCTTTTTCAAAGAATAGGCGGTTTGAAGAAGAAAAAGCCTCTCGCAAACGAGACTGTCAAAGAAAAGCTGGAGACGAGGCTCGTCGTCCGCAAATCGACCGTCCCGGAGAGAGCTTCGGACTGGACTCTGTCAGAATGGTGAGTGAGGAGGTAATATTTTGCTGAGAGATATACCGGGAATAATCTCGCCCGATTTGATGAAGATACTCATGGAGATGGGACATAGTGATTTTATCCTTCTGGCCGACGCGAATTATCCGGCGGTATCCGGCGCAAGGCGGATGGTACGCATGGACGCGGCGCCGGCCGACGAATTGTTGGACGCGATATTGCGTTTCATGCCGTTGGATGGTTTTGTGGAAAAACCGGTGACCCTGATGTCTCCGCGGGAGGATGAACCTGCCCCGGAGATATGGTCGGAATACGAAAGAATAATAAAACAGAGGGACGCGGACCGTGCTTTTTCAGGTTTTCGTTTTATGGAGAGACTGGAGTTCTACGAGTTCGCGCGAGGAGCGTTCGCGACGGTGCAAACGGGCACCACGGCCCGTTACGCGAATATCATTCTGCAAAAAGGCGTAGTATAAATTACGGGAGGAAAAAATGAAAAATACCGCTCTTATCATAAAAAATACTCTTGAAAACGGGGAGGGCGTGTTTCGCCTGAACCCCGTATTCGTCCCGCGGCGATTCGGCAAAGCAGGTCATCGGCTTAAATTGCATCCCGATGATTATTTCGCGCTCGGGTTGGAACGCGGCTCTATAAAGGAGCGTTGGTTTTCTTCCACAATTACCGCCAACAACGGCCCGCTCGCCGCGCCGGACGAAGGCCTCAGCTACGTCGCGGTCAGTTACGGCAGTGACGAAAAATTCACACTGAAAGAAGCGATTGACGAACTTGGCGCCTTGATTGTCGGCGGGGAATTGATGAAAAAATACGGCGGGTGGCCGATGTATTCGAAGTTCTTCGATTTCGAGAACCCGCTTTTCCATCACGTTCATCTGATGTTTGAAGATGCCGCGCGCGTTGGAAAACTCGGGAAACCTGAATCCTATTACTTCCCCAAACAGCTTAACAATTATTTCGGTGAGTTTAACGCGACGTACTTCGGCTTTGACCCGGATACCGATCCGGAAGAAGTGAAAAAACGCCTTCGCTGCTACAACAAGGGAGATACCCGTATTACGGAGCTTTCCAGAGCCTACCGGGTAGAATTGGGAACGGGGTGGTACACGCCCGCCGGCGTAATACACGCCCCCGCTTCCGTGCTCACTTACGAGCCGCAGTGGAACTCGGACGTCAATTCGGTGGAAGAAAACGTGGTCTCGGGAGAGATTTACCCGCGCGATATGCTGGTTGAGGAATGTCCTCCCGAAAAGAGGGACGACATCGACTACATTTTCGGCCTGTTGGATTGGGAGAAAAACATCGACCCCCATTACAAAAAACATTATTTCCGCCCGCCCGTGACCGCCGTTTCGAACGATGAATACGAAGAAAAATGGGTATCCTACGCCAACGATTATTTCGGAGCAAAGGAAATCACGGTTCAACCTGGCTGCAGCGTTACTGTCAAGGATGGGGCGGCGTATGGAACTATCTTCGTGCAGGGACATGGCACGTTTGGGAAATTCCCGTGTGAAGCCCCGACTTTGCTGCGTTTCGGCGGGCAGAGCACGGACGAGTTTTTTGTGACGGAAGCCGCCGCGAAAAACGGCGTAACGATAATAAACATGAGCAGAGTGGAGCCGATGGTCGCGCTAAAGCATTTCGGGCCGAATCATCCCGATATGCCCAAAGAGGTTCCCGTCTGAAGCGGGACGTGAGAAAATGAAGCGATTCGCTTTGGGAGTAGATAACGGTGGAACGGTGATCAAAGCCGCGCTCTTTTCGTCAGAGGGCGACGAAATCGCCGTCGTTTCCCGAATGACACCGGTTTTGACGCCGGCACCAGGGCATACCGAACGCGACATGGAATCCCTATGGCGGGATAACTGCGTTTGTATAAGGCAGGTTGTGGAAAAATCGGGGATCAGTCCGGACGAGATAATCGGTGTTGCCTTTTGCGGTCACGGCAAGGGGCTTTATACATGGGGCAAAGACGGCAGGCCGGTGGGTAACGGCATTGTTTCAACCGACAACAGAGCGTGGCAATACCCGGCTCGCTGGTTTGAAGACGGAACATGGGCGGCGCAGTACCCCAAACTCTGTCAACGCCTTATGGCGTGCCAGCAAATATCTCTTTTGGCGTGGATGAAGGATCACGTTCGGGACAAATTCGACCAGATTCGCTGGGTTTTTTCGGTCAAGGATTATATCCGTTTCCGCATGACAGGCGAAGCGTTCTTCGAGTCGACCGATTTTTCGGGGTCCGGCCTTATGAATGTACGTGACGCGCGCGTGGACGGCGAAATGTTGGAATCTTTCGGCTTGGGCGAAGTTGCGGAAATGGTTCCCCCCGTATGCAATTCAGGTGATTTTTGCGGCGCCGTGACGAAGGAAGCCTCCGAACTCACCGGTCTGCGCGCAGGTACGCCGGTCGCCGGCGGAATGTTTGACATTGATGCGTGCGCGATAGCCATGTCCGTCACGAAGCCCGAACAAATGTGTACTATCACCGGAACCTGGAGCATTAACGAATTCATTTCCAAAACGCCTGTCCTCGGAACAGATATTTCGATGAACTCGCTTTACGCGATACCGGGATATTATCTTATCGAGGAGTCGAGCGCCACGAGCGCCGGCAATCTCGAGTGGGTCGTCCAGAATCTTTTCAGAAACGAACCGCTGCCGCCCGGCATGAAAATTTATCAACTCATCGACGAACTAGTGTCGAGCGTGCCGCCCGACGCTTCGGAAGTTTATTTTCTGCCGTTTTTGTACGGTTCGAGCGAACACCCTCTCGCGAAGGCGTCTTTCTTGGGTATGACGAGTTTTCATACGCGCGCCCATATGTTGAGGGCGGTTTACGAAGGAGTGACTTTTTCCGCGAAAAAGCACATTGACAGACTGTTGTCCGTGCGCGAAAGACCAAGCGCGATACGCCTTGCGGGTGGGGCGGCGAATTCGAGACTTTGGGTGCAAATATTCGCCGATGTTTTGGGATTCCCCATCGAAACCGTGAACGGCGTTTCCGAACTCGGGGCTTTAGGAGCGGCAATGGCTGCTTCAGTAGCCGCGAAAGTATTCGGGAATTATGAGGAAGCCGCGGAAACGATGGTGAAAATTTCTCCGCCCATTCCTCCTGATCTTAAAGCAAACGCCATTTATAAGCAAAAATTTGACAAATACGAAACAATTTGTAAAGCGCTAAACCAAATCTGGGGTTGTTTCGAAAGTTAATTAATTTCGGTGTCGTAGCGGGACAGGCAAGACATGGCAATACCGCCGAGGACTTGGTATAATTGCGCCAGAAAGAAGGGGGCGGTTGTCATTCTGAAAATTTGGCATTGCTGCGGGCGGTATCGTAAATGACCGGCAGACCGCACAAATGGCGCGACACAGCCTGGAAAAG
>JAISXR010000239.1 GCA_031270375.1 Synergistaceae bacterium | reverse complement strand
GCGCCTTGACGCTGTTTGTGCCTCGGATTTCTGCTGCAAATGACGCGGACTACACCGTGTCTTTTGATTATCCTGCAATATTCGCATATTGTCTTGACCGACGGCCGTACTTTCATCGTCTCACCAGACCTCCTATTTATATCTGTACACTATCCTGCCTCTTGTAAGATCGTAAGGGGTCAGTTGTATCAAAACCCTGTCGCCTGGCAGGATGCGTATGAAATGCATCCTCATTTTACCGGATACATGGGCAAGAACCCTGTGCCCATTCTCCAGCTCTACCTTGAACATCGCGTTCGGAAGCGGCTCCACAACTTTGCCCTTTACTTCTATGACATCGTCTTTCGACATACGGAATGACCAACCTCCCTAAGGTACCAAGACGTAAAATCTCAGTTTTTAAGACGCGAAATGACTTCCACAAGCCACCCGTCGTCGATTTTGTGCCCCCCTGCGAGTCGTTCCGCTACGTCGGAGGAAACGATTCCAGCCGCCAACACGTGCCGCGGATTCTTTTTTTTCGGATTACCCGCGGAAATCCGTCTTCCGTCGGCAATCAGGATTCTATCACGATTTTGTTCGTTTAAAATCCCCAGAACAGCAAAAACCGAACCCGCGTGATGACCTCGCTTTACGATGACCAAACTGCCCAGGGGGAAATCGCGCCCGTCACGGCTCATTCCCATGGAGTCAGTATTTCCGCGCCCGCGTCCGTTATCAGCAGCGTATGCTCGAAGTGGGCCGCGTCCGATTTGTCGCTTGTGACGACAGTCCACCCGTTTTCGGCGGACTCGATCTTTTCGCCGCCGTTCATCACCATAGGTTCGATGCAGAACGTCATGCCCGGTTTTATCGTCACGCCGGAATGAGGAGCGCCGTAATTGGGAACCTGCGGCGCCTCGTGCATTTTGCGCCCTATGCCGTGACCAGAATACTCCCTCACCAGCCCGTGCCCGTTTCCCAAAACCCATACCTCAATGGCGTGTCCTATATCTCCTATGGTGCGACCGGCGGCCGCTTCCTTTATACCTATATGCAGAGCCTCCAGCGTGACCCTCAGAAGTTCAGCCCTTTTAGGGGATATTTCCCCCACAGGATACGTGCAGGCCGCGTCTCCGTTATACCCGTCGATTATGGCCCCCACGTCTATGCTCACGATATCACCCTCACGAAGAATCCTGTCACGGCTCGGAATACCGTGCACGACCTCCTCGTTTATCGAGACGCAAATCGAGTTGGGAAAAGGCATCCTCACCCCGCGCGTCCTGTAGCCCATGAACGGAGATCTAGCCGACGAGAGCGCCAGAATTCTGTCCGCCTCGTCGCTCAGGGACAGCGTATCGACACCGGTGCGAATACGCTCCCTCATGGCGTCGTGAATATCCGCGACGACCCTGCCGGCACGCTTCATCTTCGCCACTTCGTCGGATTTCTTGAACGTGATCATTACAGCCCGACCGATTCGAGGTGCGCCTTAACGGCGTCGAGAGGGCCGCCGGCGTCAACCCTGTGCAGCAGTCCGGATTTTTCGTAATACTCGGCAAGGGGCGCGGTATTCTTGTGATATACCGACAGTCTGCGCCTTATGACCTCTTCTCTGTCGTCGTCGCGCTGGATGACCGGCCCAGAGCAGATATCGCAAATTCCCTCGATCTTGTTCGGGTTTCCCGTGACGTGAAATATCGCGCCGCACGATGAGCAAACCCTACGCCCGCCAAGACGTTTCACCACGGTCTCGTCGGGCACTTCAAGCAGTATCGCAGCGTCAAGAGGCATGGACATTTCTTTCATCAATTCGTCCAAAGCCTCGGCCTGCGCTACGGTTCTCGGAAACCCGTCGAGCATGAACCCGACAGATACTTTTGCCAGCCGCTCCCGCATCATTTCGATAATCAGGACATCGGGCACGAGCGAACCTGAGTCCATGAACTTTTTTGCCTCAATGCCGAGGGGAGAACCGGCGCGAACGTTCTCCCTCAATATATCGCCCGTTGAAATGTGGTCGACCGGAAATTTCGACTTCACCGCAACCGCTTGAGTCCCCTTGCCTGCGCCCGGAGGACCGATCAGTATTATTCGCATTTGTCCTTTGTCACAACAGCCTTCCGCTCTTGCGCTGACGTTTCACTATTCCCTCGAAGTGCCGCGCCAGGAGTTGGCTTTCGATCTGCTGAACCGTATCGAGCGCCACTCCAACGACGATGATTATCGCCGTTCCGCCGAAAGCGAGCGTCTCGACCTTGATAACCTGCGAGATGAGGTTCGGGACGAGCTGAATCACCGAAAGAGCCAACGCTCCGCAAAGCGTTATTCTGTTCATCACCCTGACGATGTAGTCGGCCGTCTGCCGCCCGGGTCTATAACCCGATACGGCTCCCCCGTGGTCCTTCATGTTACTCGCCCATTCGCCGGGATTTATCGCGATTTCCTTGTAGAAATACGAAAAAGCTACTATCAGCAGGACTTCGACGATCATATACACGACGTGGTCGGGAGAGAATATCTTCCTGAAACCCTCTGCCGCGGAGCCCTCGAAAAAACTGGCGACTGTGTAGGGAAACAGGAGAATTGATGTCGCGAAAATTATGGGAATGACTCCACCCGGGTTGATCGGAAGGGGTATAAAAGTGCTCCGGCCTTCGTATACCTTGTTCCCCACCTGACGTTTGGCGTATTGCACCGGCAGCCTGCGTTTTCCCTCCTGAAGATAGATACAGCCGACGACGACCGCGATCACTACGGCGATAGCGGCCACGACCGCTACGATATTGAACTGCACGCTGATGACGCGTCCCGCGGTGTCGATGATCGTTCTGGGCAGGCGGGCGACTATACCGGCGTATATCAGCATGGAAGTCCCGTTGCCTATACCGTGATCGGACATGACCTCGCCGAGCCACATGACCACGATAGCGCCCGTTGTGACCGTCGATACGGCGAGCAGCCATTCGAAATATCCGCCCGTAAAGACGCTGAGGTTCCGAAGCCACGCTATCAGGCCTATTGCCTGGACGAGCGCGAAAAATATCGTCGCTATGCGGGTGTACTGAGTGATCTTCTTGCGCCCTTCGCCCTTCTCGTCCTTCTGCATTTTCGCGAGCGCCGGGAACGCTCCGGTGAGAAGCTGCATCACGATGCTCGAGTTGATGTAGGGACCGACTCCCAAGGCGAATATCCCAAAACGGCTCAACGCGCCTCCCGTGAGGAGGTTGAGCAAACCCAACACCCCCTCCTCGCGAGAGGCGAAAAATCTGCTCATGGCTTC
>JAISXR010000216.1 GCA_031270375.1 Synergistaceae bacterium | reverse complement strand
CCGTTCTCGGACGGGTATCTTCCAGCGCCGGACAGCGCGGACTTTGCCGTGGTCGACAGCTATATACCCGGCGGGGATTTTTACATGCGCGTTGCGGAGCGGATGCCGCTCGTGGTCATTGATGATCTCCACGACAAGGGGGCGGAGCGCTTCGCGAGCGTGCTGATAAATTATGGCATAGGCGCGAGCAGAAACCTCTACGGCGAAGCGCGTTGCGAATGCCTGATCGGGCCGCGGTATGCCATGCTGCGCGAGGAATATTGGCGGCTTGAGCCGGAAGAGGGGGATTATGTGTTGTTTATAGCCGGCGCCTCCGACGTGTTGGGCTGTTCCGCGGATATGTCGAGCTGGTGGCGCGGCGATATGGAGCGGCTCACCATCGTGCTGGGACCATTGGTCGCCGAGGAGGCAAAACTCCGCGTGCTGCGGGAAATTTCGGGAAACCGCAACGTCGAGGCATTGGCCGCCCCGGATAATTTCGCGTCGTTGCTGGCGTGTGCCGGTTTTGTAATATCAAGCGCGAGCGTCACGGCCTACGAAGCCCTGTCGCTGGGGAAAAAACTTGCCGTATTCACGGCCGCCGCAAATCAGCGCGGCTTTGGCGAAATCCTGAGCGGAATCGGCGCGGCGTACAATTTAGGCGACTGGCGTGACGTGAATATCGAATCAATACGCGAAGCCCTGAAGTTCTCTCCCGGCAGAGGCACGTTGAGAGGTCTCGTCGCTAAACGCGGGGCGTGTGCCTGTGCGGAGGCTATCGCGCGCGTCGTGGGAGAAACGCGGTGACAGTTCGCGGAAACGCTCCGGCGATCATCGGGAGAATGAAGGGAATACCAAACGGCAGGGGGCTGAGGTTCCCAATACGCGGCGAAAACTTGGATGTCATGGGATATATGAGGGGTTTTGACAAATTTCTCCTCGCGGACGACTCTTTGATAGAGACGATGGCTCGTTTTCGGACGCTGTACAGGGAAAATTTCCTGTCTCAGTTTGAAGCCACACCGGAGAACAAACGAAACTGGCTGATCCATTCCGTGCTGGCAAACGACCGTAAAATGCTGTTTCTGGTGGAGACGCTCGAAGGTAAAATAATGGGACAGGATGGGTTTACGCTGGACGAAGACGGAAGAACATTCTATCTGGACGCATCCATGAGATGGGAGCGCGGAAGCGGGAATCTGTTTCAGCGGGGCGGAGTTGAGCGCTCGGCCATGGGTTTTTGCCTTCTTGGACGCGAAAAGTGTGTGGTCGAGATTTTCAAAAGCAACGCCATCGTCGTCGATAATTCGCTTCGCGCCGGGTTTACGGTAGAAAAAGAGTTTCATCTCAGGGTCGAGCGAAAAGACGGCATCGTATCTTACTTAAAGGAAAAAGATTCAGGCCGCGTGAATACCGACGCGATTCTATTGTCGCTCGGCCTCGGCAAAGACCGATTCGCTGAGATGAACCGGTCTATTGTCGAAAATCCATGTTGGAGCCGTGAGAATTGCGGAGAGGAGCTTGTCTGTGACTGACGAGGAAAAAATTTCTTTCATAGAGGTTACCATAGGAGTCGACGAGGGCACGCTTACAAAAGAGACGGAGCTGAAATCAGTGGACAACTGGGATTCCATAGGCAAGCTGTTCCTGATGTCGGCAATTCAAAAGGATTTCGGGCGCGCCATACAGCCCGATATCCTGCGTGGTTTTCAAAACGTAGGCGAAATTATGGACGAGCTCCACGAATAGACAGTACCGTAGTGGCCCATGACAGGCCGACTCCAAAGCCGCACAGCAATATTTTCGAACCGTAACCGGGTTTTTTTTCTCTCATGAGTTCATCGAGCAGCAGCGGAATGCTGCAGCTCGATGTATTTCCCACGCGATTGATGTTCATGGGTATCTTTTCCGCCGGGATTTTCATTGATGCGCCTATGGTTTCGACAATTATGCGGTTTGCCTGATGGAAGAGATAATAATCTATTTCGTTCGGTTCCAGGCCGTTCTTTTGGAGAGCCGCGATGATCGTTTTCGGCGCCGTCGTGACGGAGAAGTTGAAAATCTCCATGCCCTTCATATTTACGAATTCGGGATAGGCATACAGCGTATCCGCGCCGTTTTCCCGTTCCGCCGGCTCGGCGCTGCCGCCGTACGGCACTATAATATTGTCATAGCGCGAACCGTCCGTTCCGAAATCGAACGCGCCTATCTCGGTGGCGCCGTCAACCGAGATCAACGCCGCCGCCGCCGCGTCGCCCTGCAGCAGCCGCAGTGTCGAATCCTCCGGATGAAGAAAAAACGACGTTTTTTCAACGGTTATGAGCAGTACCTTGCGGGCGCTTCCATTTTCGGCCAGAGCTTTGGCCGTTGCCAGTCCGTAGATATGTCCCGCGCACCCCTGATTTATATCCATAGCCCCCGACGATTGCGGCAGGCCCAGGCGCTCCTGCACGAGGCAGGCCGTCGCCGGCATCCTGTAATCTCCCGACTGGGTGACAACTATCGTGAAATCTATCTCGTTTTTTGGCGTTCCGGTCATCCCGAACAGTTTTTCCGCCGCGCGAACCGCCATCGCCGACGCGGGAACATTACGCTCTTCGACCCGGCGTGATTTTATCCCGGTCGCCCTCTCTGTCCTCGCCACGTTCCAGTCCGGGTGAGCTTTCGCGAAGTCGTCGTTTGTCATTGCCCTTTCCGGCAAATAACAGGCCATTGTCTCTATTCCCGCTCTTTTCATTTCATCATCCCTCTCACCGGCGTCGCCTTCATTCGTGCAATACAAGCGATTTTCTCTATCCTTTTATTATAGGCCATACTAAAACGTATCCGGTTATAACACCAATTTTTACGCGCCGATTCACGATAGTTGGTGCTAAAATGAGCCGGGAGCCGATATGCGCCGATATTCTCGGTTTCACGAGGTGTATTGCATGGAACATTTCATCGAAATTTTACGCGACGCCATGAATATGGACAGTTCGTCGGCGCTTGATGGCTCTTCGGCGCTCGCCGGGTTGGACGGATGGGATTCGCTCGGCAAATTCATGTTCTTGTCCGCGGCCTTCACTGATTACGGCGTGACGGTAGAACCCGGGGATTTGAACGCGGCCGTCACCGTCGCCGACCTTTGGATATTGATCGAGAAATCCCGGCAACATGTCTGACACGATATCTCTCGAAGGTCTCGCGATAGGCGGAATAGCCGCGTGCGTGCCTCATCACGCGATAGAAAACGCCGAGTACGGACGCGAACTCTACGGCCGTGACCTCGACGCCGCGGTCAAAGTGACCGGGGTGGAAAGACGCCGCTTTGCCGATGCCGGCGTCACCGCGCTCGATCTGTGCGTAAAGGCGGCTTTATCGTTGTCAGAGTATGCCGGTTTCGACTATTCGGAGTTCGGCGCGCTCGTTTTCGTCACCATGACGCCGGATTTCTCGATGCCCAACAACGCCTCCTACGCGCATAAACTCCTCGGTTTGCCGCGAGGCGCGCCCGCTTTCGACGTAAGCATGGCGTGCGCGGGTTATCCTTACGGGCTGTGGGTGGCCGGCATGGCCGCGAATTGCGCCCGGAAAAAGGTGCTGCTGCTCGACGGGGACACTCACAGCCCGTTTGTCTCGCCGCACGACCGCTCCACGTCGCTGCTGTTCGGCGACGGCGGGACGGCGACGGTGATT
>JAISXR010000105.1 GCA_031270375.1 Synergistaceae bacterium | reverse complement strand
ACGCCGATTATCGTGCCGGCCATCGAACCGGTGCCGCCGGAAAGCGACGTCCCGCCTATGACCACCCCGGCTATGGCCTGCATCTCCTGGCCGTTGCCGGTGCCGGGGATGACCGACGTAAAGGTGGCGGCGTAGAATATTCCGTTGACGATGTAGACGATCCACAGCCAGTTAGCCGTGTTTATCCCGGACAGACGGGCAGCCTCGGAGTTGGAGCCTATGGCGTACGTGTATTTGCCCAGCAAGGTCTTCTTGAGCAGGAACATTCCGATAAGCGCGCATACCGAGAGCCACACTATCCCGGTCGGGAAGCCCTGAGGCGTCCGTATGAACACCGTCTTGAACCATCCATCCGGGCTCGCTATCGTCGGGTAGTGCATCGTCTGCACCCTCGAAACAATGGCGCCGACGCTCTGGGCTATCATCATCGTGCCGAGCGTGGCGATGAAGGGAGGAAGCTTCAGCTTTGTGACCAGAAACCCGTTCAGCGCCCCGAAGGCCATGCTGACCAGGACCACTACGGAAAGAGCCGGTATGATCGGGATCCTCCATTTGTTGTACGCGACTCCGCCTATTATAGCGCCGCACATCATGACCGTTCCGCTGGAGAGGTCTATACCGCCCGTGATGATGACGAACGTCGCCCCTATCGCCATGAAGCCCACGAAATAAGCCGCCTCCAGGATGTTTATCGCGAACTGGTTCAGCCTCACCCCCTGCCTGCCGCTTATTATCATGAACACCGCAAGCAAGATGACAAGCGCCAGCGGCGCGAACAGCTTTTGATAATCAATATGGAAACCGCCCTGTTTCAAAGAGTTATTGTCAACGTTCATCGGCCTCGCTCCTTAAGAAAAGACTGATTTAGTGTTTCCCTAATTCTGTCGTATAGCGGCATCCGTCATGAAATGGCGTCCGCGTCACATATCGTTCGCGGCGATCGTCCCCCTCGACGTGGCCAGCTGCATGATCTTTTCCTGCGTCGCTTCCGATATGCCGATCTCTCCGGTCTTTCTGCCCTCGCACATCACCGCTATCCTGTCGCTCATACGCAGAAGCTCCGGCAATTCGGATGAGATCATGATGATGGATTTTCCCTCCTCGACCAGTTGGTTCATGAGTTTATATATCTCGCTCTTCGCGCCGATGTCTATGCCTCTCGTCGGTTCGTCGATTATCAGGATTTCGCAATCCCTGAGCAGCCACTTTGCCACGACCACCTTCTGCTGGTTGCCTCCCGACAGGTTGCCCACCAGTTGGGACACGGACGGGGTGCGGATATCCATCTTTTCGACGTAGTGGCTCGACTCGGCCGCTATCCTCCGATCGTTTACGATGCCCCTGGAGGCGAACTTGGCGAGGTCGGCCATAGTTATGTTGTTCGAGACGGAAAGCCCGATGGCCAGCCCAAGCGCCTTCCTGTCCTCCGAGAGATAACCTATTCCGTTCGTCACCGCGTCCTTCGGGCTGTTTATCGTGGTCTCCCTGCCGTGCAGGAATATTCTGCCGCCGGTTTTCGGATTAGCGCCGAAGACGAGCTTCATAGTCTCCGTGCGCCCCGCTCCCATCAGGCCCGCGAACCCCAGTATCTCGCCCTTCTTCAGAGAGAAGCTCACGTTCCGCACACTGGGCGCTGAGAGGTTCTCGGCCCTCAAGACTTCCGGGGCGTCTCGCGGCGTCGTACTGTGGAGCTTCGGCTCCTCGTATATCACGCGCCCGACCATCATGCCGATGATCCGGCCCATGTCGGCATCCTTGGTCGCGAGGTTTCCGACGAACTGACCGTCGCGCATGACCGTCACCTCGTCCGTTATCTCCCACAGTTCCTCCAGCCGGTGGGAGATGTAGACGATGCCGAGCCCGCGCGCCTTCATATCCCGGATAAAAGTAAACAGCTCCTCCACTTCCGCCGCCGTCAGCGCGGCCGTGGGCTCGTCCATGATCATCACCTCGGCCCTGTACGAAAAGGCCTTCGCTATCTCCACCATCTGCTGCATAGCGACCGACAGCCTGGAAATTCGCGTTCTCGGGTCTATGTCGAGATGAAGCGACTCCAGAAGCTCCTTCGTCATCATGTTTTTCTTCGCGTCGTCGAGGATGGGGCCTATTCTCGGTTCCCTTCCGATGAAGATATTGTCGGCGACGGTGAGGTGAGGCATCAGATTCAGCTCCTGATGTATCATCACGATCCCGTCGTTCAGCGCGTCGCGCGGGGAGGCGTAGTTCACCGCGCGCCCCTTTACCGTAACGGATCCGGAGTCCTTCGTGTATATGCCGGTCAACACCTTCATAAGTGTCGATTTCCCCGCGCCGTTTTCGCCCACAAGACCGTGAACGCTGCCGCTTTTCAGGAGGAAGTTGACATCATCCAGCGCGTGGACCCCGGGAAAGCGTTTCTGAATGTGCTCCATTTTGACAATGACAGATTCGTCCAAGAATACGGCCCCTTTCTATGTCCGGTCGTCGGGCGCCTTCCCCCCGCATTATTCCGCCTCCCGGTTCACGATAAAACCAATCGGATCACCGGACATATAAAGTGATCCGCCGAAACTACAGGAGTAAACAGCGATAAAGAAAGCGCTGATTAATTCGCTTAAACGGCATTTTGCCCTTTAAAGAAGGGCTGATTTATCGTTAGGAGCCTGAAGGGTGAAGATTTAAACCCTTACGGCATCCGTATTGATATTTTTGACAGTGTCCGCGAAAAACGTTTTAAAAAATGAACATATGCCGGCGGCTATTTTTGCCGGTTCCGCCGATTTTGCGAAAACTCTTTCCATTCGCGCGGCGCGAGGCATCGTTTCGAGACGAGGCGCGTCGGCGCCGTCTTTACGATTCATGCCGTGCTTTGTGTCGAACAGCACGTGCCTTTCTTTTACGATAAGCCGAGCCTTCGTGACGGGATAAGCGAGAAGCGATCCAATGGCGCGAACAACAGCAATCAAGGCGTCGTCGTCCGCGTCCCTCCTGATATTTTTTATGCTGAACGTGCGGTGGCGCTCACGCCCGTCCGGGAAATGCCCTATACAAATCTGTATCGCCAATCTGCAGCTTACAAATTCAAATTGAGACACCACAGCCGCCTCCGTAAAAAATTTTATAGAATTATACTATAGAACGAATGGCGGCGCAAACATTACGAATATACGCATAACCGCTCCCGTAAAAATGACCGGGCATTGTGGATAAGCCGTTTGCCGCACCAGACACCCATCGATAATAAACTGTATATCAATGAAAATTTATTAATCTCCCAATATATCCGAAGGCGATGAATCGTTCAGCGGTGGAAATCCGATGGTAAATATCCGTTATATTGTGTATCTTCCCTTTAACCTCGCCACGGGAAAAATTTACCTAAAAATAAACTACGTAAATTTGCTATTTTATTTTTGGGGATGTACGTGTTAGAATTTGTTCACAGATTACGGACATGTCCACACATTCGCAGATGCATAAAAATCTGAGGGGGTATTTTCATGCCAGCGAAATTCAACATAACACCGAACGAGGTTTTCCCGGTCATCGAAAAGTACATGCTGCGCGACGGTTACGACATCGTCATCGACATGGAAAAATCGAAGGGCAGTCATGTCATCGACGCGCGAACGGGCGACGACTGGCTCGATTTTTACACGTTTTTCGCTTCGGCTCCCTTTGGGATGAACCATCCGGCGCTCACGGACGACACTTTCAAGGAGAAGATATTCCGCGCCGCAATCAACAAGGTGGCGAACTCCGACATCTACACGCTGGAAATGGGGGAGTTCGTCAGGACGTTCGGGGAAGCGGCGCTCCCGGATGGGTTCGGGCATCTGTTCCTGGTCGACTACGGAACGCTCGCGGTCGAAAACGCCTTCAAAGTGGCGATGGACTGGAAGGTTCAGAAACTGGCCGCCCGCGGCGGAATAACGCCCGGCGAAGCGGAATCCGGCGCCAAAGGCACCAAGATAATCCACTTCAACGAGGCGTTCCACGGACGCGGCGGTTACACGCTCTCCGTCACCAATACCGCCGATCCCAACAAACATCAGCGTTTCGCGAAGTTCCGCGACTGGCCGAGAATAATCAACCCCAAGATCACGTTCCCGCTCGAAAAAAATATCCGCATCGTCGAATGGCTCGAAGCGCAGGCCATAAAGCAGATCAAAAGCGCCATCGCGAACGATCCGGATGGACACTGCGCCATCATCATAGAGACGATCCAGGGAGAGGGAGGGGACAACCACTTCCGCACCGAGTTCTTCAGGCAATTGAAGGACATCTGCGACACAAACGAGATGATGCTCATCTTCGACGAAGTGCAGTGCGGCATGGGTATCACCGGCAAAATGTGGGCATGGCAGTATCACGTCGTTCCGGACATCTTCTCGTTCGGCAAAAAAGCGCAGATCTGCGGCATCGCCGCCGGGCCGAAAGTCGACGAGGTAGAGCGGAACTGTTTCAAGGTATCGAGCCGCATCAACTCGACCTGGGGCGGCAATCTCACCGACATGGTGCGCTCGGCGAAATACCTCGAAATCTACCGCGACGAGCACATTCTCGACTACGTGTCCGGCAAAGCCGGCCCGGCCCTGATAGACGGTCTTCGCGGTCTGGAATCCGAGTTCTCCGAATTCATCGGCAACGTCCGGGGAAAAGGCCTGATGTGCGCTTACGACATCAAGACCACGGAGCTGCGCTCGAAATTCCTCGCCGAGTGCGCCAAACGCCGCATGCTGATTCTTCCCTGCGGCACGCGCACGGTACGTTTCCGTCCGGCACTCAACGTGCCGATGGCGGATATCGCGCGCGGCATCGAAATATCCCATGAAGCGGCTCGCGCGGCGTTCAAATAGCGGATAAAACCTCGGGGCGGCGACCGAGGTTTTGATCTTAAAAGGAGGGAGCGAAATGGACTGCAAGAAAGTTGTAATAGCGCTGGGCGGCAATGCCCTTCAGGAGCCGGGAACCCCTCCGACTGCCGAGGCGCAGTTCGGGGTCGTGCGACGCACCTGCGCGCGCATAGCGGAGCTGAATTACCACGACTACGAGATGGCGATAGTCCACGGAAACGGGCCGCAGATAGGGCAAATCGCGCTGTCTCAGGAGATCGCCGCTCAGGCCGACGCGGCGCTTCCCGTGATGCCGTTCGACGTGTGCGGATCCATGAGCCAGGGATACATCGGTTACCAGATTCAGCAGTGCCTGCGCGACGCGATAAGGTACAGGAACCGCAACATCCCGGTCGTAACGATACTCACCCAGGTCGTGGTGGATAAAAACGACCCCGCTTTCCTGAACCCGACGAAGCCCATAGGAGCGTTCTTCACAAAAGAGGAGGCCGAGCGCCTCGCCAAGGAGAAAGACTATGTGATGAAAGAGGATGCCGGGCGCGGCTGGCGGCGTTACGTCGCATCCCCCAACCCGCTCCGCATAACCGAGATCGACTCGATAAAGCGCCTTTGGGACAGCACCATAGTCATCACCGGCGGCGGCGGCGGGATCCCCGTCATCGAGAACATGGACGGCTCCCTCTCGGGCGTGCCCGCCGTGATCGACAAGGACATGACCGCGGAACTGCTGGCCGAGGACATCCAAACCGATTACTTTCTCATACTGACCGGCGTCGAGCGGGTATGCGTCAACTGGGGCAAGCCGGATCAGAGGGAAGTATCGCATATGACCGTGCGTGACGCCGTGAAATACGTGGAAGAAGGGCAGTTCGCCCCGGGCAGCATGCTGCCGAAGGTCATGGCGGCCATAAAATTTGTCCGCCGCTTCCCCGACAAAAAAGCGATAATAACGTCGCTGGACAAAGCGCTGGATGCCCTCCAGGGCAACAGCGGCACCGTGTTCACGATGTCGTAGTGCTGCCGCGGGCAGGCAGGCGCATGAACACGATAGCCGAGCGGTGAAAAGATAAGGCGTTTTCCTATCCCAGATAAACTGGAAAAGGAAAGCAAAATTATCGCCAAATGAGATAATTGATATTGGGGTGATATGGTAGAAGGCATGAGCAATATCACCCCGGGCTCAATCGACCAATATCACCCCGGAATCGAAATTCTAAAGTATCGC